>NZ_JBHSBI010000012.1:0-321396 GCF_042650645.1 Nonomuraea purpurea
CGCCGATGGTACTGCACTCGGGAGGGTGTGGGAGAGTAGGTCGCCGCCGGACAATCTTTAAAAGAAGGGCCCTCGGCCGTACTGGCTGAGGGCCCTTCTTATTTTCCCGAACAGGCGTGACCGCCTCGATCGGCGCGCTGGGCCTCTGCGATCCTTCGCGGAGCGAGCCCAGCCGCCCACCACCGATACATTCCCGTTTTCGGAATGAGACAGTGGCATCGTGAGCAGTCTGGCCGGCCGAACGTGCATTCATGGACCAGTCGACCATCGAGTTGTGCTGGGCTCAGGACGTACTCTGGCTTGCTAGGCTGGTGGAACCGGGCCACCTCCACTGGTGGCCTTCGTCGCGTAAGGCCCGTGGGCGGGCGGCGACCAGCCACGGTGGACCGTCGTTGTGAGTCCGCTGAGTGAGCCAACGAAATGGACCAGAAGTGAACAGAGATAACGGATCGGACGGCGGACAGCGCGGGCGCGGCGACCACGAGGACAGGCGCTCCAGCGAGGGTGGCAGGAGCGGCGGGTACGGCTCGCGTGAGCGAGACTCCGGAGGCGGCCGTCCGTTCCGATCCGAGGACAGGTCGCGCTCCTACAACCGTGATGACAGAGGACCGCGTCGGGACGAGGGATACCGGGATCGAGACGATCGCGGTGGTTCGCGGCGTGACGGTGATGAACGTCGTTCGTTCCGTGATCGGGATGACCGTGGTCCCCGTCGCGAGGGCGGTTACGGTGAACGGCGTGAGGGTTCGTACGGTGACCGTGGCCCCCGTCGTGAGGGCGGATTCGGTGACCGGGGTCCGCGTCGTGATGGTGGGTTCCGCGATCGGGATGATCGTGGTCCTCGCCGTGATGGTGGATCCTCCTCGCGTCGTGAGGGCGGGTTCAGTGATCGCGGTCCGCGGCGCGAAGGCGGGTTCCGTGATGATCGGGGCGGTCCGCGGCGTGAGGGTGGCGAGCGTCGTCCGTTCCGCGACCGGGATGACCGTGGTCCTCGCCGTGAGGGTGGTTACGGCGAACGGCGTGAGGGTTCGTACGGTGACCGGGGCCCCCGTCGTGAGGGCGGATTCGGTGACCGTGGCCCCCGTCGTGAGGGCGGATTCGGTGACCGTGGCCCCCGTCGTGAGGGCGGGTTCGGTGATCGCGGTCCGCGTCGTGATGGTGGGTTCCGCGATCGGGATGATCGGGGTCCTCGCCGTGAGGGCGGTGACCGGGGCCCCCGTCGTGAGGGCGGATTCGGTGATCGCGGTCCGCGTCGCGAGGGTGGTTACGGTGAACGGCGTGAGGGTTCGTACGGTGACCGTGGCCCCAGGCGTGAGGGCGGGTTCGGTGACCGTGGCCCCCGTCGTGAGGGCGGGTTCAGTGATCGCGGTCCGCGTCGCGAAGGCGGGTTCCGTGATGATCGGGGCGGTCCGCGGCGTGAGGGTGGCGAGCGTCGTCCGTTCCGCGACCGGGATGACCGTGGTCCTCGCCGTGAGGGTGGTCACGGCGAACGGCGTGAGGGTTCGTACGGTGACCGGGGCCCCCGTCGTGAGGGCGGATTCGGTGATCGCGGTCCGCGTCGCGAGGGTGGTTACGGTGAACGGCGTGAGGGTTCGTACGGTGACCGTGGCCCCAGGCGCGAGAGCGGCTTCCGTGACGACCGCGGAGGTCCCCGTCGCGAGGGCGAGTACGGCGACCGCGGTCCCCGTCGTGATGGCGGATTCCGTGACCGTGGTTCCCGGGATGATCGTCGTGAAGGCTTCCGGGAGGGGCCGCGTCGTGAGGGCGGGTTCCGAGAGGGGCCGCGTCGTGAAGGCGCCGGATACGGTTCGCGCGGCGAGGGCGGTGGCTACGGTTCGCGCGGCCAGGGCGGTCAGCGGGACTCCCGCCCGTTCTCCAGGGACAGCCGTGAGGAGCAGCCAGCATCGGGGACCCGCGCCAGGTACGGCAGGCCCGACCAGGAGGCCGAGGCCCCTCAGCGTGAGAAGCTGCCCGAGGTCGCTCCGGACATCACGGTTGACGAGCTCGACAAGGAAGTCCTCGAGGAGCTGCGCTCTCTGCCGGGCGACCTCGCGGACCTCGTCGGCCGGCACATGGTGGCCGCCGAGCGGGCACTTGAGGACGATGATCCCGATCGGGCGCATGAGCACACGAAGGTGGCTCGCAGGTTCGCGGCTCGCATCGGGGTCGTACGCGAGGCCGCGGGCATCGTCGCCTACCGCGCGGGGCATTTCTCCGAGGCGCTGAGCGATTTGCGGGCGGCCAGGAGGATGACGGGTTCTGAGGCGTACCTGCCGGTCATGGCCGACTGCGAGCGTGGCCTCGGCCGTCCGGAGAGAGCGATTGACCTCGTACGTTCGCCTGAGGCCGAACGCCTCGACCGGGCCGGGCGCATCGAGCTGACCATCGTCGAATCCGGCGCCCGCCGTGATCTCGGTCAGCACGACGCCGCCGTGATCACCCTGCAGCGCCTGCCCGAACTGCGCGACCCGCAGCCGAAGCCCTGGTCGGCGCGGCTGGCGTTCGCATACGCGGACGCGTTGGCCGATGCCGGACACCAGGAGGCGGCGACCGACTGGTTCGGCCGGGCGATGGCGTTCGACGACGACGGAGAGACGGACGCCGCAGAGCGGTACGCCGAGCTGACCGGAGCCGTCATCGAGGACCTGGAGGAGGACTACGAAGAGGAGTCCCTCGACGAGGACCTCCCCGAGAGCCGGCTGCAAAACTCCAGCAAGACCGAGGCTGGATCGGACGAGGCCGATCTCGAGGATGCCGAGGCCGACGAGGACGAGGCGGACGAGACCGAGGCTCTCGCCGAGGCCGCAGACCTCCTGGCGGACGAGCCGGTGCAGACGGTGAAGGGCGAGCGGGAGCAGACGAACGTCCTCGACAACACTCAGGACACCGCCGCCGAGCCTGCCTTCGAATCCGCTGACGCCCAGCGCACCGCTGTCGAGCCCGACTCCGATGGCGTGCATGGTGCTGCCGGAGGCGGCTCTGAGCCTGACTCCGGTGATGTCCGTGGTGCTGTCGGAGCCGGTTCTGGGGTCGGTTCCGGTGGTGTCCGTGGTGCTGCCGAAGGTGGCTCTGGGGTCGGTTCCGGTGATGTCCGTGGTGCCGGCGCCGAAGCCGGTCCCGACTCTGGTGACGTTCTGGACGCCGTCGCCGACCAGCCGGCAGCGGCTTCTGAGGCTGTGGCGCAGTCCGACACCCCGAGCATCACGCCGGCCTTCATTGAGCCGGACTTCGGTGACAACACTTCGGAAGACGAGCCCAACGAGCGGGCTGAGGGCAGCAAGCCCAAGACCGACAACTGATAGCGAGCTCCGCCGTACCGTGACAATCCGGTACGGCGGAGCTCGTCTTCGTTCTGGGGCACGTTCGCCGGAGTCGTAGACCGTCCTTGGCACGGGTACGACCCGTCGCACCCACCCGGGTATTCCGTCGCGTAAGAGAAGGCCGACGTATCCCGGCCTGGCTGTCGCTTTGGGTGCCTGTCACGAGAACGTCCGCAGCCTAATCGCGGCCGTCCCTTCAGAACGCCTGCCGCATTGGAGCGGTCGCCCCATCAAAACCGGCTAGGCCCCGGCCACGGCAGCGTCGACCGCATCAAGTCGCTCGCTCGTGCCGCGCGTTATCCCGTGGCTCCGCGCGTTCGCCCGCGCTGCCCTCTCTGCCCCGCGTGTTTACCTGCGTTGGGCGTTCGCTCGTGCCCCGCGTGTTCGCCTGCGCTGCGCGTTTTCTCGTTCTGCGCGTTCGCTCGTGCCCGCGCGTTTGCCTGCGTTGGGCATTCCCTCGTGTCAGGCGTATGCCGCGCCCAGCGCGTTCGTTCGCTCAGGGTCTGACGCCAGAGGTCGGACGCCGCGAACCCGACGCTACGGGGCCCGACGTCAGAGGGCCTGGCATGGCAGGGCTGAGGGCAGAGGGCTGATGTCAGGGCGTCACATCAGGGGTGGACTGGGCTTTCATGGAGAGACGCGGTTGAGCCAATGCAGGATCCCCGCCACGTTCGACGGGGCCCCACTCAGCAGCTCGAACTGCTCGGCTCGCTCATCACCTTCGGATTTGAGCGCGGAGTAGCGTTCCTTGGTGCGGTCCCTGACCATGGCGACGGCATGATCCAGGTCCATCCCCTCAGAATGGGCTTGCCGCGTGAGATCAACCCAGACCCGGAGCTCTTCCGCCGACCGTTCGAGCGTCTCCTGAACCGCCTTTACCGGCCCGTAGTGGCTGAACAGCAGCCGTTGTGGCCCCAACGCCTCGAACAGCGCGATTGAGTCGAGTGCTGTCTGCAGGTCGAAGTCCGGCGGAGGTGTCGCGGGACGCAGGTCGCCTGTCTCTGGCAGGTAAACCCCGGCTGCGTCCCCGACGTACAGATCACCCGTGGCGGAGTCGATCAGGCCAACGTGATGTTTCGCATGCCCTGGTGAGTAGTGGCTGTTCAGCGTGCGCCCGTTGCCCAGGTCGATGGCTCCGGTATCGCCGAGCGCGACGATGCGTTCCGCCTCAGTGGGGGACAGCTCACCGAAAAGTGAGTCAAGCTTGTCACCCCACACCATCCGCGCACTTGCCATCAACCGTGTCGGGTCGGCCAGGTGACGTGCGCCCTTCTCGTGTACGACGATCTGCGCTGATGGGAAGAACCTGGCGATGTCCCCCACACCGCCGGCGTGATCGAGGTGAATGTGTGTCACGACGACGGTCGCCAGATCCTCCGGGCCCACACCGAGCGATGCGAGCGCGTCACGCACTACTGGCGCCGAAGTCGAGGTGCCCGTCTCCACCAGGCATGGTCGATCACCCAAAATCAGATAACCGGCCGTGATGCCCGAGTATCCAGCCATCTTGGTGTCGATTTCATAGACGTCGCCGCCTAGCGCGGTGATGTTGTCCACAGGGGCTCCCGAGCGTCCAGCCGTTATCCCCAGAACGGCGTTCCAGCCGATCCGGCCTCCCTCTCATCGTAGAGAGTGATCTCCACCAGAGCACCGATAGGAGGACGACAGTGGACCGAAACGAGGTCTTGCTGGTGGGGCGGTTGTCAGGAACGGTTGAGGAATTCGACCTGCCGAGCGGCGACACCGCGACGAAGTGGCGCATCATCGTCCGCCGCCGTCAGCACAGACGCGGCGCCACCATGACCGACAGCATCCCGTGCGTCACCTTCGACCCGGAGACGGCCGCCATGGTCCGCATCCTCAAGCCCCGCGAGTACATGGAGGTGACAGGAGCGTTCCGCTGCCGCGTCTTCGGCCCTTCAGCGGCCAAGATCTGGAGGTACGAGGTGGAGGTGAGCAGCGCCAAACCATTCAACGAATCCGAGCCCTCCACCCCCGACACCCCCGCCCGGCCTCTCGCCACCCTGGTCCCCCGCCAGGTGGCGTACTTGGAGCCCGCATGCTGATCCCACCCGCCCACGCAAGCAATCCAGCGCGGATCCCGCCCGACCGAACACCCCTGCGCTGGCCGTTACCCCACCGCCCGGCCTAAGCGCCCGTCCGCCGCTCGCCATGGAACAAGAGCTTGCCGGAGAAGACGCCTTCTCCGACCTGCACGAATGGCCCCGGCGAGCGGGTGATTCCCTGTGGGCGAAGCTTCCTCGCCCACAGGGAACTCCACCAGATGGGGTGGTGCCCGCGGAGCGGCGTGGTCTCGCGCCTGCTTGGCCGCGCCCAGCCCGGTAAGCAATCTGCCGCTGATTGCGTCAACCCACCACTCGCTGGGGCACCACCGCGGGAGGTGACGTCCTGCTGAGTGGTGGGTCGACGATTTTAGTGGGGCCGGGTTTAGTGGGGCCGCATGCTTGCCGGGCCGTATGAGGCCAAGCGGTTCGAATGCGTCAATCGGTCGGATGATGCCAATCGGGTCGGATGAGACCAAGCGCTTCGAATGACCAAGCGCTTCGAATGACCAAGCGGGTCGGATGAGACCAAGCGGGTCGGATGAGACCAAGCGGGTCGAGTGGGCCAAGCGGGTCGGATGAGAGCAAGCGGGTTGGGAACCGCACTGCTTGACGGGACGCCACTGCCGTCCGCGTACAGAAGCGTGTTTTCGTGCGTTTTTGAGATGCGGTGCCATTCCCGAGGATTTGGCCTGCCATCTGGCGAATTGGCGGGCATTTTCCGAACCGGGGAGACCGTCGGAGGCCAGGTGCGCGTGGTTGGCTCAGTCGATTGCGAATGTGCGGAGGACTAGGCCGGTTCTGGGTTTTGGGCCGAAGGAGGTGGATTTGCGGGGGACACGTTCGCCGCCTGCGGCTATGGCAAACACGTTCGCTGGCGACAGGGGCTTGAGGATTACGGCGGTGCCGCCGGTCTGGATGGCCAACTGCGTTGCGGCCTTCGTGTCGTGGTGGACGATGCGTACGGCTTGTTCGTCGTCGCGCATGTTCCACAGCTTTGGAAGCACGAACTCCGTGAGGATGGAGGTGTTCAGGGAGTTCCAGCGGTCGGAGTGGTCCGTTGGCATGGCTTGGGCGAGCTGTACCGGGTCGGGCTGGGTGAGCAAGTGAGAGCCGCCTGTTCCGGCGAGCAGGAACGCCGGCTCCTGGGCCTCTTCCAATGCGGCCAGGCCCTGTGCCAGGTCGTCGTAGTCGTCCACGCGCCACGCAGCCCTCGCCTTGGTTGTTGCTTCGGCTAGGGGGAGGCCGGGGATCACTCGGTGGATGGCCTTGAGGTCGGGCGGGTACGCGGTGGAGTCGACGAGCAGGGCCAGCCCAAAGTCCCATGGCCCGATCGCGGACGCAGGTGCAGGTGCAGGTGTGGGTGCGGGTGAAGCCGCGGAGGCAGGTGTGGGTGCAGGCGTTGGCGTTGGTGTTGGGCTTGGTACTTCGGCCTTCGGAGCTATGTGACTTGTTCCGTTTGGCGCCTTTTCGCTTGATGGTTCTGTTGAGCTGCTTCCCTTCTGCGGGCTTGAAGCTTCTCTTGGGCTGGTTGGTCTCTCGGTGCTTGAAGGCCCTTTCAGGCTGATGGGTTTCTGCGCGTTGGCAGGTTCTTCTGGGGGCGAGGGTTGTTGTGTGCTGGCGAGTTGGTCTGGAGGTGTTGGTTCCTGCGTGTTGGAGGGTTCTCCTGAGCCGTCGGCAGCCTTTGTGCTGAGGAGTTCGCTTGGGCCGGTGAGCTTCGGCGTGCTGGGGAGGTTTGCTGGGGTTGTCGGGGCCTTGGAGTTTGAGGGTTCCTTTGAGTCGGAGGGGGGAGGAGCGGGGGGCTGCTGCTCTTGTCGGTGTGCGGCGCGTTCTTGACGTTGGAGGACGCGGTACGTCGCGTAGCGGTGGTGACCGTCGGCGATCAGTGCTTGGCGCGGATGAAGGTCGGCGTTGATCGCGGCGATTTCCGTCGTGTCTGTGATCGCCCATATGCGGTGCGTGAGACCGTCTTCCGTCTGGGCGGTTATGAGGGGACGTCGTTTGGCGGCCACCTCGTTCACCAGGCGAGTGGCCGTGCCGTTGTCGCCGTCGTACAGGAGGAAGATGGGTTCGAGGTTGGCCTGAGTGGTGCTCATGAGGGCGAGGCGGTCGGCGATGGGGCCGGGCACGACGTCTTCGTGGGGAAGGATGATGCCCTGGCCTGGGTCGACCAGGCCAACGTCGCCGATCAGGCCGCGTTGCAGGACGTTCGGTCCGCTCTGTTCGTAGACGTAGAGCGCCGGGACGTCGTCTGGCACGAGCACACCCGAGTCGAGCCAGGCTCGCAGTGTGTCGCGTGCTTTGGTGTAACGGGTTTCGAGCGGTGTCTCGACCCGTGGGGAGTGTGTCCCAGAGGGGGTTTCTGCGTTCGGTTTCGCGGTGGAGGAGTTGCTCTGGGAGGAGTAGGGAAGGATGAGGCGGACGACGTTGTTCGGGTGGGAGTCCAGCAGGGCGTCCACGTCGGCATCGGAGATCAGATCGTAGGGTGGGGAGGTCACCTTGGCGGGATCTTCGACAGTGAAACGTACGCCGCGAAAGGGTCGGAGCACCAACCCATCCGGCACCGGCAGTTCAGGAGTCCCCATACCGGGCATGCTCCCATAAATGCCCGCTCCTCCCGGAAGTCACCCCATGGTTGTAGTCGTGCTCGTCCCGTGGCAGGGCGTGGCGTCGTCGCCGTTTAGCTATGAAGGAGTCCTCACGCATGGCTCAGGACGGAAATGTCAACGATGAGATGCCGGGCACTCCAGGGGGTGGTGTTTATGACTGGTACCAGCGTGGGGTGAAGTTGCTGAAGGAGGGCAGTCCGGCGGCTGCGGCGGCCTTGCTTGAGCGGGCTGCGGCGGCCGAGCCCGAATCGAGGAGCATCCTGGAGGCGCTGGCTCGGGCGCAGTTCAACTCCCGGCAGTATGCCGAGGCGGCGGTGAGTTTTCGACAGATCGTGGACGCTAATCCGGCTGAGGATTATGCCTATTTTGGGCTGGGGTTGTCGTTGTGGCGGACCGGGGATATCGAGGGGGCTCAGGAGCCGTTGGCCATAGCGGTGGCCATGCGACCTGATGAGGGGAATTACGTGTCGGCTTTGAACAGTGTGCGCGCTACCCTGCGGGCTCGCCGGGAAATGTAGGGGGAAGTCAACCGGCCTGCTTTGTGAATGATGATGGGTGGCGCGTTGAGTTCGTCCGGGTCTGGGTGTTGCCACAGCGTTGCTTGGTCTCGGTCAGGTGGGTGTCCGGGGTGGCATCGCCGGACGGTCTGGGGCGTTCTTCGGGGTGAGGTTGAGTTCGGCGGACTTGGCCGTCCTCTCTGTGGGTGGGTTTGGGGGCGACGCTAAAGTCTCACGCGGCGTGAGAGTCAACGGGAAGAGGCGCTGTGCTGATCGACGGGTATGACACCCTGCTGCTCGACCTCGATGGCGTGGTCTACCTGGGCAGCCATGCGGTGCCTGGGGCTCCGGCCGCGTTGGAGGAGGCGGGGCGGCGTGGGGTGCGGCTGGCGTACGTGACGAACAACGCCTCCCGTACTCCGGCTGCCATCGCGTCGCATCTGCGTGAGCTGGGGGCGCCCGCCAGTGCCGCCGACGTGGTGACGTCGGCGCAGGCCGCTGCGCGGTTGGTGGCTGAGAGGGTGCCGCCTGGGTCGAACGTGCTCGTGGTCGGTGGGTCTGGGTTGCGGTTGGCTGTACGGGATCGAGGGCTTCGTCCGGTATCGACGGCTGTTGAGTCGCCTGTGGCGGTGGTGCAGGGGATCGCGCCCGGGGTGTCGTACGGGCTGCTGTCCGAAGGGGCGTTGGCGGTACGGCAGGGGGCGCTGTTCGTGGCCTCCAACGGTGACACCACGATGCCCACCCGGCGGGGGGAATTGCCAGGGAATGGGGCGATGGTGCGGGTTATCGCAACGGCGACAGGGGTTGAGCCGGTTTATGCGGGCAAGCCTGATCCGCCGTTGCATCGGGAGTCGATGATCCGCACGGGGGCGCGGCGGCCGCTGGTCGTGGGGGATCGACTGGACACTGACATCGAGGGGGCCACGAATGCGGGGGTCGACAGTCTGCTGGTGTTGACCGGGGTGGCTTCGGCGGTCGATGTGTTGACGGCGGGGCCGCGGCATCGGCCTACGTACATCGGGGAGGATTTGGGGGCGTTGCTTCTTCCCTATCCCGAGGTGCGGGATGGTGTTTGCGGGGGATGGCGGGCCTGGTGGGACGACGCGGTGCTGCGGCTCGACGGGGATGGCAGCCGAATCGACGGACTGCGGGCCGCCTGCGATGCCGCCTGGGCCGTTGCCGGGGAGGGGCGGCTTGAGGAGGATGTGGTCAAGCCGGTCCTTGATCGCCTTCGATAGGCGGTGTGAATCGCCCCGGGCTCGGTGTCGCTCCGGCTGCTCCGGTGGGCTGAAGGCCGGGCTCAGTTGGGGCGGGTGCACTCGCTGGGTGGGGGCAGCGGTGGCGAGAGTGTCTGGCGGCCGAGTGCTGCTTCCTCGACGGACGGCGGTGTGTCTCTGCTTCCGGAGGGAAGGAGGGCTCACTTCCGGGGAAGGTGGGCTCACTTCTACAGGGAGGTGGGCGTTGAGTTCGCTCCGGTCATTTGAGCCGAGGTAGGCGGCGTGCTTGGCAAGGTGGGTCGGTAGGGGTCCCGTTTTGGCTTCCCGGGGTGGGGTTCGGCTTGCACTGGGCGTGTGGAGGGGGTGGGTGGCGCGGTTGGCTGGGGAAATGTGAGGCGGTGGGGTTGTCTGGGGTTTCTGTGGGGTGATCGGGGTTGTTTGGTGTTGATGTTGTGAATGGGGTTGTCTGGGCGTTTCCGTGAGTGGTGGGGGTTGTCTGGGGCTGGTGTTGTGTGGGGAGGCCGGGGGTGGGGGAGGTCGGCTTCTGTGGGGTGGTTTGGTGGTGGGTGCGGGGGTTGAGGCTGCTCCAGTGGGGTTTGCACGTTGCCCCTTCCGTTTGGCCGTGGCAGCGTGGACGGTCATCTCGTCGGTCGTCAGCTGAGCTCGCCGGGAACGATCGCTGGGGCAGGTCGTCGGGTGGTCAGGTGGGCGTTGGAGGCACGGTCCGGGTGCGTGGCGTTGGTGATCGGTTTTTTGGTTCGCCCATCGCCGAATGACGCCAATCGGGGAGCAAGGTGTCAGATCAGCCTGCGTAGTCGCAGCAGGTCGCCGAAGCTCGCGTCGATCTTCACCCGCCCCCCGAGCAGCGCCCGTGCCAGATCCAGTTCCCCGTCCACCAGCGCGATCAGGTCGTCGCTCGCGATCGTGAGCTTGACGTCGGCCGGTTTGCCGCCCGACGGTGGCCGCTCGGTGAAGGGATCGAGCCCGTCATGGTGCAGCCGGCCGTAGAAGGTCACGTCGAGGTCGGGGACCCGGCAACTGACCGTGCGCTCGACCACGTGCTTGGCACGGTCCTCCTCGTCGATCTCGTCGAACTGGGCGACGAGCTTGGCCAGTGCCGCCCGGCACTCCTCGACGCTTGCCATGATGCGCATCCTTTCTTCCCTTTGCGGACCGTAGCGTTCCACATCAGTAGCACCCCCGTATGAGCTTCAACGCGTGACACGCCTGCCAAGGTCCCGGCCGCTCCCGGGAGGCGTTACCGTCGAGTCATGAGTGAGCTGCCGGGGGAGACCGGCGACGAGCGGGTCGACGCCATCGTGGCCGACCTCGGCCGGCTCGGCGAGCTGCCGGTGAGCGCGCACGTGGCGGTCTTCGACGAGGCGTTCGCGGGGCTGGAGAGCACGCTCTCGCACGCCGTGGACGACCCGAGCGCCGCAGAGGGCGACCGGGGCGTCGTCCAGCATGACCAGAGCGTTGCGGGACCCGACCAGAAGAGCGCCCCAGAACACGCCGCTCAGGCCATGGGCCGCCCGTGAGCCGGAGGATCCGCCTCGACAGCGAGCTGGTGCGCAGGGGCCTGGCCAGGTCGCGCGAGCAGGCCGCCCAGCTCATCGACGCCGGCCGGGTCTCTGTCGGCGGCCGGCAGGCCAGCAAGTCCGCCACGCAGGTGGACACCGCCTCGGCCATCGTCGTGGCCGCCTCGGAAGAGGGGCCCGACTACGTTTCGCGAGGAGCGCACAAACTGCTCGGCGCGCTGGAGGCGTTCGAGAACCTGTCGGTGGAGGGCCGTCGCTGCCTTGACGCGGGCGCCTCCACGGGCGGGTTCACCGACGTGCTGCTGCGTCACGGCGCCGCCCATGTGCTCGCCGTCGACGTCGGCTACGGCCAGCTCGCCTGGTCGCTGCGCACCGACGAACGGGTCACGGTCATGGAACGCCTCAACGTCCGCGACCTGACGCCGGAGATGGTCGGCGAGGCGCCCACGCTGGTGGTGGGCGACCTGTCGTTCATCTCGCTGCGGCTGGTGCTGCCGGCGTTGGCCGAGGTGGCCGCGCCTCGGGCCGACTTCGTGCTGCTCGTCAAACCGCAGTTCGAGGTGGGCAAGGATCTCGTGGGCGCGGGCGGCGTCGTACGGGATCCGGAGCTGCGGGCGCGTTCCGTGCGCGACGCCGCGGCCAAGGCCGGGGAGTTGGGGTTGAGCGTGCGCGGTGTGACCGCCAGCCCGCTGCCGGGACCGTCGGGAAATGTGGAATATCTGCTCTGGCTGGGCAAGGGCGAGGGCGAGCCGCCAGTGGCCGGCCTCGACGCCGAGATCCAGCGTGCCGTGGCGGAAGGGCCGCAATGAATCGGACCGTGCTGGTCGCCGTACACACCGGGCGTGACGCCGCCGTCGAAAGCGCTCGCCAGGTCATCAACCGGCTGATCGCCGCCGGCATCAACGTCAGGGTGCTCGACTCGGAGGCCGAGGAGATCGGCTGCGGCCGGGCCGAGTCCGTGCCGAGTGACCCGAGCGCCGTCAAGGACGCCGAGGTCATGATCGTGCTCGGCGGCGACGGGACACTGCTGCGCGCCGCCGAGCTGGCCAGGCCGGCCGGAACGCCGCTGCTCGGGGTCAATCTCGGGCATGTCGGGTTCCTGGCGGAGGCGGAGGTCGACGATCTTTCCGCCGCGGTCGACAGCATCGTGGCCGGCCGCTACGACGTCGAGGAGCGTATGACGATCGACGTTCTGGCCAGGCAGAACGGCCGCGTGCTCGCCGACACCTGGGCGCTCAACGAGGCCACCGTCGAAAAGCAGGAGCGCATGCTCGAGGTCGTCGCCGAGATCGACGGCCGGCCGCTGTCGCGGTGGGGATGCGACGGTGTGATCTGCGCCACGCCGACCGGCTCGACCGCGTACGCGTTCTCGGCCGGAGGGCCCGTCGTCTGGCCCGAGGTGGAGGCGCTGCTCATGGTGCCCATCAGCGCGCACGCGCTGTTCGCCAGGCCGCTGATGGTCTCGCCGCGTTCCACGCTGGCCGTCGAGATCCTGCCCGACACACCGGGCGGCGTTCTGTGGTGCGACGGACGCCGCCGTTTCGAGCTGCCTTCGGGCACGCGGGTGGAGGTCCGCAGGGGCTCCGAGCCCGTACGCCTAGCGCGCCTGCACGGCGTGGAGAGCACCGGCGCGCCCTTCACCGACAGGCTGGTCGCCAAGTTCGAGCTTCCTGTTCAGGGCTGGCGCGGGAGGGTGCGACCCTGAGTGAATAGAGGGCAGACCGCGTAGGATCACGTGGGCACGGCGGCGTCCGAGCGAACAGGCGTTCGGATACGGATCCGTGTGACCGACCAGACACGGCAGTGAACGGGAGTGGGCAGTGCGACCAAGGGTCGAGGAGGTCCGCATCCAGGGGCTTGGCGTCATCGACGAGGCCGTCCTCGAGCTTTCGCCGGGCTTCAACGTGGTCACCGGCGAGACGGGCGCGGGTAAGACGATGGTCGTCACGGGGCTCGGGTTGCTGTTCGGCGGCAGAGCCGATCCCTCGCGCATCCGACCGGGAGCGGAGCGGGCCTCCGTGGAGGGCACACTGGTCGTTGAGGCGGCCGGACGGGTGGCCCAGCAGGTCGAGGACATCGGCGGCCAGGTCGAGGACGGTGAGCTGATCATCTCGCGCACCGTCTCCGCCGAGGGGCGCTCCAGGGCTTGGCTGGGCGGGCGCACGGTGCCCGTCGGCACCCTGACGTACCTCGCCGACGACCTGGTGGCCGTCCACGGGCAGATGGACCAGCAGCGGCTGCTCCAGCCGGCCAGGCAGCGGGCCGCGCTCGACCGGTATGCCGGGAACAAGCTGGTCAAGCCACTACGGTCGTACACACAGGCGTACAAACGGCACAAGCAGGTCGGCGCGCTGCTGGAGGAGCTGACCACCCAGGCCAGGGAGCGGCAGCAGGAGGCCGACATGCTCCGCTTCGGCCTGGAGGAGATCGAGAAGGTCGAACCCAAGCCGGGCGAGGACGCCGAGCTGCGCGGCGAGGAGGAGCGGCTCTCGCACGCCGACGCGTTGCGCAGCGCCGCGACCACCGCGCACACGGCGCTGCTCGGTGACCCCATGGAGGCCGCGGGCGGCCCCCACGACGTGATCTCGCTGCTCGGCGAGGCACGCTCGGCCGTGGAGGCCGTACGCGACTTCGACACCCAGCTCGCCGGCGTGGCCGAACGGCTGGCCGAGGCCGGCTACCTGATCTCCGACGTGGCCACCGAGCTGGCGGCCTACGCCGAGTCGATCGAGGCCGACCCCGCGCGGCTGGCGGCGGTGCAGGAACGTCGTTCAATTTTGTCCGGTCTGATCAGGAAGTACGGCGAGGACAGCGCCGGCGTCCTGGCCTGGGCGCAGCGCTCGGCCGCCCGGCTGGCCGAGCTCGAGGGCGACGACGAGCGCATCGGGGAGCTCAACGGCGAGTACGAGGAGCTGACCGCCCGGCTCACCGAGCTGGCCGCCGAGCTCACCGGCGTGCGCGAGGCCGCCGCCGAGCGGTTCGGCCAGGCCGTGACAGAGGAGCTGACGGCGCTGGCCATGCCCCACGCCAGAGTCGTGGTCGAGCTCACCCAGAGCGAGGAGTTCGGGCCGGAGGGCCGCGACGAGGTGGAGCTGCGGATGGCCGCGCATCCCGCCGCGCCGCCGCTGCCGCTCAACAAGGGCGCCTCAGGAGGCGAGCTGAGCCGGGTGATGCTCGCGATCGAGGTGGTCTTCGCCGGCGCTGATCCGGTGCCGACCTTCGTCTTCGACGAGGTCGACGCGGGTGTCGGCGGCAAGGCCGCGGTCGAGATCGGGCGCAGGCTCGCCAGGCTCGCGCGTACCGCGCAGGTCATCGTCGTCACCCACCTGCCGCAGGTGGCCGCGTTCGCCGACCAGCATCTGGTGGTGGAGAAGGCGAGCGACGGCAGCGTCGTGCGCAGCGGCGTCGTGACGCTCAACCACGAGGGCCGGGTACGCGAGCTGTCGCGCATGCTGGCCGGGCTGGAGGACTCCGAACTGGGCCGGGCGCACGCCGAGGAACTGCTGGGTCTGGCGGCAGCCGACAGGTGATCCTGGGTGACATAGCGGACACGCCGCGTAATGCGTGGCCTGTGTGCTGTTCGGCTCTGGCAGGATGGTCTTGATGAAGGTTCCGGGGAGCAAAATGCCGGGCCTCCGTGGCAGGAAGGTCGGAGACCTTTCCGGTGTGACGGCAGTGGCGAGAATCGACCGGCGTACGAAGAGGCTTACCAAGCGCCTCAAGCCCGGGGAAATAGCGATTATCGACCATGTTGACGTTGACCGGGTCAGCGCGGAGGCGCTCGTCGCATGCGGTGCGGCCGCCGTGGTGAACGTCGCCTGCGGGATCAGTGGCCGCTATCCCAACCTGGGGCCGCAGATCCTGCTGGAAGCCGGCGTCCCGTTCGTCGACAACGTAAACCGCGAGTTGTTCGAGCGCGTCAAGGACGGCGACGTGGTCCGGCTCTGCGACGGGGTCGTCTACCTCGACGACGACGTGGTGGGCAAGGGCGACACCCAGACCCCGGAGGCCGTCGAGGCCGCGATGGCCGAGGCCCGCGCCGGGCTGTCCGTGCAGATCGAGGCTTTCGCCGTCAACACGATGGAGTACGTTCGCGGCGAGGGCAAGCTCCTCATCGACGGAGTCGGCGTGCCTGAGATCCGCACCCCCATCGAGGGCAGGCATGCCCTCATTGTGGTGCGCGGATATCACTACAAGGAAGACATCGCCACCCTTCGCCCCTACATCCGCGAATACCGGCCGGTTCTCATCGGCGTCGACGGCGGGGCCGACGCGCTGCTGGAGGCCGGCTACCTGCCCGACGTGATCGTCGGCGACTTCGACTCGGTCTCCAGCAAGGCCCTGACCTGCGGCGCCGAGCTCGTCGTCCACGCCTATCGCGACGGCAGGGCGCCGGGCCTGGAGCGCGTGCACCAGCTCGGCCGCGAGGCGGTGATCTTCCCCGCCACCGGCACCAGCGAGGACATCGCGATGATCCTCGCCGACGACAAGGGCGCCGAGCTCATCGTCGCGGTCGGCACCCACGGTACGCTGGAGGAGTTCCTCGACAAGGGGCGTCCGGGGATGGCCAGCACCTTCCTCACCCGCCTGATCATCGGCAGCAAGCTCATCGACGCCAAGGGCGTGAGCAGGCTCTACCGCAGCCGCATCAGCACCTCCCAGCTCCTTCTCCTGGTGATCACCGCGTTGATCACCATGGGGGTGTCGCTCTCCCTCTCGCCGCTCGGCCAGACCTGGCTGAACGGACTGCAAGACGTCTGGAATGCGTTCATCTTCTGGCTGGTCGGACTCTTCTCGTGATCGATTTTCGTTACCACCTCGTCTCCATCGTCGCGATCTTCCTCGCCCTCGCGGTGGGGATCGTGCTGGGCACCACACTGCTGCAGGACCCGGCGGTCAGATCGGCGCAGGAGATGACCGCCGCGCTCACCAAGACGAAGGACGAACTGCGGGTGCAGATCGACGCGTTGGAGGGCCGCGAGGCCGGCAACGACGCCCTCGTCACCGCCATGACGCCCGATCTCGTGGCGGGCGACCTGACCGGCCAGCGCGTGCTCCTGATTGACGCGCCCGGGGCCAACGCCACCGTCCGAGATGCTGCCAAGCAGGTGCTCGACCAGGCCGGCGCGGAGGTGTCCGGGCAGGTCACGCTGACCGAGAAGTTCCTCGACCCCAAGGGCAAGGGCGTGATCGACGGCCTGGTCAACCAGCTCAAACCCGCCAGCATGGTGTTCCAGCCCACGGCCACGAGCTGGGACCGAGCCGGCGCGCTGCTGGCCGCGTCCCTCATCACCAACGACCCGGCCCAGGCCAACACTCCCAACCCCGCCACGGCCGACGTCATCAGCACCTTCGAGACCGGCGGGCTGCTGAGCGCCGAGGGCGAGGTGGACAAGCGGGCCACGCTCGCCGTGATGTTCGCGCCGGAGCGGCCCTACGAAGGGGAGAACGCCGAGGCCCAGGCCGGCGCGCTCGCCTCGGTGGCCGACGGGCTCGACGCCGCGGGCAAGGGCACGGTGATGGTCGGGGCCGCCGCCACCACCGGTCTTCCCGGCGAGGCCGTCACCGCCGTACGCGACGACAGCGAGATCTCCAAGCGGGTCTCCACCGTGGACAACGCGGATATGCCGGGGGGCCGCGTCGTCATCGTCCTTTCTCTCCGGGAGCAACTGAGCGGTCGCGCCGGCCAGTACGGCATCGGCAAGGGAGCCTCGGCCCCGATGCCCGCGGTGCCGTCCGCGACCCCGTCACCCACCACCCAGTCAGGGAGCTGACATGGCCCGTGGCCTGCTGTCCGCTGCGCGCGTTAGCATTCTCTCCGCCCTCGCCGGAGCCGCGATCGGCGCCGTGGCGGCGCGCGCCGCCTACGCCGCTTTCACCCGGAACCGGCCTGCCGACCTGGGTGGCCGCTGGACGCGTAAGAACCATCGCGGCGAGCCCATCACCCTGCTCGAAGGGCCCGCGTTCGTGGCGGGTTCCAGCGCCGCGGCCGCGCTCACGCCCGGCCTGCCGGGCCGGCTGCGCCTGGCCGCGCTGGTCGCGGGTGTCGGCAGCGGCGCGCTCGGCGCCTACGACGACCTGTACGGCACCACCTCCTCCAAGGGCTTCAAGGGCCACCTGACCGCGCTCACCCGCGGCGAGGTCACCAGCGGCGCCGTCAAGATCCTCGGCATCGGCGCCACCGGCCTCGGCGCCGCCGCCCTCGTCTCCCAAGGGCCCGTCGACACCCTGGTCAACGGCGCCGCCATCGCCGGCGCCGCGAACCTCGCCAACCTCTTCGACCTGCGTCCCGGCCGGGCCATCAAGGTCGGGCTGCTGACCGGCGGGCCGCTGCTGGCCGCCACGCTCCTGCGCGGCTCTCCCGCCGCCGCGGCGCTGGCCGCCGTTCCGCTGGGGGCCGCCGCGGCGCTGCTGCCCGACGACCTCGGCGAGCGCGCCATGCTCGGCGACGCCGGCGCCAACTCCCTGGGCGCCCTGCTCGGGCTCGCCGCCGTCACCAAGCTCGGCAGGCCGGGCCGGTACGCCGTGCTCGGCACCGTCGTGGCCCTCACGGCGGCCGCCGAGAAGGTCAGCTTCACCAAGGTCATCGCGGCCAACCCCGTGCTCAACCGCCTCGACATGCTCGGCCGCCGTCCGGCCGACTCCGTGTGATCCGTCGCGCGCGATTGTGGGTGTGGCCTGCCATGATGTCCGCGTGACCGGGTGCGTGGCCGGGGAGGCCGGATGGGCGTGGTGACCGCGCGGGGCGTGGCGGGCGGTGCCATGCTCATCGGCGCGATCACCGTGCTGGCGCGCGTCACCGGGTTCGCCAAGCAGTACGCCTTCGCCCAGACCGTCGGGACGAACTGCCTGTCCACGGCCTACATGACGGCCAACCAGATCCCCAACATCATCTTCGAGGTCGTGGTCGGCGGGGCGCTGGCCGGGATGGTCGTCCCCGTGCTCGCGGGGGCGGGCCGCGCGCGGGCGGGCTGGATCAGTTCGGCGCTGCTGACGTGGGTGGTCGTGGTGCTGGTGCCGCTGGGCGTACTCACCGCGCTGTTCGCGGGGCCGGTCATCGGGCTGTTCTTCGGCGAGACCATCAAGGACTGCCCCGATGCGGGCTCGGTGATCGCGGTCGCCACCCGGATGCTGGTCGTCTTCGCCCCCCAGATCCCCCTGTACGGCGTCGCCGTGGTGCTCTACGGCGTGCTCCAGTCGCACAATCGGTTCGCCGGGCCCGCGGTCGCGCCCCTGGTGTCCAGCATCGTGGTCATCGTGGCCTACCTGCTGTTCGTGCCGCTCAGCGGCGGAGAGAGGAACCCCGCCGACCTGCCGGGCCCGGCCGAGTTGGCGCTGTCGGTGGGCACGAGCCTGGGGGTGTTGTTCCTGGTGCTGACCGTGATCGGGCCCACGGCCCGGCTGGGGCTGCGCTGGCGGCCGACCCTGCGCTTCCCCGACGGCGTGGCCGGGCAGGTGCGGCGGCTGGCGACGGCCGGGATCGCGGCGCTGCTGGCGCAGCAGGCCGCCATGATCATGGTGTTGGTGCTGTCCAACAACCTGATCGGCAACGCGGCCATCACCGTCTACAACTACGCGTGGGCGATCTACCTGGTGCCGTACGCCGTGCTGGCCGTGCCCATCGCCACCAGCGCCTTCCCCCGGCTGTCGGCGCAGGCCGCCGATTCGGAGGCCTTCTCCGCGCTGGCGGCGCGCACCACGCGGGCCGTCGTGCTGGTGTCCGGGCTGGCCGCCGGGGTGCTGGCGGCGGCGGCCGGGCCCGGGTCCATCGTGTTCCTCTGGGGCAACAGCCAGGTCCCCGCAGACCAGATGGCCATCGCTGTCGCGCTGTTCGCGCCCGGATTGGTGGGATACGGGCTCATCGCGCACCTGAGCCGCGTCCTGTACGCCGCCGGGCGCGGCCGGGCCGCCGCCACCGGCACCGTGGTGGGCTGGCTGGTCGTCATGGCGGCGCAGACCGTCTTCGTGCTGGTGCTGCCCGACGGCTGGAAGATCGGCGGGATGGCGCTCGGGATGAGCGTCGGGATGAGCGTGGGCGGGGCGTTGCTGCTCGGCTCCGTGGTGCGCGTCCGGGGGCGTGCGGCAGCGGCCGGGCTGCTTCGGGCCACGGGGGCGGCGGTGACCGGCGGGCTGCTGGGGTACCTGGCGGGAGCCGGTGTGGTCGGGTGGCTCGGCGCGAGCGGGATGTGGGCGAACCTGGGGGCCGCCGTGCTGGCCGCCCTGGTGGCGCTGGTGGTGGGGGCGGCGGCCTTGGCCGTGGTTGATCGGGACGACGCGGGCGCGGTGGCCGGGCTGCTGCGGCGGGGCGGGGGTTGAGCTTGCCGACCCGGTTGAGATGGCTCGCTGGTGAGGAACCGCCGGTCGGAGAGGCTGGGTGGCGAGCTCGTGGCGAGGAACTGCCGGTCGGAGAGACTGCGGTGGCGAGCGTTCGTGGTGAGGGTTTCTGAAGGAGGAGCGGATCGTGCGGGTGGCTTTCGTGCTGGGCACCACGTCCGGCGGCACGGGGCGGCATGTCCTGATGCTGGTGGAGGGGCTGGTACAGCGCGGGCATCGCGTGCTCGTCGTGGGCCCGCGCAGCGTCGAGGAGGCGTTCGCGTTCACCGGGGCGGGGGCGCGCTTCGCCGAGGTGGCCGTCTCCGACCGGCCGCATCCCGTCAACGACCTGCGTGCGGTCCTGGCGATCCGGCGGCTGACCCGGCACGCCGACGTCGTGCACGCCCACGGGCTGCGGGCCGGGGCGCTGGCCGCCCTGGGCATGCGCGGCGGCGGGCGAGCGCTCGCCACGGCCGTGCCGGGTCTGCGTGTCCCAGCGCAGGCGATCGCCAGGGCCTTGCGTGTTCCGTGGCGAGCGATCGCCACCGGACGTCGGCCGCGTGAGGGGTCCCGGCTGGTGGTCACGCTGCACAACGCCCTGACCGCCGGTGGGTTCGTCGGGGCCGTCTACGGGGTGCTGGAGCGGATCGTGGCCGGGCGGGCCGACCAGGTGCTCGTCGTCTCGCCCGACCTCGGCGATCGGATGCGGCACCTGGGCGCCCCGGACGTGCGAGGCGCCGTGGTGGCCGCGCCCGCCCCCGGGCCGCCGAAGCGCACGCCCGAGGAGGTCCGGCAGGAATTGGAGGCCGGTGAGCGGCCCATCTTCCTGACCGTCGCCAGGCTCGCCCAGCAGAAGGGGCTCGACACGCTGCTCGACGTGGCCGCCGGGCCCTGGGACGGGCAGCCGTTGTTCGTCGTGGCCGGCGAGGGCCCGCTCCGCGGCGAGCTGGAGCGCAGGATCACGGCGGAAGGGCTGCCGGTGCTCCTGCTGGGCAATCGGCGCGACGTGCCCGACCTGCTGGGGGCCGCCGTTGCGCTGGTGATGCCGAGCCGGTGGGAGGGGCAGCCGCTCACCCTTCGGGAGGCCCTCATGGCGGGAAGACCGGCCATTGCCAGCGATGTAGGTGGGATTCCAGAAATTTTGGGAGATGGCGGGATTCTGGTTCCGTATGGGGACGTAGCGGGGTTGCGCAGGGCCGTCCAGGAGCTGCTCACAGCGCCTGGAACTGCGGAAAGACTGACTGCGGCGGCTGCCCGGAGGGGGGCGCGGATGCCCGGTGACGACGACGTCGTGGACAGTGTGGCCGAGGCGTACGGCGTCTGGAACCCCAAGGGTGATTAGGCCGGGTCAAGGCATTCTCATATACTGCGTGGGTTAGGGAGGGGAGTATCCCTTCGCGACAGCCTCGTCATCACGGTGCCGCCCCAATCCACGGGGCCCCCGGGGCTGCCGGTCCGCGGCTTTGCGCGGGCGGGAGAGACCTCCGGCGCTGAATGCTGCATGCCGGAGGGTTTTAGTGGGCGTACCCGCCTGGGCCTGGATCGCCGTGATCGGCGGTCTCATTGTTGTTCTGGCCATTGACTTGTGGATTGTCGATCGTGGAGAAGCCCGAGAGTTCTCCATGCGGCAGGCCGGATACTGGGTGACGTTCTACGTCGCCCTGGCCATGGTGTTCGGCGTGGTCTTGTGGGTGACCCTCGGCGGTGGCAAGGCGGGAGAGTTCTTCGCCGGCTACATCACCGAATACAGCCTGAGCGTCGACAACCTCTTCATTTTCTTCATCATCATGAGCAGGTTCGCCGTGCCACGGGCGTACCAGCACAAGGTGCTGCTCGTCGGCATCCTGCTCGCGCTGGTCATGCGCGGCATCTTCATCGCGCTCGGCGCCGCGGCGCTCGAGCGGTTCAGTTGGCTGTTCTACGTTTTCGGCGCCTTCCTCATCTACACGGCCGTCAACCTCATCCGCCAGCACATGAAGGGCGATGAAGAGGAGTTCAACGAGAACGTGCTGCTGAGGTGGGTGCGCAAGGCGTTCCCCACCACCGAGGGGTACGTCGGCTCGAAGGTCACCGTCAAGATCGACGGCAAGCGCATGGTGACCCCGATGCTCATCGTGATGGTCGCGATCGGGAGCACCGACTTGTTGTTCGCTCTCGACTCGATCCCCGCGATCTTCGGACTCACCAAGGATCCGTTCATCGTCTTCACGGCTAACGCGTTTGCGCTGATGGGGCTGCGTCAGCTGTACTTCCTGCTGGGCGGGCTGCTGCAGCGGCTCGTCTACATCAGCTATGGTTTGGCGTTCATCCTAGGGTTCATCGGGGTTAAGCTGATATTGGAGGCATTGCATGCCAGCCATGTCTCTTGGGCGCCCGAAATTCCCATCTGGGTGTCGCTCTCGGTCATCGGCGCGACGATGGTCATCACCACCGTGGCCAGCCTGGTCAAGGCCCGCATCGACGCGCGCCAGGGCGAGCAAGCCCACCCGGAGCAGGTCTAGCGAAAAGGGCTTCGAGGCGCTTTGCTTGTGTAGTTGTGCCGTGTCATAGTTACTCGTTCTGTAACATCATGGCAAAGCGCCCAGTCCAGTCACCATCAAAGGTTGTACGTGTCAGACGATTCTGCTAAGGCGAGTCGCGCGGGGTTCAAGCTCGCGCGCGGGGTCACCCCCTGGTTTCTCCCGACGGCGGCCGCTGCGGCCGCCACGGCGCTGCTGACGCGCCGGGACCGGCGATGGGCGCTCGCGGCGGTGCCGCTGAGCGCGCTCACCGGAGGAATGCTCTGGTTCTTTCGCGACCCCGACCGCACCCCTGGTGAGGGGCGCATCCTGTCGCCCGCCGACGGTGTGGTGCAGAGCATCGACCCCTGGCGTGACGGCCGCACCAGGGTCGCGATCTTCATGAGCCCGCTGAACGTCCACGTCAACCGTGCCCCCCTTGCGGGAAATGTCGCATCCGTGCAGCATGTGCCAGGTGGGTTCCTGCCGGCGTTCAACAAGGACAGCGATCAGAACGAACGCGTGGTGTGGCATTTCGAGACCGCGCTGGGCGACATCGAGATGGTGCAGATCGCGGGCGCGGTGGCGCGCAGGATCGTGCCGTACATAAGCTCTGGCGCGAAGGTTGAGCAGGCTGAGCGGATCGGGCTCATCAGGTTCGGTTCGCGGGTCGATCTCTACCTTCCGGAAGGGATTTCTCCCGCGGTGTCCGTGGGGGAGAAGATGGTTGCGGGGGTGACCAGAATTGACCGCGGCTGACGCCGGCAGTTGGCAGGCGGACGAGGAAGAGCCTCGGGGTCCCGTCGGCAAGGCCTTCCGTCTGTCGGCCGCCGACTCGCTCTCGCTGGGCAACGCGGTCTGCGGCTTTCTCGCGGTGTGCGTCCTGGCGTACTCCGCCATCCAGCAGTTGCAGGTCGACGGTGGCCGGTTCACACCGGCGCCCAGTTATTTCGCTACCGCCATCGTGCTGTTGCTCATCGGCGCGACGTGCGATCTGTTCGACGGCCTCGTCGCGCGGCGCTTCCGCGCGTCCGCGATGGGCGCCGAACTCGACAATCTGGCCGATGTCATCAGCTTCGGGTTCGCGCCCGCGTTCATGGTCGTGATCTGGGGCGGGTTCACCGATCAGGTACCGTTCCCCGCCGTGGTGTCCGCGGCCGCCGCCGTGCTGGTGGCGGGGGTCGTCCGGCTGGCCAGGTTCGCCTGCGTCAAGACCAAGAGCGGCGACTTCATGGGCCTGCCCATTCCCATGGGCGCCATGACGGTGATCTCCATCGTGCTGCTGTTCCAGCCCAGCATCTGGTCGTTGCTGGCCGTGCTCGGCGTGGCGTGGCTGATGGTCAGCCGCATCGAGTACCCCAAGCCGAAGGGGCAACTCGCCGCGGTCGTGCTCGGCTGGATCTTGGTGAACGTGGCGTTCCTGACCTTCTGGGTCGCCTGGCCTGAAGGCGGCGACCTGCCGATCAAGATCGGTGCGACCATGCAGATCGCGCTGGTGGCGGCGATTCCGCTGCGGGTGCTGTTCTACAAGCGCGAGCAGCGGCGCGAAGCCGAACGCATCAGCAGCATCAGCAATTGATGGGATTTTTCATCTTTCTTCGGCTTTGATGAAGCCATGTCGGCCGGGTCGCGCGAACACACGCGCAGGTACTTTCTCGGCGCCGGCCACGGAGTTGGAGCAACGCGGGTTGACGGTCAGCCTCAGAGCGTCCCCGCCCGCGTTGCGCGTCGGCGATCCCGAGACGCTCATGCCGGCCGGGACCGTTGATCCGGGCACGCATCGCCCTCTTCTGGGCTGAAGTCGGCTGGGTTGGGACGTTTGAGCGCGCGGACATAGGAGCAGGCGCGCTGGGTGGGAGTGTGTGGCGGTCCAGCGTGCCGCAGAGGCGCCGGCGGCGTGAAATGCCGGGTTCGAGCGCAGCGCAGGGGCGCTCGGATACGGCCGGACGGCGTCTCGGCGCGGGACGCTGGATGCGAGTGCGGCGGGTGTTCCTACCAGCCGCGGGCCTTCCAATCGGAGAGGGACGGGCGTTCGGCACCCAGGGTGGTGTCCTTGCCGTGGCCCGGGTACACCCACGTCTCGTCGGGCAGGCGGTTGAAGACGCGTTCGACGACGTCGTTGTAGAGCTGGGCGAAGCGCTCCGGGTCCTTCCAGGTGTTGCCGACGCCGCCGGGGAACAGGGAGTCGCCGGTGAACAGGTGGTGGCCCGCCTCGCCGCCGTCATACAGCAGGGCGATCGAGCCGGGCGTGTGACCGCGCAGGTGGATGACCTCCAGCGTGATGCCGCCGAACTCGATCGTGTCGCCGTGCTCGACCGTGCGGTCGGCCGGGAGCGGGAGGGCGGGCGCGTCGAGCGGGTGGGCGACGACCTGCGCGCCCGTGACCTTGGCCACCTGTTCGAGGGCCTGCCAGTGGTCGCCGTGCTGGTGCGTCGTGACGATCGCGCCGACCGGCTCGTCGGAGATCAGGGCCAGCAGACGGTCGGAGTCGGCGGCCGCGTCGATGAGCAGGCCCTGGCCGGTTTCGGTGGAACGCAGCAGATAGGCGTTGTTGTCGTACGGGCCGACGGCGAGTTTGCAGATCGTGAGCGCGGGCAGCTCACGCACGTCGGCGGGACCGCCGACCTGGACGTCACCTGTGTAGGTCATGGATAGTCCTTCGGGGGCGTCGTGGGCAGATCAGCGGGAGCCGGCATCGTCAGCCACGGCGGCGGCTCTGGAAGCCCTGCGCCGCCGGAGATCTGCGTGAACGACCGGCCCATGGTCACCAGATTAACGCCCTCGCCGTGCGACCTGCCGCTCAGCCAGGCCAGCATGTCGCACGGCGTGCCCTCGACGGCGGGGCCGGTGCCCAGGTCGCCCCATCTGGTGAGGGTTTGGCCGGAGGTCCGCTTGATCACGACCTCGCTCAGTGGGCCGCGGCCACGAGGCCAGCAGGCGAAGGTGTCGTGGAGTTCGCGCAGGACGAACGGCTCCGGCCAGTCGGCGGGGCCGTATCCGGCGTCGAGGTCCACGTGGTGGACGCCGATCTCGCGCAGGCGGCGTATGAGCGCGTACCAGGCGGGATGGGGCGGCGGGCGCATGCCCTCCACGGACGCGGACCAGGCATGATCGGGCAGGTCGCGGATGGCCGCGGCCAGCCGGGCGGCGCCGGCCTCCAGATCGGTGAGGTGCCGGGCGGCTGAGTGGACGGCCGCGGCCTCGATCGCGGCGCTCCTGGCCGCCATGGAGGCGTACTGTGGGGTTCTGACGCCGGTCTTCGCCCAGGTCAGGAGGTTGACGTGGGAGGCGGCGCCCTGGGCGACGTGGGCGAGGACGTGGCCCCTGGTCCAGCCGGGAAGCAGGGACGGGACGGCGAGGTCGGCGTCGGAGAGGGTGGCGGCGGTGGCCAGGAGGCGGTTGGTGGCCGAGGCCAGCTCGGCCTGCAGCGCAGGCAGGACGGACATGTCTGGATTTTTCATCATTTAGGGTGTCCCTGGACTGGCGGGGGCATAGAACGGCAGGTCAACGGGTTGAGTGCTAAAGGCATCCTGCCTGGACGGGAGATGGCCGTAACCTGTGAGGGACGGATTTTCGGGGGCCGGGTAGCGGGTCGCCGAAATTGTCGGAGCCCCCGTCTACCATCCCCCGTGGACCTATCCGCCTTTCGACTTCCGGGATCACCGTGGCAGACCGCCTGATCGTGCGTGGAGCACGAGAACACAACCTCAAGGACGTCTCGCTGGACCTGCCGCGAGACGCGCTGATCGTCTTCACCGGCCTTTCCGGCTCGGGCAAGTCGAGCCTGGCCTTCGACACGATCTTCGCTGAGGGCCAGCGGCGCTACGTCGAGTCCCTGTCGGCGTACGCCCGCCAGTTTCTCGGGCAGATGGACAAGCCCGACGTCGACTTCATCGAGGGCCTGTCGCCCGCGGTGTCGATCGACCAGAAGGCCACCAGCAAGAACCCCCGCTCGACCGTCGGCACGATCACCGAGGTCTACGACTACCTGCGACTGCTGTGGGCGCGCATCGGCAAGCCGCACTGCCCGGTGTGCGCGCGTCCGATCGCCAGGCAGTCGCCGCAGCAGATCGTCGACCGCGTGATGGACCTTGAAGAGGGCACCCGCTTCCAGGTGCTCGCCCCGGTCATCAGGGGCCGCAAGGGCGAGTACGGTGAGCTGTTCCGTGAGCTGCAGACCAAGGGTTTCGCCCGGGCCAGGGTCGACGGCACCATCGTGCGGCTGGAGGAGCCGCCGACGCTGAAGAAGTACGAAAAGCACGACATCGAGGTCATCGTCGACCGCCTGTCGGTCAAGGAGTCGGCGCGGCGCAGGCTCACCGACTCGGTCGAGACGGCGTTGCAGCTGTCCGGCGGCACGATCACGCTGGAGTTCGTCGATCTTCCAGAGGACGACCCCAACCGTGAGCGCTTCTACTCCGAGCATCTTTACTGCCCCTACGACGACCTGTCGTTCGAGGAGCTGGAGCCGCGCTCGTTCTCCTTCAACTCCCCGTTCGGCGCCTGCCCCGAGTGCACGGGCCTGGGCACGAAAATGGAGGTGGACCCCGAGCTGGTGGTGCCCGATCCGGAGCGCACGCTCCGCGAGGGCGCGATCCACCCCTGGTCCGGCGGCCACACCAGCGACTACTTCGTCCGGCTGATCGAGGCGCTCGGCAACACGATCGGCTTCTCCCTCGACTCCCCGTGGGAGAAGTTGTCGAAAAAGGCGCAGAAAGCGCTGCTGTACGGCCACGACGAGCAGGTGCACGTCAGCTACGCCAACCGTTTCGGCAGGAAGCGCTCCTACTACACCACCTTCACGCCGGTCATCCCCTGGGTGCAGCGCCGGCACGCCGAGGCCGAGAGCGACGCCAGCCGCGAGCGGTTCGAGGGCTACATGCGGGAGATCCCGTGTCCCGCCTGCAAGGGGGCCAGGCTCAAGCCGGTCACCCTGGCGGTGACGGTGGCCGACAGGTCGATCGCCGAGGTCTCGTCCATGTCGATCGGCGAGTGCGCGAAGTTCCTCGGCGGGCTCAAGCTGTCCGACCGCGACATGCAGATCGCCGAGCAGGTCGTCAAGGAGATCAACGCCCGCCTGGGGTTCCTGCTCGACGTGGGCCTCGACTACCTGACCATGGACCGGGCCGCGGCGACCCTGGCCGGCGGCGAGGCGCAGCGCATCCGGCTGGCCACGCAGATCGGCTCCGGCCTGGTCGGCGTTCTCTACGTCCTGGACGAGCCGTCCATCGGGCTGCACCAGCGTGACAACATCCGGCTGCTGGAGACCCTGGTCAGGCTGCGCGACATGGGCAACACCCTGATCGTGGTCGAGCACGACGAGGACACGATCGCGGCCGCCGACTGGGTGGTCGACATCGGCCCCGGCGCGGGCGAGCACGGCGGCCAGGTCGTCGTGTCCGGTACCGTCCAGGACCTCCTGACCAGCGAGGGGTCGCTGACCGGGCAGTATCTGTCCGGACGCAAGAGCATCCCCATCCCCGCCAAACGCCGCAAGCGCGAGAAGAAGCGGCAGATCACGGTCAAGGGCGCGCGCGAGCACAACCTCAAGGGCGTCGACATCGAGTTCCCGCTCGGCGTGTTCACGGCGGTGACCGGCGTGTCGGGGTCCGGCAAGTCGACGCTGGTCAACGACATCCTCTACAACGCGCTGGCCAAAGAGCTCAACGGGGCGCGCACGGTGCCGGGGCGGCACGCCCGGATCAACGGCATGGACCAGGTCGACAAGGTCGTCCACGTCGACCAGTCGCCGATCGGGCGCACCCCGCGCTCCAACCCCGCCACCTACACCGGCGTGTTCGACCACATCCGCAAGCTGTTCGCGGCCACGACGGAGGCCAAGGTGCGCGGCTACCAGCCGGGGCGCTTCAGCTTCAACGTCAAGGGCGGGCGCTGCGAGGCGTGCTCGGGCGACGGCACCATCAAGATCGAGATGAACTTCCTGCCGGACGTCTACGTCCCCTGCGAGGTCTGCCACGGGGCCCGCTACAACCGGGAGACGCTGGAGGTCCACTACAAGGGCAAGACGATCTCCGAGGTCCTCGACATGCCGATCGAAGAGGCGCTGGGCTTCTTCGAGGCGATTCCCGCGATCAAGCGTCACCTGCAGACGCTCAACGACGTGGGGCTCGGCTACGTCCGGCTCGGACAGCCGGCCACCACGCTGTCCGGTGGTGAGGCGCAGCGCGTCAAGCTCGCCTCCGAACTGCAGCGGCGGCAGACCGGGCGGACGATCTACGTGCTCGACGAGCCCACGACCGGCCTGCACTTCGAGGACATCCGGCGGCTGCTGGGAGTGCTCGGACGGCTGGTCGACGGCGGCAACACGGTGATCGTCATCGAGCACAACCTCGACGTCATCAAGACGGCCGACTGGATCATCGACATGGGGCCCGAGGGCGGATCCCGCGGGGGGACCCTGGTGGCGTCCGGGACGCCGGAGGAGATCGCGCTGGTGGACGAGAGCCACACCGGGCGGTTCCTGCGGAAGATCCTGGAGTTCTGAGGGCTTGCGCGTGAGCTTGCGGCCCCCGCGCCGAATGGTGTGGGGGCCGCTGACCACCCGCTGACCGGACCGAGGGGTGCCGTCAATAAGGTTGGTACTCGGTTCACGGCCTGACCTGCAGGGGGTCGGCGGCGACGCGGAGGGTCGGCAAAACGATGACGGTTGAGGGGCGGGGCGCAGCCATGCCGGAAAACGGGGTCGGGCGGCGCGAGATGCTGGGGGCGGCCGGGGTCGCGGCCTGCGGGCTGGCGCTCGCGGGATGCGGCTCGGGCGACGCCAAGGCCCAGCCGAGTCTCAAGGGCAAGGTCATCGCCAAGACCGCCGACGTCCCCGTGGGCGGGGGCAAGCTGATCGAGGACCTGAAGGTCGTGGTGACGCAGCCCACGCAGGGCGTTTTCATGGCGTTCAGCTCGATCTGCACCCACAAGGGCTGTGCGGTCAGCACCCCCAAGGAGAACGTCATCAGGTGCGCCTGCCACGGCAGCGAGTTCGCCGCCGACAGCGGCCAGGCCACCAAGGGGCCCGCCACCGCGCCACTGGCCTCGTTCAAGATCAAGGTCGAGGGCGACGGCATCGTGGTGGTCTGAACGAGCAGAACCGGTAATTGTGCGTAATAACCCGGATTGGGCTCGGGCACGCTGAACCGGCGCGAGGGCGCTGGCCGTACCTGAAGGAGAACCAATCTGGGAGGACACATAATGACGGAAACGACGCGCCGCACGATGTTTCTCGGCGCAGGCGGCGCCGGGCTCGCGGCGGTCCTGACGGCGTGTGCGAGCTACAGCGTGCCGACGACGGAAGCCAGCGCCGAGCCGCCTTCGCAGGAGCCGTCGTCCGAGGCCCCTGCGGAGAAGGAGGAAGAGGCCGGATCGTCGGAAGCCAAGGCGCTCGCCGCCACCGCCGACATCCCTGAGGGCGGTGGCAAGGTCTTCGAGAAGGAGAAGATCGTGGTGACGCAGCCGACCGCGGGTGAGTTCAAGGCGTTCACGGCGGTCTGCACCCATCAGGGCTGCCTGGTCGCCACCGTCTCCAACAAGACGATCAACTGCCCGTGCCATGGCAGCAAGTTCAAGATCGACGACGGCTCCGTGGCGGGTGGGCCCGCGAGTTCGCCGCTCGAAGAGAAACAGATCACGGTGGACGGGGACAAGATTCGGCTTGCATAGGCCGCGTCTCATGATTTTCTCACCTACGTGCGGTTGGGTGAGCCCATGGGAGATGACCTTCGAAGCCGTCGTACCGTGTTCGCCGGCGTTGGTGCCGGTGGCCTGGCCCTGGCGATCAGCGCGTGCGGCGGCGGCAGCGACACCGCACAGACCTCGGGTGGCACAGAATCCGGCACGCCGGCCGGTGGGATGCTGGCCAAGACCGCCGACATTCCCGTCGGTGGCGGGACGATCTTCAAGGACCAGAAGATCGTGGTCACTCAGCCCACTTCCGGGCAGTTCAAGGCGTTCAGCGCGGTGTGCACGCACAACGGGTGCACGGTCGGCAGCGTCGAGAACGGAGTGATTGTCTGCCCGTGCCACAACAGCAAGTTCGGCATCGCCGACGGCGCGGTGACGGACGGGCCGGCCGACAAGCCACTGCCCGCGCAGAAGATCAAGGTCGACGGAGACCAGATCACACTCGCCTAGCCCCGACGGTCCGCAGCCGGGGTGGTTTCGGGCGTGGTGGGGGCTGGTGGTTCCGGGCTGTGCCGTGTCCGGCCGTTCCGCGCCGTTGGGCGTGAATGCCCTTGCTTCTTTACGCGCTGCCGTGGCCACCACCCGCCGCCGCTGGCTCGCCTCTGTCCAGGAAACGGCCGCTGACCGGTCAGTGGCGCGCCACCGTTACGGAGCGCAACGTGGGCCGGCTCGGTGGTTTCCGGTGGGCCGGCTTGGTGGTTCCTGGTGGGCCGGCCTGGTGGTTCCTGGTGGGCCGGCCTGGTGGTTCTTGGTGGGCTGGCCCCGTGGTTTTCGGTGGGCTGGGTATGTCAGTGCGGTCGCCGTGTCGGTGCCGGGTGCGTTGGCACGGCGGGCGAGCTTGTCGGTGTGGGCTACTAGGCTTTGAGTGTGGCGAGATCAGCGGGCAGCACCTTGAGTTTCCGGCCCCAACCGGGTTCGATCCCCGAGTCGCCGGGGGTCTATCGGTTCAGGGACGCGCACGGCCGTGTGATCTACGTGGGCAAGGCCAAGAGCCTGCGCCAGCGGCTCAACTCCTACTTCGCCGACTTCACCGCGCTCCACCCGCGCACCCAGTCGATGCTCAAGGCCGCCGCCGACGTCGACTGGACGGTCGTCGGCACCGAGGTCGAGGCGCTGCAGCTCGAATACTCCTGGATCAAGGAGTTCGACCCGCGCTTCAACGTCAAGTACCGCGACGACAAATCCTATCCCTACCTCGCCGTCACCATGGGCGAGGACTTCCCGCGTGTGCAGGTCATGCGGGGCGCCAAGCGCAAGGGCACGCGGTATTTCGGGCCCTATTCGCACGCCTGGGCCATTCGCGAGACCGTCGATCTGCTGCTGCGGGTCTTCCCCGTACGCACGTGCAGCGCGGGAGTGTTCAAGCGGGCCGGGCAGATCGGGCGGCCGTGCCTGCTCGGCTACATCGACAAGTGCTCGGCGCCCTGCGTCGGCCGGGTCACCCCCGAGGAGCACCGCCGGCTGGCGGAAGACTTCTGCGACTTCATGGCCGGCAACACCAGCCGCTTCATCAAGCGGCTGGAGAAGGAGATGCGCGAGGCCGCGGACGAGCAGGAGTATGAGCGCGCCGCCCGGCTCCGAGACGACATCCAGGCGTTGCAGCGGGCCCTGGAGAAGCAGGCGGTCGTGCTGGGCGAGGCCACCGACGCCGACGTGATCGCGCTGGCCGAGGATCCGCTCGAAGCCGCCGTTCAGGTCTTCTACGTGCGCGGCGGCCGCATCAGGGGCCAGCGCGGGTGGGTGGTCGACAAGGTCGAGGAGACCTCGCCGGGCGAGCTGGTCGAGCAGTTCCTCCTGCAGATGTATGCCGAGGCGAGCCCGGAAACGATGCCCCGCGAAGTGCTCGTGCCGGCTCTGCCGCCAGACAGCGAGGCGGTCGCCGAGTTGCTCACCGAGCAGCGCCGCACCCGCGTCGAGGTGCGTGTGCCGCAGCGTGGCGACAAGAAGTCGCTGATGGAGACCGTTGAACGCAACGCCAAGGAGTCGCTGGCCCAGCACAAGATCCGCCGGGCCGGTGACCTGACCATGCGCAGCAAGGCGCTGCAGGAGATCGCCGACGCGCTCGACCTCGACCAGGCGCCGCTGCGCGTCGAGTGCTACGACGTCTCTCACCTGCAGGGCGAGAACGTCGTGGCCTCGATGGTGGTGTTCGAGGACGGCCTGCCGCGCAAGAGCGAATACCGGCGCTTCGCCGTCAAGACCAAAGAGGGCGACGTCGCCTCGATCTACGAGGTGATCATGCGGCGGTTCCGCCGCTACCTGGAGGAACGCTCGGCGACCGGCGAGCTGACCGCCGAGGACGACGACGGCCGAGGGCCCATCGACCCCGAGACCGGCAAACCGCGCAAGTTCGCCTACCCGCCCAACCTGGTCGTCGTCGACGGCGCCGGGCCCCAGGCGGCGGCCGCCCAGCGGGCGCTCGACGAGCTCGGCATCGACGACGTGTCCGTGTGCGGGCTGGCCAAGCGGCTGGAGGAGGTGTGGCTGCCAGGCGACGATCAGCCGGTGATCATGCCTCGTTCAAGCGAAGGTCTCTACCTGCTGCAACGAGTGCGTGACGAGGCACACCGGTTCGCCATCACCTACCATCGTTCGAAGAGGTCCAAGGCGGTGAAGGAGAGCGTGCTCGACGACGTGCCCGGTCTCGGGCCGGCGCGCAGGCAGGCGCTGCTCAAACACTTCGGATCCGTGAAGAAGCTACGCGAGGCCACTGCCGCCGAGATCTGCGAGGTTCCCGGCATCGGCCCGTCCATCGCCGAGGTCATCGTGTCCACGCTGAAGGGAGAGTCACCGTGATCCCGCCAGGATGCCCAGGCGCCATGGCCGGGGGCGTGGCAGGACGAGCGGGGGATGCGATCGGCGCCGGGGATGGTCGCGGCGCTGGGCGTGGGGCTCGGGGTGCTCATGGTTGTGGGGTGCTCGGGCTCCGATGGGGTGGCGTGGTTCACGCGCCGATCGCCGAGGGGCACGGGTGCCGGTCGTCGGCGGGGGCCGGGGGTCGAGGGGGCTGCCGGCCGTCGGCGGGTGGTTACGGGTGTGCCGGGTCAGTGGCCGATGGCGCGTCGGTGGCCCGTACCGATGGAACGGGGTGTTGGGATCTTGGACGACGACCAAGGGAAGGCGCTGGGCGGGGAGGGCGCTGACATGAAGATCTTCGAAACCGGACCTGCGGACGGAGTGGGACGATGAGCACCGAGCCGGCGTTCGTCATCGTCACCGGCATGTCCGGGGCGGGACGCAGCACAGCGGCCAAGGCGCTTGAAGACCTTGGCTGGTTCGTGATCGACAATCTGCCGCCGGGGCTGCTGTTCGCCATGGCGGAGGAGGCGGGCAAGGTCAAGCTGGCCGCCGACAAGGTTGCGGCCGTCGTCGACGTGCGCAGCCTGGCGTTCACCACCGACCTCAACGCGGCCATCGAGGAGCTCGAAGGCCGCGGCGTACGGGTGCGGGTGGTGTTCCTGGAAGCCAGCGACGAGGAGCTGGTGCGCAGGTTCGAGAACGTGCGCAGGCCGCACCCGCTGCAGGGCGAGGGGCGGCTGGTCGACGGCATCACCAGGGAACGGGGGATCCTGCGTGAGGTTCGGGCCAACGCCGACCTGGTGATCGACACCTCGTCGCACAACGTCCACGAACTGCGCAACAAGATCGTCGCGTACTTCGGCGGGGAGGATCGGCCGGGGCTGCGGGTCAACGTGGTGTCGTTCGGGTTCAAATACGGGCTGCCGGTCGATGCCGATCTCGTCGTCGACTGCCGGTTCCTGCCCAACCCGCACTGGGTGCCCGAACTGCGGCCGATGAACGGGCTGGAGGCTCCGGTGCGCGACTACGTGCTGGGCCAGCCGGGGGCCAAGGAGTTCCTGGACGCCTACGAGGAGGTCCTGCAGGTCATCGCGGCCGGATACACGCGCGAGGGCAAGAGCTACGCCACGCTCGCGGTCGGGTGCACCGGAGGCAAGCACCGCAGCGTGGCCATGGCGGAGCAGGTCGCCGCCCGCCTGCGTGACCGCGGGATGGAGGTCCAGGTGAGTCACCGGGATGTGGGGCGGGAGTGACGGATGACGGCTTCGCGGAAGCGGCCTTGCCTGACCCGATAGCGGCTGGTCCGGGCGTCGACGCCCCGAGCCCGGCAGACCGGTCGCGCTCCGCCGTTCCTGATCGGGCTGACGTCGGCTCGGGCCGTGATCGGCCCGATGCCGGGCGAGTCCATGATCGGGCTGACGTCGGCTCAGGCCATGATCGGCCTGATGTCGGTCGCGTCCGGGGTGACGCCGGCTCGGGGCGTGTCCGTGACTCCGGTGTCGGAGATGGTCGGGGTGACGCCGGCTCGGGGCGTGTCCGTGACTCCGGTGTCGGAGATGGTCGGGATGACGTCGGTTCGGGGCTTGGGCCGCCTGATCTTGATGCGGGGCATGCCGGGGGGCTGGGGCTTGAGCGGCCCGGTCCCGAAATGGGGCGTGTCCGCGATGATGGTGGGTTGGAGGATGGCCGGGTTGATGCTGAGTTGAGCCGCGAGCGGAGTGACGGCTTGGGGCGTGACCAGCGTGACGCCGGGCCGGACAGTGAACGGGCCGGTGCCGGGTCGGCGCACGGCCAGATCGAGGCCGGGTCGGGCCGGGAGCGGGTTGATGTCAGGTTGAGCCACGATGATGGCTTCGGTGCGGGCTCGGCTTGGGCGACGTCGTCAGAGGCGGCCGGAGACGGGCTCGATGGCGGGTCGGCGCCGGCGGAACAAGCGGCGTACCCGAGCGTCGGATTCCAGGGGACCGGGCCGCGGGTGGTGGCGCTGGGCGGCGGGCATGGGTTGTTCGCGTCCCTGTCGGCCTTACGGATGGTGACCGATCGGCTGACCGCCGTGGTGACCGTCGCCGACGACGGCGGCTCCAGCGGACGGCTGCGGCGCGAGCTCGGCGTGCTCCCCCCTGGCGACCTGCGTATGGCGCTGGCCGCGCTGTGCGGTGACGACGAGTGGGGCAGCACCTGGAGCGAGGTCGTGCAGCACCGCTTCAGGAGCGAGGGCGAGCTGCACGGGCACGCCGTCGGCAACCTGCTGATCGTAGCCCTGTGGGAACTGCTCGGCGACCCCGTGGCCGGGCTCGACTGGGTCGGGCGGCTGCTGGGCGCGCACGGCAGGGTGCTGCCGATGGCCTCTGTGCCGCTCGACATCGTGGCCGAGGTGGAGCTCGACGGCGTCAGATCGACCGTAAGAGGACAGGTGGCGTGCGCGCTGACGCCCGGACGCGTGCAGGCCATCTCGCTGGTGCCCGAGGACCCGCCCGCCCGGCCGGAGGCGATCGCGGCGGTGCTGGAGGGCGACTGGGTGGTGTTCGGGCCCGGCTCGTGGTTCACCAGCGTGCTGCCGCACCTGAAAGTGCCCGAACTGGCCAGGGCGCTGCACAAGACCAGAGCCAAGCGGCTGGTAACCCTCAACCTGGCCCCCCAGCCGGGTGAGACCGACGACTTCTCCCCTCAGCAGCACTTGGAGGTGCTCCGGCAGCACGCGCCCGATTTGGCGATCGATGTCGTACTCGCCGACACAGGAGTGGTGGACGACCACGACGCGCTGAAGAAGGCCGCCGCGGCGCTCGGCGCGCGGCTCGTCCTGTCCGATGTGGCCGCCGCTGACGGCTCGCCGAGGCATGACCCACGACGTCTTGCCTCCGTCCTTGACGAGATTTTCCTCCAGAAGCGTTGATCCTGGTCGGCGTGGCGCGAAGGTGCGAGAGACTGACGAGAGCCGGTCTGACTGGGGGAGAGGACTAACGCATGGCGATGACAGGTGTGGTGAAAGACGAGCTGAGCCGCCTGCCGGTGCTGAAGCCGTGCTGCCGCAAGGCGGAGGTTTCGACGCTGCTGCGGTTCGCCAGCGGCCTGCACCTGGTGGGCGGGCGGATCGTCATCGAGGCCGAACTCGACACCAACGCCACCGCGCGGCGGCTGATCAAGGACATCGGGGAGGTGTTCGGCCACAAGGCCGAGGTGCTCGTGCTGGCGCCCGCCGGGCTGCGCAAGGGCTCGCGCTACGTGGTGCGCGTCTACCGCGACGGTGAGGCGCTGGCCCGCCAGACGGGCCTGATCGACAACCACGGCCGTCCCGTACGCGGGCTGCCCCGCCAGGTGGTGGCGGGGGCCTCCTGCGACGCGGAGGCCGCCTGGCGCGGCGCGTTCCTGGCGCACGGGTCGCTGACCGAGCCGGGGCGTTCGATGTCGCTCGAGGTCACCTGCCCGGGGCCGGAGGCGGCGCTGGCCCTGGTCGGGTCGGCGCGGCGGCTGAAGATCCACGCCAAGGCGCGCGAGGTGCGCGGCGTGGACCGGGTCGTGGTGCGCGACGGCGACGCCATCAGCGCGCTGCTCACCCGGCTCGGGGCGCACGACAGCGTGCTCGCCTGGGAAGAGCGGCGGATGCGGCGCGAGGTGCGGGCCACCGCCAACCGGCTGGCCAACTTCGACGACGCCAACCTGCGCCGCTCCGCGCGGGCCGCGGTGGCGGCGGGGGCGCGGGTGCAGCGGGCGCTGGAGATTCTCGGGGACGAGGCGCCTGACCATCTGGTGGTGGCGGGGCGGCTGCGGGTGGAGCACAAGCAGGCATCTCTGGAGGAACTGGGGCAGATCGCCGATCCGCCGCTGACCAAGGACGCCATCGCGGGCCGCATCCGACGGCTGCTCGCCATGGCCGACAAACGCGCCTCCGACCTGGGGATCCCCAACACCGAAGCGAACCTCACCGTCGACATGCTCGCCCCCTGACGGCTTGTGGTGCTCGCCGTGTGGGGCTTTCCCGTTCCATCTTGTACGGCGGAGCCAACGTCACCGCACGCGCCGACGTTGGTTTCCGTCTGTCATGGCCGGTCGTGAAGGCTCACGGCTTCTCGCCGTGACGAGCGCAACGTTGGCTCGGCTCCGTGGTTCGGCTCGGCCCTGGCCGCGAACATTGGTTCGATGGCCGGGGCCCGGCCGGAGGGGCGATTGGGTGGGGCCGTTGGGGGTTCGGCACCTGCGGTGACGGCCCTCTCTCGGCTGGGCCGGAGGGGCCTCAGGGCGTTCTGGCACAGGTGATCCCAGCGGTGGGCCGCTGTGTGTGGCTTCGGTGTGCGTTAGGGTCCGTGAGGGATTGGCGGCCGGATCGGGGCGGGCGCGCGGTTAGTCTCCTGTGGGGTTGCGGGGGGTGAAGAGGTCGGTTGTTGGTTTTGGGGTTGGGGCCTGGGCGGGTTCGAAGGGGGCCCGGTACTCGGGTTCCTTCGCCTGCTTCTCCTCCGCTTGGGCCGCCTCGGCTGCGGCGCGCTGCCTGCGGCGTACCCGGAGCACCCGGAGGGTGACCAGGATGAGGGCGGCCAGGGTCGCCACGGCGATGCAGAGCCAGGTCGTCCACGTCTTCGCCAGCACGTCCTGGTACAGGGACGGCGCGTAGGGGAGGCCTGTCAGGAAGTTGTCGAGGGTGACGACGGTGAGGTCGGCGGGGCTCTCCTCGCCGGGTGGCGTGCGCAGCCCCACGCCCTTCATGATCGAGATCCCGAGGATCTGGCCGGCCATCACCGCCCCGCCGGCGTAGATGGCCGCGACGGGGATCAGGACGAAGCTGCGCGGGCGCACCACGCTGATGGCGAAGGAGACCAGGGCGGCCATCGCGAGCGACACGGCCAGCAAGAGGGGGAAACCGTTGCCGAACGTCGTGATGGCCGCGGGCATGCGCAGCTGGAAGAGGATGGCCACCCCTAGCGCGGCCGCGCAGATGAGCGCCGCCAGGAGTCCGGTGATCAGCCCGGCCAGTAGCCCTGACCTGTTATGTGACATCTCAGCCCCCAGAGAATCACGAATTTACTCCGATGAGTCGGGCACTTTACTCGAACCTCGCAAAAGGTGTCGCCCGAACTGCGATTCACGGCACGGGGGCTGCAGTGGTCTAAACCAATTTGGGTCCGATAAGGTTCGTGGTTGAGGTTTCAGCCCGCCATCTGGTTTCGAGGAGATCGGTTCCCGTGAGCATCCGCGTAGGCGTCAACGGCTTCGGCCGCATCGGTCGCAACTTCTGGCGCGCTGTCGCCGCCAGCGGCAAGGACATCGAGATCGTCGCGGTCAACGATCTGACCGACAACGCGACGCTCGCGCATCTGCTGAAGTACGACAGCATCCTGGGCCGCCTGCCGTATGAGGTGAAGGCCACGAGCGACGAGATCACCGTCGACGGCAAGGCGATCAAGGTGTTCGAGGAGCGCGACCCGGGCAAGCTGCCCTGGGGCGACCTCGGCGTCGACGTGGTCCTGGAGTCCACGGGCCTGTTCACCGACGCCACCAAGGCCAAGGCGCACGCCGACAACGGCGCGAAGAAGGTCATCATCTCCGCCCCGGCGAAGAACGAGGACGTGACGGTCGTCATGGGCGTCAACGACAGCGCCTACGACCCGGCCAAGCACACGATCATCTCCAACGCCTCCTGCACCACCAACTGCCTGGCCCCGATGGCCAAGGTCATCCACGACGCCTTCACCATCGAGAAGGGTCTGATGACCACCATCCACGCCTACACGCAGGACCAGAACCTGCAGGACGGCCCGCACAAGGACCTGCGCCGCGCCCGCGCCGCCGCGCTCAACGTGGTGCCCACCTCCACCGGCGCGGCCAAGGCCATCGGCCTGGTGCTGCCCGAACTCAAGGGCAAGCTCGACGGCTTCGCCATGCGCGTGCCGATCCCCACCGGCTCGGCCACCGACCTCACCGTCGACCTCAGCCGCGACGTCACCGTCGAGGAGGTCAACGCCGCGGTCAAGGCCGCCGCCGAGGGGCCGCTCAAGGGCATCCTCACCTACACCGAGGACGAGATCGTCTCCTCCGACATCGTCACCGACCCGGCCTCCTGCATCTTCGACGCCGGGCTGACCAAGGTCATCGGCAACCAGGTCAAGGTCGTCGGCTGGTACGACAACGAGTGGGGCTACTCCAACCGCCTCGCCGACCTGATCGAGCTGGTCGGCCGCGACCTCTGACGCCGGCCGCCCCCGCGCCCGCAGGCGTGGGGGCGTCGGACGAGCGAGCCCGCCTCCATGGAGTGGAGGCCATGAACACAGCACTGCCGTCGTCTGGCGGAGCGGCGGGAACGCGGCGATCACAGCGGCGACCGCAGCGGGGAAGGCGGCGGCAGATGGCTACCGAGCTCGCCTCACGGAGTGAGGCCATGAAGACAGCGGGAGCATGAGCATGCGCACGCTCGACGATCTCGACGTGAAGGGGCGGCGCGTGCTCGTGCGCGCCGACCTGAACGTCCCCCTCGACGGGGAGACGATCACCGACGACGGCCGCATCCGGGCGTCGGTGCCGACGATCAAGACCCTGGTCGACCGGGGCGCGCAGGTCGTCGTCTGCGCCCACCTGGGCCGGCCCAAGGGCAAGGTCGACCAGAAGTACTCGCTCAAGCCGGTCGCCGTGCGGCTCGGCGAGCTGCTCGGCCAGGACGTGGCGTTCGCCGCCGACGTGGTGGGCGACAGCGCGCGGAGCACGGTCGAATCGCTCCAGGAGGGCCAGGTCGCCCTGCTGGAGAACCTCCGGTTCGAGCCGGGCGAGGAGTCCAAGGACGACGCCGTGCGGGGCGAGTTCGCGCGGAAGCTGGCCGGGCTGGCCGAGCTCTACGTGGGCGACGGGTTCGGTGCGGTGCACCGCAAGCACGCCAGCGTCTACGACGTGCCCGAGCTGCTGCCGCACGCGGCGGGCGGGCTCGTCGTGGCCGAGGTCGACGTGCTGAGGAAGCTGACCAAGAGTCCTGAGCGGCCGTATGTGGTGGTGCTGGGCGGCGCCAAGGTCTCCGACAAGCTCGGCGTCATCGCCAACCTGCTGACCAAGGTCGACAGGCTGCTGATCGGCGGCGGGATGGCGTATACGTTCCTGAAGGCCCAGGGCCACGAGGTGGGCAGGTCGCTGCTCCAAGACGACCAGCTCGACCAGGTGCGCGGCTTCCTCAACGAGGCCGCCCAGCGCGGCGTCGACCTCGTCCTGCCCGTCGACGTGCTGGCGGCGGTCACGTTCGCGTCCGACGCCGAGCACGACGTGGTGGACGCCACGGCGATCCCGGCCGACCGCGAGGGGCTCGACATCGGGCCCAAGACGCGCGAGCTGTTCGCCTCGAAGCTGGCCGACGCCAGGACCGTCTTCTGGAACGGGCCCATGGGCGTGTTCGAGTTCGACGCGTTCTCCGGCGGCACCAGGGCGGTGGCCGAGGCGCTGGTCGCCTCCGACGCCTTCACCGTGGTCGGCGGCGGCGATTCGGCGGCGGCCGTGCGCCGGCTGGAACTTCCCGAGGACGGCTTCTCGCACATCTCCACCGGTGGCGGGGCCAGTCTCGAATACCTTGAGGGCAAGGCCCTCCCCGGACTCGCGGCCCTGGAGGACTGAGGTGACACGGGAGCAGACCCGATGTGGCGGAAAGACGATGGAGCAGGCGCTGCGCGGCGCGGACGAGAGGCTGGTGAGCGGCCGATGAGCACCCGCAAGCCGCTCATCGCCGGCAACTGGAAGATGAACCTCAACCACCTCGAGGCCATCGCGCTGGTCCAGAAGCTGGCCTTCGCGCTCAACGACAAGGACTTCGACCGGGTCGAGGTCGCGGTCCTGCCGCCCTTCACCGACCTGCGCAGCGTCCAGACGCTCGTCGACGGCGACAAGCTCAGGATCGTGTATGGCGCCCAGGACCTGTCGCAGCACGAGGGCGGCGCCTACACCGGAGAGATCTCGGGCGCCATGCTGGCCAAGCTGAACTGCACCTATGCCGTGATCGGCCACTCCGAGCGGCGGCAGTACCACCGCGAGGAAGACGACCTGGTCAACGCCAAGGTGAGGGCCGCCTACCGGCACTCGCTCACGCCGATCCTGTGCGTGGGCGAAGGCCTGGAAGTACGCCAAGAAGGCGCCCATATCGCGCACAGTCTCGGCCAACTTGACGGGGCGCTGCGCAAAATCACCGCCGAACAGGCAAAATCGATAGTGGTGGCCTACGAGCCGGTGTGGGCGATCGGCACCGGCGAGGTGGCCACCCCCGAGGACGCCCAGGAGGTCTGCGGGGCTTTGCGAGTCAGACTCGCTGAGCTCTATGACACCGAAGTGGCCTCGGCGGTCCGTATCCTTTACGGTGGCTCGGTCAAGTCAGGGAATATCGCAGGGATCATGGCTCAGCCGGATGTCGACGGCGCGCTCGTGGGCGGTGCCAGCATCGACGCCGCGGAGTTCACGAAGATCTGCCGTTTCTCCGATATGCCAGGCTAACTCAGCCGTTCTGGGGGTGCGACTTGACACCAGGCCGTACCCTCAAGAGGCAAGTTTGAATCGTCACGCGTAACAGAGCATTGAAGGAACAGGCATACCGTGGAAATCGGAATCTCCATCGCCCTCATCCTGGCGAGTGGTCTCATGATCCTGCTCGTGCTGCTCCACAAGGGCAAGGGTGGTGGCCTATCTGACATGTTCGGCGGCGGGTTCTCGTCGAACTTCGGTGGTTCCTCGGTGGTGGAGCGAAACCTCGACCGGCTGACCGTCATCACGGGCACGGTCTGGTTCGTCTGCATCATCGCTCTCGGCCTGCTCATGAAGCCCTGAGCAACAAGTAAACGCGTGACAGTGATTCTCCCCCCGTGCCTGCGCGCGGGGCGATCGAGCGAGGAGTTCATCCGTGGGTAGTGGCAACGCGATCCGTGGCAGCCGAGTCGGCGCCGGCCCGATGGGGGAGGCCGAGCGCGGCGAGGCAGCTCCGAGAGTGCGGGTCTCGTTCTGGTGTGCCAACATGCACGAGACGCGCCCCAGCTTCGCCAGCGACGCGGCGGTCCCCGAGATGTGGGACTGCCCGCGTTGCGGCCTCCCGGCCGGACAGGACGAGGAGGCTCCGCCTGCCCCGCCCAAGAACGAGCCGTACAAGACGCACCTCGCTTACGTGAAGGAGCGCAGGAGCGACAAGGACGGCAAGGCGATCCTCGAGGAGGCACTGGAGCGCCTGCGCAACAACAAGTCCCCCTGGTAGTCGCAAGCGTGCCCCGAAGGGCCCCGGAGCCTGTCTCCGGGGCCCTTCAACGTCTCGGGGACTGCTGTTCCGGGGCTCGGGGTGCCCGTTCTGGGACCTGTGGTGTGTCCGGTTCAACCGGACGGCGCGGTTGGCGGCTAGGGGTGTTCGTAGACGGGGGCGCCGTCCACGAACGTCATGCGCACCCGCGTCGTCCAGATGTCGCCCGCCGGCAGCTCGAACGGGTCGCGGTCCAGGACGGCCAGGTCGGCGGGGCGGCCCGGCTCGATGGCGCCGGCGGTGGAGCGGTTGATCCAGGCCGAGCCGGCCGTGTAGGCGGTCATGGCCGTGGTCAGGTCGATGCGCTGGCCGGGCAGGAACGGCGTCTGCGCGGTCGGGTAGCCGGCGTGGACCGAGTCGCCGGGTTCTGTGCGGTTGACGGCCACGTGCATGCCCTTCAGCGGGTCGGCGCTGGAGACCGGCCAGTCGCTGCCCGCGCAGAAACGGGTGCCGTTGGCCAGCAGGTCGGCGAACGGATACTGCCACGACGAGCGCGGCTCGCCCAGGTAGGGCAGCGTCAACTCGTCCATCTGGGCGTGGTGGGTCGCCCAGAGCGGCTGCAGGTTGGCCGTGACGCCCAGGCGGGCGAAGCGCGGCACGTCGGAGGGCTCGATGATCTGCAGGTGGGCCATGTGGTGGCGGTTGGCGGGGTCGGTGCCCTCCAGGCTGTCCAGGGCCTCGCGTACGGCGCGTTCGCCGATGGCGTGGAAGTGCACCTGGAAGCCGTGCCTGTCGAGTTCGGCCACGTACTCCTTGAGCTTGGCCGGGTCCACGTACGACAGGCCCGTGCCGCCGCACAGGCAGTACGGCTCCAGGGTGGCGGCGGTGAAGTTCTCGGTGATGCCGTCCTGCATGATCTTGACGGAGGTGGCGCGGAAGCGGTCGAGCCCCTCGGCGCGGGAGCGGCGTTCGAGCAGGTCGTCGATCTGGTCCAGGCCGCGCGTCCTGTCCCACCACAGAGCGCCCACCACACGCGCCCGTAGCCGCCCTGAGCGGGCCGCCGCCACATAGGTGGGCAACTGGTCCTGCGAGCCCGCGTAAGAGCCCACAATGGCGTCCTGCCAGCCCGTGATGCCCAAGGAGAACAGGTACGCCTGCGCGTCCGCCAGCGCGTCCTCGAGGTCCTGGGTCGTGGGACGGGGGGTGAGCAGGCCCACGAGGTCCATCGCGCCCTCGTGGAGCACGCCGGTCGGGTCGCCCGCGCCGTCGCGCTCGATGCGGCCGTCGACGGGGTCGGGGGTGTCGCGGGTGATGCCGGCGCGTTCGAGGGCGCGGGTGTTGACCCAGGCGGCGTGGTGGTCGCGCTGGATGAGGTAGGCGGGACGGTCGAGGAAGTCGAGCTGGTCGCGGTGGGGGAGGCCGCCGGGGAAGGCGGACATGTCCCAGCCGCCGCCATCAATCCACTCTTTGGACGGATTTTTCGTGGCATAGTCGCTGATCTTGGCTATGTACGCGTCCAGGCCGAATATCTCGGACAGATCGCACTTCGCCCGTTCGAGGCCCGCCTGAATGGGGTGCAGGTGCGCGTCCGTGAACCCCGGCACCAGCAGGCCGCCGTCCAGATCGACGCTCTCGTGGCCGGGCGCCCGGAGGGCCAGCTCCTCCTCCGGGCCCACCGCACTGATCACGCCGTCGCTCACCAGCACCGCCGCCGCCCGGACGCCTTCGGGGGCGAAGACGCGCCCACCTCGGAAGAGGATGTTCATGCCGTCTGCCTTTCTCGATCCATGTCGTTGTCAGTGTCCCGTGACGAGACAGGTCGGCGAAGCGGGTCAGGATCAGCGGAACACGCCCGCTCGTAGCCTCGTATCCTGCTATATCCGGACATGGTGATGCATCTCACGACGAAATTCGTTACCACCCCCTGTTTGGCGGTCCTGTCCCTTGGCGCGTGCGGAGCGGCAGAGGCGTGGGTGTGGCACGAGGTGGCGGGTCGGGGTCTACCGCGGGGACAGCGCGGGGTTGCCGCCAGGGTTGGGGGTGAAGGTGGCGATGGGGTCAGGGGTGGCGGTGAGGAGCGGGGGTGTATCGGAAATTTCCGTATATAAGGGTTCATTTCGCGATGAAACACGTCGTTAGCGGGTGCGTAACAGCGGCCAGGCATGCTCGAACGCATGGGATTCTTGCGTATTCGCACCACCGTGGACGAGCGGCCGGGACGGCTGGCCTCCCTCGCCTCGGCGCTGGCCGAGAGGGGTGGCAACATCCTCGGGCTGAGCGTCCAGTCCGACACCGACGGCACCGTCGACGAGTTCGTCACCGACATCCCCGCCAACCCCGAGACCGTGCGCGAGGCCCTGGAAGCCGCAGGAGGGCGCTGCGTCCAGGTGGTCCCCGCCACCGCCCACGAGCTGACCGACGAGCCCACCAGGGCGCTGCTGCTGGCCTCCCGCCTGCGTACGATGCCCTGGCGCCTGCCCGAACTGCTGGCCGAACTGCTGCGCGCCGACGACGCCAGGTGGATCTATGGTGAAGCGGTGAGTGATCTTCCCGACCCGACCCAGCTCGTCGTGCCCGTGGCCCCCAGGCGGGCGGTCCGGCTGCGCCGCGCCGACCTGCCGTTCACGCTGACGGAGGCGGCCAGGGCGGCGTCCTTCGCCCGCCTCGCCCAGCCGGCCACCGAGCAGAGCGGGAGCGGCGCCGAGCGCGGCGTCAAGCTCGCCGACGGGGTCGAGGTCACGATCCGCCCGCTCACCTCGATCTACCGCGAGGCCGTCCGCGACCTGCACGACAGGTGCTCGCCCGAGTCGCGCAGGTTCCGCTACTTCACCTCCATGCCGACGCTGCCGCCGCGCGCGTTCGACAAGCTGTGCGACAGGAACAGGGGACATTCACTGGTCGCCGGGCACGACGGGCAGGTCGTGGGCATGGCGAACCTGATGTTCACCCCCGACCCCGGCATCGCCGAGGTGGCCTTCCTGGTCGAGGACCGCTGGCAGGGGCGCGGTCTGGGCACGGCGATGGCCAGGATGCTCGTGCGGGCCGCGCGTGATCTCGGGTACGCCGAGGTCAGGGCCACCATGTTGTCGGACAACGCGAAAATGCGCAGGCTGCTGATCTCGCTGGGCGCCACGCTCGGCTACACCGAGGACCCCGGCGTGGTCGAGGCCAGGCTGCCGGTCGGCGCGATGGTGTCAGCCTAGGCCCTCTTCGTCCGGCCGTTCCCGTTCGTCCTTGGGCTTGCCGGTGGGCCGCTGGATGCCCAGGTGGCGTTCGATGCGCTCCAGGCTCTCCTGGATCTGCGTGAGCCGGTCGCCCAGCATGGAGCCGCCGGCGAGGAGCATCTCACTCGACCGCTCCCTGTGGCCGCGCCCGACGCGGTCGAGCAGACGCTGGCGTACGTCGGCCAGGTCGGCGCCGGCGTCCACGAGCGCCTGGGCGGCCAGGCCCTCGCCCTCTCTGATCAGCCCGAGCAGGATGTGCTCGGTGCCGATGTAGTTGTGCCGTAGCTGCAGCGCCTCGCGCAGCGACAGCTCCAGGACCTTCTTGGCGCGCGGCGTGAACGGGATGTGCCCGCTCGGCGCCTTGTCACCCTGCCCCACTTCGCGTTCGACGAAGGCGCGTACGTGTTCGAGCTCCACGCCGCAACTGTCGAGCACCAGGGCGGCCAGTCCCTCACCCTCGTGGATGAGGCCGAGCAATATGTGTTCCGAGCCGATGTAGTCGTGGTTCATCGTCCGCGCTTCCTCCTGGGCGAGGACGACGACCCTGCGCGCACGGTCGGTGAAGCGTTCGAACACCGGGGGCCTCCGTTCGGCTGGGGCTGTCTCCACTATGCGCTACAAAAGCGGAGATGTGGGGTACTTGTCCTGTGTGGATCTTGACGAGGTGGCCGACAGGCTCTATGCGCTGCCGCCGTCCGAGTTCACCGCCGCGCGCACGGCCGAAGCCCGCGCGGCCAAGGACGAGGGGGACGCACGGCTCTCGCGCGACATCGCGAAACTGCGCAAGCCCACCGTCTCCGCCTCGGCGGTGAACAGGGCCGCCCGCGAACACGCCGGGGAACTGGCCGAACTGCTCGACGTCGGGGAACGGCTGCGCGCGGCCTGGGCCGAGCAGGACGCCGGCGCGCTGGCCGAGTTGACCCGGCTGCGCGGCGAGGTGACCGGCCGCCTGGGGCGGCTCATCAGGCAGCGGGGCGACCTGTCGCCCGCCGCGGCCACCGAGGTGGACCAGACCCTGGAGGCCGCCGTCGTGGACGCCGACGCGGCAGCGCGGGTGCGCCGCGGCAACCTGGCCAAGCCGCTCAACTACAGCGGCTTCGCCCCCGCCCCCGTCCTGCGCGAACGTCCCCCGTCCAGGCGCGCCAAGGCCGCGGAGCGGGAAAAGCTCACCGAGCGTGAGAAAGCCGCAGCTCGCGAAGAGACCGCAGCACGTGAGGAGGCCAGGGCGAAGGAGCGGCGGGAGGCCGAGGCGGCGCACGAGGAGTGGCGCCAGGCCCTGGAGGCGGTCACGAAGGAGCACGACGAGCGCGCGGAGAAGGTGGCCGATCTGGAACGGAAGCTGGCCAAGGCCCGCAAACGGCTCGCCGAGACCCGGCAGCGGCTGGAGGTGGCGCGGCGCGAGGAGCGGCACGCGCGGCGGCGGCTGGAGGGGTAGATATACTGTACGAAACGGTTTCGTACACCATGGAGTGGTGATGACATCCTGGACCGCCGCCGACATCCCCGATCTCACCGGCAAGTCGGCCATCGTGACCGGCGCCAACAGCGGCATCGGCCTGCCCACGGCGCTTGAGCTGGCCAGGCACGGCGCCGGCGTCATCGTGGCCTCTCGCAACCCCGACAAGGGTCGCGCCGCGGTCGAGGAGATCCGGCGGGAGGTGCCGGGGGCGCAGGTGGAGTTCGGTCAGCTCGACCTGGCCGACCTGGCCTCCGTACGACGGTTCGCCGCGAGTGTGGACCGGCTCGACCTGCTGGTCAACAACGCCGGCGTCGGCCTGATCTCGAGGCAGGAGACCAAGGACGGCTTCGAGATGCAGTTCGGCACCAACCACCTGGGGCACTTCGCGCTCACGGGCCTGCTGCTGCCGCTCCTGCTGAAGTCCCCCGGCGCCCGCGTCGTGACCGTCTCCAGCGACGCGCACAAAGCAGGACGCATCGACTTCGACAACCTCGGCCTGACGCACGGCTACGGGCGGATGAGCGCGTACGCACGCTCCAAGCTCGCCAACCTGCTGTTCACGCTGGAGCTGCGGCGGCGGGCCGAGAAGGCCGGGGCCGACCTGATCAGCGTGGCCACCAACCCGGGCACCACCGCGACGAACTTCGTCAACGTCGGGCCGCTCAAGCCGCTGCTGTCCCTGTTCATGCGCTCGCCCGAGGCCGGCGCCCTGTCCTCGCTGTATGCCGCGACCTCGCCCGCCATTCACGGCGGCGAATGGGTCGGCCCCAAGCTCCAGCTCATGGCGCCCTCGAAGACGGCCAGGTCGGATGCGCTCGCCGAGCGGCTCTGGGAAGTGTCAGCCGAGCTGACGGGCGTACGATTCGAGGCAATCGCCGAAGCCAACTGAAGGGCGTGTTCGTGGCTCCACTCGACCCCGAGCGTGACAGGGCCATTCTCGACGCCACGATGGAGCTGCTGTCGGAGGTCGGCTACGAGCGCATGTCGGTCGACCAGATCGCCAGGCGCGCCCGGGCCAGCAAGGCCACCATCTACCGCCGCTGGGCCGGCAAGCCGGAACTGGTGGTCGACGTCATCTGCCGGCGCCTCGACACCGACCCCGTCGTGGGCGATGACACCGGATCGCTCCGCGGCGACCTGGTCTCCTTCGTGCGCGGGATGTGCCGGACGCTGGAGCGCAAGCACGCGCTGATCATGGGGCTTACTTCGACGCTCGTGTCGGACGACGGGCTGGCGCGCACGCTGCGCGCGCACATGCCCACCAAGGACCTGGGCGTGGTGAGCGAGCTGCTGGAGCGGGCCGCGGCACGCGGCGAACTGCCGGCCCCAGCCGACCCCGCGCGGCTTCTCGCGGTCGCTCAGGCGCTGGTGTGGCACCGCGTGATCTTCACCGGGCCGGCGTTCGACGAGACGTTCGTCGGCGAGTCCGTGGACGGCGTACTGCTGCCGCTCCTGAGGGCATGGGCGGCCGGTTAACCCGTTTCCGGGTGGCATGTCGGCTTGTGGGTTGCGCGGGTGGCTGGCTTGCGGGGCGGGTGGTGTGCCGGGTTGTGGGTGGTTGGTCAGCGGGTGGCGTGGGCCAGGTAGGCGCAGACAGGGAAGCCTTCGCAGGCGTACGGGGCGGCCAGTCGCGTGTAGTGGTCCTTGATCCGCGCTACGACGTCGGGCGGCTGCCTGCCGATGACCGCGAATCTGGGCCCGGCCGTCTGCACGACGTTCGTCCACCACGAGGTCAGGTCCACCTGATGGCGCCAGCGCATGGTCTCCACGGCCGCGTGGGCGAACCCCGCCGCCGCGAGCAGCGCCGTGAAGCGGCCCGGGTCGTCCTCGAACGGCCGTGCCGGAAGCTCGCACGGGACCCCGGCGGCGGCGATGGCCTCGGCGAAGACGCTGGTGGCGGTCATCTCGTCGGACTTCCACCAGGTCAGCGCGATGGCTCCGCCCGGACGCAGCACGCGGTGCAGCTCTTTGAGCGCTCCGGCCGTGTCTGACACATGATTGATGATGAAATTTCCCGCTATGGCGTCGAATTGCTCGTCCTCGAATGGCAACTCGGGCAGCGTGGCCTGCCGGACCCGCGCGTACGGGTGACGACGGGCGATCAACTCCAGCATGCCGGGATCGGCGTCCACGGCCGTGACCTCGGCCCCTAACGCGAGCGCCGCCGCCGTCACCACGCCGGTGCCGCAGCCCACGTCGAGCAGGCGGGGCGCGCAGGCCCGGACGAGCAGGGGGCCGACGGTGTGGGAACTGAGTTGGGCGAAGCCGCGGTCGTATGCTTCGGCGTTGGTCACATGATCCAGCGTAGCGTAGCCGTCGAACGTGACATTTCCATGTGAGATTTCGGCCTTACCTCTACTAAATGGGGAAATGTCGCCTCTAAGGTCGTCGCCATGACCCTTGACGCCTTCATCGACGCGCTCCCCAAGGTCGAGCTCCACGTCCACCTGGTGGGCTCGGCCTCGGTCCCCACCGTCCTGGAGCTTTCCCGCCGCCACCCCGGCAGCGAGGTCCCCGCCACAGAGGAGGAACTACGCCGCTTCTACACCTTCCGCGACTTTCCGCACTTCGCCCGGGTGTACCAGGCGGTCAACCGCCTGGTACGCGAGCCCGAGGACGTGGCCACGCTCGTCCTGGGCCTGGCGCGTGACCTCGCCCCGCAGGGGGCCCGCTACGTGGAACTCCAGGTGACGCCGTACGCGCACCACGTGGTCGGCCTTCCCATGCGCGCGGTCACCGAGGCCCTCGACCTGGCCGCCCGGCGCTCGCTCGCCGAACACGGGGTGGAGATCGCCTACATCTTCGACATCGCCGGCGAGTTCGGCGAAGAGGCCGCCAGGATCACGGTCGAGCACGCCCTCCAGGAACCTCCCGCCGCATTGGTAGGTTTCGGTATCGGCGGCATAGAACAAGAGCGCACGAAATATCAGGACGCCTTCCGTTCCGCCTTCTCCGCCGCCCGCGCCGCCGGGCTGCACAGCGTTCCGCACGCGGGCGAGATGAGCGGGCCCGAGACCATCTGGGAGGTCATCGACGGCTACGGCGCCGAGCGCATCGGGCACGGCATCAACTGCCTCGCCGACGACCGCCTGGTGGCGCACCTGCGCGAGACCCGGCTGCCCCTGGACGTCTGCCCCACCTCCAACGTCCGCACGGGACAGGTCGCCCGCATCGAGGACCATCCGCTGCCCCGGATGCTGGAGGAAGGGCTGTACATCACGCTCAACAGCGACGACCCGCCCATGTTCGCGACCACGCTGGCCGATGAGTACCGGGTGGCGGCGAACGTGTTCGGGCTGGACAGGCCGGAGCTGGCCCAACTGGCGCGGAACGGCGTCCAGGCGTCTTATCTGGCCGAGGAGCGCAAGAAGGCCCTCATGAACGAGATCGACGAACTCCTCAGGCGCGACCAAACGACGTGACGAGCCGTTGACCATGGCCGCGTGGGGTGGTTCTAAGGGCGGTCAGGGTGTGGTGAGCCGCTGTTCACCGGGCGGTTCCCGGGAGCGGTCAGGGGTGTGGCGAGTCGCTGGCCGCGTGGGGCGGGGCTAAGTGGTGAGTGGCCGTTCACCGGGCCGTTCCTGGGAGTGGTCAGGGGGTGTCGGGAGTCGCTGTCCACCGGGTCGTTCCGGGAGCGGTCAGGTTGGTGGCAGGACAGGCGTGGTCGTTCACGAAGGCCGGGTGGGTGGTCCACCCGGCCTTGGTTGTCGTCGGTCAGGGGGAGGCCATGCGGCCCAGTCCCGGAGGGATCTTGCTTGCCGCCGTCCGGTCCAGCAGGAACAGGGTTCGCTGCCGCCCCCTGGCCCCGGCGGCGGGCACCTGGACGGGGCCGGCGTCCGACAGCGCCAGCCGGACCGCCCCCGACTTCTCCTCGCCGGCCGCCACCACCCACACCTCACGCGAGGCCTGGATGGCGGGCAGGGTGAGCGAGACGCGGGTCGGCGGCGGCTTCGGCGTGCCGTGCACGGCCACCACCGAGCGCGTGTCGTACAGGGCGGGCATGCCGGGGAACAGGGAGGCCACGTGGGAGTCGGGCCCCATGCCGAGCAGCATCACATCGAAGCTGGGCACGGGGCCGTGGTCCTCGGGCCGGGAGGCGGCGCGGAGTTCGGCGGCGTACGCCTCCGCGGACTCCTCGGCCGTCATCCCCGAGTCGGGTCCCTTCATGACGTGCACCCGCTCGGGGGCCACGTCGACGTGGTCGAGCAGGGCCGCACGGGCCCCCGTCTCGTTGCGTTCCTCATGCCCTGAGGGCAGGAAACGTTCGTCCCCCCACCAGATGTCGAGCCGTCGCCAGTCGACCGCGTCACGCGCGGGCGTGGCGGCGATGGCCGCCAGGGTGGCGATGCCGACCGTGCCGCCTGTGAGCACGATCGACGCCGACCCCTTGGCCGACTGCACGTCGACCAGGCGCGTGATGATCCGCGCCGCGACGGCCTTGGCCAGAATGTCGGCATTGCGATGGACGACGACGTTGGGGACGTTCACAGTTACCAGTTTCTCAGCCACGACGGTCTCAGGTCACCCCTTGTACGTTCGGGCGAACCGCTTGACCGCCGCCTCGTAGATCTCGTCACTGTCGAGCCTGCGCAGCTCCTCGGCCAGCAGCTCCGAGGTGTGCCGCCGGGCCAGGGCCACGTTCCTGTCGGGCTGCCCCGGACGCGAGAGCGTGGCCAGCCGCGCGTCGGTGCGTTCGACCACCAGCTCGCCGTCGCCGACCTGCAGGCGCACCGACGTCAGACCGGGACCTTCGGAGTCCACGACCTTGATCGGCGCTCCCAGCCGCTCTGACAGCCAGGCGGCCAGCAGCGGCGCGCTCGGGTGGCCCGCGACCCCCGCGACGGTTCCCTTGCGCACCTTGCCCACCGGCTGGTCGAACGCGGCCGCCAGCAGGCTGCGCCACGGCGTCAGCCGCGCCCAGGCCAGGTCGGTGTCGCCCTTGGCGTATCCCTTGGCCCGGATCACCAGCGACTTGACGCCGCCGTCGTCGAAGCCCTTGGCGTCGGTGATGCGCCGCTGCGCCAGGGCGCCGATCGCGTCCTTGGACGGCACGTCGGGCGCCGCGCCGGGCCACCACACGACCACCGGCGTGTCGGGCAGCAGCAGCGGGCTGACCACGGAGTCGGCGTGCTGGGTCAGCTCGCCGTACAGCCGCAGCACCACGACCTCGCCCGGCGTGGACTCGCCGATGCGCAGCTCGGCGTCGAGCCTGATGGCCTCCTCGATCTCGCGGTTGATCACCACGATGATGCGCGAGGGGTGCTCACGGGCCGCCTCGGTGGCCGCGCGCAGCGCGTCGTACTGGTGGCGCTCCTCGCAGACCACGACGAGCGTCAGCACCATGCCGATGGCGGGCGCGCCCATCTGGTGGCGCAGGTGCGTGAACTGCGCCGAGATCTTGCCCGCCGTCGTGTCCGACAACATGAATGTGGTCATCAGAGCCTCCTCCACACGCGGCCGTCGCGGGCCATCATCGCGTCGGCCGACGGCGGCCCCCACGAGCCGGCCTCGTACGGCTCGGGCTGTCCCTGCGTGGACCAGAACTCCTCGATCGGGTCGAGGATCGTCCACGACAGCTCCACCTCCCGCTGGTGCGGGAAGAGCGGCGGGTCGCCGATCATCACGTCGAGCAGCAGCCGCTCGTACGCCTCCGGCGACGACTCCAGGAACGATTCGCCGTAGGCGAAGTCCATGGACACGTCGCGCACCTCCATGGCGGTCCCCGGGACCTTGGAGCCGAAGCGCACCGTGATGCCCTCGTCGGGCTGGACCCGGACGACCAGCGCGTTCTGGCCGAGGATCTCGGTGTCGTCCTTGCTGAAGGGCAGGTGGGGCGCGCGCTGGAAGACCACCGCGACCTCCGTCACCCGCCGGCCGAGCCGCTTGCCCGTGCGCAGGTAGAAGGGCACGCCCGCCCAGCGGCGGTTGGCGATCTCCAGCTTGATGGCCGCGTACGTCTCGGTCTTGGACTCGCGCGAGATGCCCTCCTCCTGCAGGTAGCCGACCACTTTCTCGCCGCCCTGCCAGCCGGCGTCGTACTGGCCGCGCGCGGTGTAGAGGCCCAGGTTGGCGGGCAGCCGCACGGCCTTGAGCACCTTCTCCTTCTCCCGCCGCAGCGCGGAGGCGTCGAAGGAGGTCGGGTCCTCCATCGCCACCAGCGCGAGGAGCTGGAGCAGGTGGTTCTGGATCACGTCGCGGGCGGCGCCGATGCCGTCGTAGTAGCCGGCGCGCCCGCCGATGCCGATGTCCTCGGCCATCGTGATCTGCACGTGGTCGACGAAGCTGCGGTTCCAGATGGGCTCATAGAGGTTGTTGGCGAACCTCAGCGCCATGATGTTCTGGACGGTCTCCTTGCCCAGGTAGTGGTCGATCCGGAAGATCGAGCTCTCGGGGAAGGCCGAGGTGGTGATCTCGTTCAGTTCGTGCGCCGACTTCAGGTCGTGCCCGAACGGCTTCTCGATGACCACCCGCCGCCACGACCCCTCGGGCGCGTCGGCCAGCCCGGTCCGCTTGAGCTGCTCGACCACCACGGGGAAGAACTTCGGCGGCACCGACAGGTAGAAAGCGTAGTTTCCGCCCGTGCCGCGGGTCTCGTCGATCTCGGCCAGGGCCATGGCGAGCGCGTCGAAGGCCCCGTCGTCGTTGAACTCACCCGGGACGAAATGGATGCCCTCGCGGATCTGCTTCCATACTTCTTCGCGGAAGGGCGTCCTGGCGTGCGCCTTGACGGCGTCATGCGTCAACTGGGCGAAATCCTGGTCTTTCCAATCGCGCCGGGCGAAGCCGACCAACGAGAAGCCGGGCGGCAACAGCCCTCGGTTGCCCAGGTCGTAAATCGCGGGCAGCAACTTGCGCTTGGCCAGGTCACCCGTCACGCCGAACAACACCATCACGCACGGTCCCGCCACCCGCGGCAGCCGCTTGTCACGCGGATCGCGCAGCGGGTTGGCGGCGACCGCCTCCTCGGTGGTGGCGGTGGCCGCGGCCGAGGTGGCCACGGTGGCCGCCATCATCTGTTCGACGGAGGCGGCGGCCTCCTCCACGGGCGTCGCCGGATCGTCTGTCATCTCAAGCCTCCTGTGCGGCTGTGAGCAGATGCGCGACTCCCGCCGCGCGATCGGTCAAATGCAGGCGTACGGCCGGCCGCCCGCGGGTTTCGAGCGCCCCCAGGTCGCCGAGGGCCTGCGCGAGCTGGAGCCGGCCCAGTGAGTAGGGCCGTCCCGGGACCGCCACGTCCTCGGCCACAGCCCCGGTGATCTGCAGGAACACGCCGTTCTGCGGCCCGCCCTTGTGGTACTGCCCGGTCGAGTGCAGGAATCTCGGCCCCCACCCGAACGTCACCGGCCGGTCGGTGCGCAGCGCCAGCAGCGCCCGCAGCGTCGCCGGATCGGCCATCATCCACGCGTCGGTCATCTGCTCGAAGTCGGCCCCTTCGGGCACGGGGGCGTCGAAGGCCGCGAGCCGGTCCAGATAAGCCATGATCGACAGGTAGCCGTCGGCGGGGATGGCGCGCAGCAGTTCGTCGAACAGCCCTGGCAGGTCCGTCGCGGTGGCCGCGCCGTACACCTCGACGGGCCCGTCCACGAACGCCGGCGCGCCGGTCGGCAGGTCGGGCAGGGCCAGCAGGGCCGCGGTGTTCTCCTTCGACTCGGCCACGTTCGGCTGGTCGAAGGGGTTGATCTCCAGCAGCAGCCCGGCGACGGCGACCGCGTACTCCCACACCAGGAACTGCGCGCCCAGCGGCCCGTCGACGCGCACGTCGCCGTCGTCGGAGGCGATCGCGACGACCAGCTCGTCACCGGTGCGGTTGGGGTCGGCGCCCACAACCGGCAGGATCCCCCTGCCCTGCTTGCCGGTGGATTCGGCGACGAGCTGCTCGATCCAGTCGGACAGCCCCACGAGCGGGGAGAGCTGGTCTTCGAGCAGCAGCTTGTCGCGCCCGCCCAGCGCCGCGCCGCCGAGCGCGGCCCCCAGGTCGAGCCCGGGGTTGCCGCGCTCGCGCGACAGCAGCGGCAGCACCGCCTCGGCGTCGTCGAGCAGCCGCTCCACGTCGACGCCCGCCAGCGCGGCGGGCACCAGCCCGAACGCCGACAGCGCCGAATAGCGGCCGCCCACGTCGGGCATGGACAACACCGTCTGGTAGCCGTCGTCGATCGCGAGCTGCTCCAGCGGCGAGCCGGGGTCGGTGACGACCACGATGCGCTCGGCCGGGTCGAGGCCCGTCTCGGCGAACAGCCGCTCGTAGATCCGCAGGTGGCAGTCGGTCTCGACGGTCGAGCCGCTCTTGCTGGCCACGACCACGACTGTGGCGTCGAGCCGGTCGGTCAGCGCCCGCCGCACCTGGGCGGGATCGGAGGTGTCGAGCACGGTCAGCGGCACGTCGGCGGTGTTGCAGATGACCTCCGCCGCCAGCGACGAGCCGCCCATCCCGGCCACGACCACGTTGCTCAGGCCCTCCGCGCGGGCCTTGTCGGCGAGGTTGCCCAGCTCGGGCAGCAGCTCGCGCGAGCTGCGGGGCAGGGTCAGCCAGCCGAGCCTGACCGCCGCCTCCGCCTCGGCGTCCTCACCCCACAGCGTGGGGTCGCCGCCGGCGAGCCGCGCGGGCACGCCGTCGGCGACGAGGCGCCCCGCGACGGAGGAGGCGGCCGAGGCCACCCCCTCCTCGCGGTAGGAGACCTCCATCACGGAACCAGGTTCTTCCGAACGCTCTCGAGCAGCTCGTTCCAGGACGCCTCGAACTTCTCCACGCCCTCCTCCTCCAGCACCTTGACCACGTCGTCGTAGTCGATGCCGGCCTCCTTGAGAGCGGCCATGGTGTTCCAGGCGTCCTCGTAGAAGGGGCGCACGGTGTCGCCGGTGATGTTGGCGTGGTCGGCGACCGAGTCCAGCGTCTTCTCCGGCATCGTGTTGACGGTGCCGGGGGCGACGAGCTGGTCGACGTAGAGCGTGTCGGAGTATTCGGGGTTCTTCACGCCGGTCGAGGCCCACAGCGGCCGCTGCGGGCGGGCGCCCGCGGCGCGCAGGCGCTGCCAGCGCTCGGAGTTCATCACGTCCTCGTAGGCCGCGTACGCCAGGCGCGCGTTGGCCACGCCCGCCTTGCCCTTCAGCTCGGGCTTGCCGACCTTGTCCAGCCGCTGGTCGATCTCGGTGTCGACGCGGCTGACGAAGAACGAGGCCACCGACTCGATCGTGGCCAGGTCCAGGCCCTTGGCCTGCGCCGCCTCCAGGCCGGCCAGCCAGGCGTCCATGACCGCGCGGTAGCGCTCGAGCGAGAAGATCAGCGTGACGTTGACGCTGATGCCCTCCGACAGCGCCTGCGTGATCGCGGGCAGCCCCTCGACCGTGGCCGGGATCTTGATGAACAGGTTGGGCCGGTCGACCATCCACCACAGCGCCCGCGCCTCGGCGACCGTCTTCTCGCTCTCGCGGGCCAGCCGCGGGTCGACCTCCAGCGACACACGGCCGTCCACGCCGTCGGTGGCGTCGTAGACCGGGCGCAGCACGTCGGCGGCCCAGCGGATGTCGTAGGTCGTGATCGCGCGCACGGCCTCGCCCACGTCCACGCCGCGTACGGCAAGGTCGTGCAACTGGGCGTTGTAGGCGTCGCCCTTGCCCAGCGCGTTGGCGAAGATCGTCGGATTGGACGTCACGCCGACGACGTACTTGTCCCGGATCAACTGCTCCAGGTTGCCGGTGCGCAGGCGGTCGCGGCTGATGTCGTCAAGCCAGATGGCGACGCCCTGCCCGGACAGCTTCTTCAGGATTTCACTCATCTTCTTCAGTTTCCCGTCGTCTCGCCCTTTTCCTGACCCAGCTTGGCCAGGCTTGCGTGTGCCGCGGCAGCCACCCGCTCCGCCGTCAGCCCGAAAAGCTCGTACAAAGTCTTGTACGGAGCCGAGGCACCGAAGTGTTCGAGACCGACGACCTCACCGCATTCGCCGACGAACTCGTGCCAGCCGAGCGCGACTCCCGCCTCGACGGCGACCCGAGCCCGGATCGACGAAGGCAGAACCGTCTGCCTATACGCGGTGTCCTGCCCCTTGAACCACTCGACACACGGCATCGACACGACCCGCGTCGGGATGCCCTTCGCCTCCAGCAGATCCCGTCCGCCCAGCGCGATCTCGACCTCGCTGCCGGTGGCGATGAGGATGACCTTGGGCTGGCCGTCGGACGCCTCGCGCAGGACGTAGCCGCCGCGGGCCACGCCCTCGGCGCTGGTGCCCTCGAAGACCGGCAGGTTCTGCCTGGTCAGCGCGAGCGCGGCGGGACGGTCGGTGTGCTTGAGCACGGCCTTCCACGCGTGGGCGGTCTCGTTGGCGTCGGCCGGGCGGACCACGTCGAGGCCGGGGATGGCGCGCAGCGCCCACAGGTGCTCGATCGGCTGGTGGGTGGGGCCGTCCTCGCCCAGGCCGATGGAGTCGTGCGTCCAGATGTAGGTGACCGGCAGCTTCATCAGCGCCGCCAGGCGCACCGCGGGCCGCATGTAGTCGGAGAAGACCAGGAACGTGCCGCCGTACGGGCGGGTGCCGCCGTGCAGGGCGATGCCGTTGAGAATGGCGCCCATGCCGTGCTCGCGGATGCCGAAGTGCAGCGTGCGGCCGTAGCGGTTACCGGGGAACTCCTTGGTCTGGTATTCCTCGGGGATGAAGGACGGCTCGCCCTTCATCGTGGTGTTGTTCGACTCGGCCAGGTCGGCCGAGCCGCCCCACAGCTCGGGCAGCACCGGCGCCAGCGCGCTGAGCACCTCGCCCGAGGCCTTGCGGGTCGAGACCGACGCGCCCGTCTCGAACGACGGCAGCGCCCTGGCCCAGCCGTTGGGCAGCTCGCGCTGGCAGATGCGGTCGAACTCGGCGGCGCGCTCGGGGTTGGCCAGGCGCCACTCGGCGTAGCCCTTCTCCCACTCGGCGTGCTCGGCGCGGCCCCGCTGGGCGATGGCGCGGGCGTGCTCCAGCACCCCGGCCCGCACGTCGAAGGTCTTGGCCGGGTCGAAGCCCAGGACCTCCTTGGTGGCGGCGACCTCGGCCTCGCCCAGGGCCGAGCCGTGGATCTTGCCGGTGTTCTGCTTGTTGGGCGCCGGCCAGCCGATGATCGTGCGCAGCCGGATGAACGAGGGCCGGTCGGTCTCGGCCTTGGCCGCCTGCAGGGCGTCGTAGAAGGCCTGGACGTCCTCGGCGTAGTCGCCGTTCTCGGTCCAGTCGACGCTCTGCGTGTGCCAGCCGTAGGCCTCGTAGCGCTTGACCACGTCCTCGGACTTGGCGATGAGGGTGTCGTCCTCGATGGAGATGCGGTTGTCGTCCCAGACGACGATGAGGTTGCCCAGCTTCTGGTGGCCCGCGAGCGCGCTGACCTCGTGGCTGATGCCCTCCTCGATGTCGCCGTCGCTGACCAGGCACCAGATGTGGTGGTCGAACGGCGAGGAGCCGAGCTCGGCGTCGGGGTCGAACAGGCCGCGCTCGCGGCGGGCCGCCATCGCCATGCCGACCGCGTTGCCCAGGCCCTGGCCGAGCGGGCCCGTCGTCGTCTCGACGCCCGCCGTGTGGCCGTGCTCGGGGTGACCGGGGGTGAGGCTGTCCCACTGGCGCAGGCGCCTGAGGTCGTCGAGCGTCAGGCCGTAGCCGGAAAGGTAGAGCTGGATGTAGAGCGTCAGGCTGGTGTGGCCGCACGACAGCACGAACCGGTCGCGTCCGGCCCAGTTGGGGTCGGTCGGGTCGTGGCGCATCACGCGCTGGAAGAGCAGGTATGCGGCGGGGGCCAGGCTCATGGCGGTGCCGGGATGCCCCGAGCCCGCCTTCTCCACTGCGTCCATCGCCAGGGCTCGAACGGTGTCGACCGCCTGCTTGTCCAGGTCGGTCCATTCGAGGGCTGGCACGAGTTCGGTGCTCAAGTGCTCGGTCTCCGGAATCTAGTTGTCATTGGTTGTACCGGTTGGCTATCCCGCCCACACGGGACCTTAACCGAGCGGAGCCGGAGATCGATTCCCGCTCCACCCACGCGGTGTCCATGCATGGCGCAAGCCCCCCATTGGCCGGACCGGCCGCCCCTGCTACTACAGTTTGTTTGTTCGCAGGGGCGTCGCCGGCGCCCATCCAAGGATCCGCTCTTATCAGAGGTTACGCGTTGACTCCGCACAGGCTGGAAGCGCCTTGACGGTGCTGACCAACAGGCAGGCCACGGCCCCATCACCTCAGGTGGAGGCGCCGCGGTCGTTCGCCATGACCGTGAAGGCCTACATCGCGCTCACCAAGCCGCGGATCATCGAGCTCCTGCTCATCACGACGCTGCCGGTGATGTTCCTCGCGGCGCGCGGGCTGCCCCCGCTGTGGACGTCCATATCTGTCATGGTGTTCGGCACCCTATCGGCGGGCAGCGCCAACGCGCTCAACTGCTACGTCGACCGCGACATCGACCAGAAGATGCGCCGCACCCGCCGCAGGCCGCTGGCCAGGCACCAGGTGTCACCGCGCGGCGCGCTGGTCTTCGGGATCGTGCTCGGGATCCTGTCCACCGTGGGCCTGTGGCTGACCACCAACGGGCTGGCGGCGCTGCTGTCCCTCGCGGCGATCCTGTTCTACGTGCTGGTCTACTCGATGTTGCTCAAGCGGCGCACGGCCCAGAACATCGTGTGGGGCGGCATCGCGGGCTGCATGCCGGTGATGATCGGCTGGGCGGGCATCACCGAGCGGCTCGACTGGGCGCCGCTGGTGCTGTTCGGGGTGGTCTTCTTCTGGACGCCGCCGCACACCTGGACGCTGGCCATGCGCTACAAGGAGGACTACGCGGCGGCCAAGGTGCCGATGCTGCCGGTGGTGGCCACCGAGCGGCGGGTCATCCTGGAGTCGATCGCCTACACCTGGGCGACCGTGCTGTGCTCGCTGGCGTTGTGGCCGGTGGCGGGCACCACGCTGTTCTACCCCGTGATCGCCGCCGCGCTCGGCGCCATGTGCCTGTGGGAGGTCCACCGCCTGCTGAGCCGGCTCAACGCCGGCAAGACCGGCGTCGACCTGCGCCCCATGCGCTTCTTCCACTGGTCCAACGCCTACCTGGCGCTGCTGTTCCTGGCCGTCGCGATCGACCCGCTGCTGGCCTGAGACGGTGGCCGCGTGTCCTGATGGTGAGGAGTGGGTATCCCGAGCCGTCCCGCCAGGACCGACGCGGCTCCCGGCGCTCTGATCCGTTAAAGTCACCGTATGGCGACCCGTGATCCACGCTGGGTGTTGAAGGACCGCCCGTCGTTCGCGTTGATCATCGGGCTGGTCCTCACCGGCATCTGCGCCCTGGTCTCGTTCTCCTTCGACGTGATCGACGGCGCCCCCGTGCAGTTCTTCATCGCGCTCGTGCTGGCCCTGGCGCCGGTGCCGCTGCTGCTGGCCGCCGTGCTGGCGCTCGACCGCATGGAGCCCGAGCCGCGCAGCAACCTCATCTTCGCCTTCGCCTGGGGCGCGGGCATCGCGGTGCTGGTCGCCGGCGTGATCAACTCGCTCAACCTGCACTACATCATCGACACCGCCAAGCTGTCGGAGGCCAGCGCCCGCAACATCGCGGCCACCTTCGGCGCCCCCGTGGTCGAGGAGACCATGAAGGGCCTGGTGCTGCTGGGGCTGCTGCGATTTCGCAGGGCCGAGCTCGACGGGCCCACCGACGGCGTCATCTACGCCAGCATGGTCGGGCTCGGCTTCGCCATGAGCGAGAACGTCAGCTACTACCTGCAGGCGCTCAACTCCGAGGCGGGGGTCAAGGGGCTGGCGGTCACGGTGGTGCTGCGCGGCATCCTGTCGCCGTTCGCGCATCCGCTGTTCAGCTCGATGATCGGGGTGGCCGTCGCCTACGCGGCCCAGCGCTCCGGCTCCGAGCGGGTCACCTACATCCTGGCCGGCTGGACGGGCGCGATGATCCTGCACGGCCTGTGGAACGGCCTGGCCTCCTACGGCGGCTTCCCCGGGCTCGTGGTGGCCTACCTGGTGCTGCTGCTGGTGCTGATCGTGCTCATCGGCGTGGTCTTCCGCGACAGGCGGCGCATCGTGGCCCTCATCCAGCGCTATCTGCCGCCGTACGAGCCGACCAAGCTGGTCACGCAGGCCGACATCTTCATGTTGTCGGCCTTCCCCAGGCGGCGCCAGGCCAGGCAGTGGGCCAGGCTCCACGGCGGCAAGCGCGGGGTGCGGGCGATGCGCGACTACCAGCTCGCCGCCACCGAGCTGGGCCTGCTGCACGAGCGGGCGGCCCGCCACATGGTCGACGAGCAGACCTTCCACGAGGAGCAGCGGGCCCTGCTCGAGTGCATGAGCACCGCCCGCGCCGACTTCCCCACGCCGTCGGTGCACACCCAGTCGGTCGCCAGGGGCTCTCCGCCGCCCGGCTACGCCCCCGGAGCGCCCGGCTGATCCAGGATTTCGGTGAGTGAGACCTCGCGGGGCCCGGGGAAGATCGGGTCGGAGTTCAGCACCATCGCGTCGGCGAAGGCCTTGGCGGTGGCGAACAGCTCGCGGGTGGCCAGGTAGTACGTGGTCAAAGCCCAGCGCCTGACGGAGTCGTCACCGACCCCGAACGTCTCCAGCCCGGCCGTGCGGCACAGCGTGACGGCCCTGGGCAGGTGGAACTCCTGCGTCACCACGGTCACCTGCCGCGCCCCGAACACCTTGCGCGCCCGCACGCATGAGTCCCACGTGTCGAAGCCGGCATAGTCCAGCACCATCACCGTGTCGGGCACGCCCTTGCCGCGCAGGTAGTCGCGCATGGCGGTCGGCTCGTCGTACTCCTCGCGGCTGTTGTCGCCCGACAGCAGCAGCGCCCGCACCTTGCCCGAGCGATACAGGTCGGCGGCGATGTCGAGCCTGCGGGCCAGCATCGGCGTGGGCTGCGTCCCGTACAGGCCCGCGCCCAGCACCAGCGCCGCCTGCGACGGCGGCACCCGCGCGAGCCAGCCGTCGCCCTCGGCCGTCTCCCGGTGCTGCGAGCTGTTCAGCCAGGCCCACGTCATGGGCGCGAGCATGAGCACGCTCAGGAGCACCAGGCCCTGGTACGTGCGGCGTAACGCCTTCCGAGAGGGGCGGACCTTTCCCAACAATTCGCACCCTCCGGCGGTGGGGGAGTGGCCGACCTTTCACCCCATAGCCTGGCATACCACCTCAGACGGCGGCGGCTGCTTCGGCGGGGGAGTGGGGCGCGGGAACGTTCTCGGGGGTGCGCGTACGCAGCGAGGTGACCGCCCTGAGCGCGAAGATCCACACCACCGTCGAGCCGAGCACGTGCAGCAGGACCAGGGCGGCGGGCACGGCCAGGAAGTACTGCGTGTAGCCGATCACGCCCTGGGACAGCTCCACCACCACCAGCGCCAGCGCGGCCCGCCTGGCCGGGCGCGGCGCGTCGCTCACGTGCAGCGCGAACAGCAGCGCGAAGCTCAGCCCGACCACCACGTAGGCGATGTCGGCGTGCAGTCGCGCCACCGCCTCGATGTCGAGGTCGAAGCGCGAGGCCATCACATCGCCGGAGTGCGGGCCCGTGCCGCTCACCACCACGCCGACCACCAGCAGCACGAACACCGCCGCGAGCAGCACGTGGCCGAGCCTGCGGATGTCGCGGTGCACCACCCGCCGCACGGGGCCGTCGCCCTCGCCCGCGCGGGCGTAGAGCATCCAGCAGGCGGCGATCAGGCCGCTGGAGATGAGGAAGTGCATGCCGACCGTGAACGGGTTGAGCATGGTGTTGACCACCAGCCCGCCCCACAGGGCCTGGGTCACGATCCCCACGGGCTGCAGCCACGCGAGCCGCGCCAGGGAGGGCCGGCGCGGCGTCATCCGCAGCGCCGACACCACGCACGCGATCCCGACCGCCAGCACCAGGAACGTCAGCAGCCGGTTGCCGAACTCCACGGCCATGTTGAGCGGCGAGACCTCGGGATGGGCGACCGGCAGGAAGCTGTCGGGCGTGCACTTGGGCCAGGTCGGGCAGCCCAGCCCCGAGCCGGTGACGCGCACGCCCGCGCCCGTCACCGTGATGCCCGCGTTGACCACCACGGAGGCCAGCGCCCAGCCCCGCATCGACTGCTTTGTGGGCGCCCAGAAGGAGAACAGGCCGCGCACAAGGGGGTTGGGGTGGTCTGTGGGTAGCTTCACGTCATCGATGGTAAGGGCCGGGTCCGCCGGTCCCGCCAACGGGCTTCTCAAGCAGCAGGGTATGTGACATATTACCTGGGGAGGTGGTGGATGTCCGACGTGATCGTCGTCGGCGCGGGCGTGGTCGGGGCGGCCTGCGCCTACTACGCCGCGCGCGCGGGGCTCGACGTGACCGTGCTCGACCGGGGGCCCGTCGCGGGCGGCACGACGGGCTCGGGCGAGGGCAACGTGCTCGTCTCCGACAAGGAGCCGGGGCCCGAGCTGGAGCTGGCCGTGCTGTCGAACCGGCTCTGGCGCGACCTGGCCGGGCACGGCGGGTTCGAGTTCGAGGCCAAGGGCGGACTGGTCGTCGCCGAGACCGGCGAGGTCCAGCGGAAGCTCACCGAGCTGGCCGCCAAACAGGACGTCGAGCACGTCATCGTGCCGGGGCCCGAACTGCGCGAACACGAACCCCACCTGAGCAACGACCTGGCCGGCGGCGTGTTCTACCCCCAGGACGCCCAGGTCCAGCCCATGCTCGCGGCCGCCAGGCTGCTCGAACTCGGCGCCGGCAGCTTCGGCCACGGCACCCTGCGGCTGCGCCTCGGCGCCGAGGTGAGCGGGGTCATCCGGTCGGGAGGGCGCGTTTGCGGCGTCCGCACCACGCACGGCGACGTGCTCGGTGGCGCGGTGATCAACGCGGCGGGCACCTGGGGCGGCGAGGTGGCCGCGCTGGCGGGGGTGAACCTGCCGATCCTGCCCAGGCGCGGGTTCATCCTGGTCACAGAGCCGCTGCCGGAGCCCCTGATCAGGCACAAGGTCTACACCGCCGCCTACGTGACGAACGTGGCCAGCGACTCGGCCGACCTGGAGACCTCGGCCGTCATCGAGGGCACCCCGGCCGGGACCGTGCTCATCGGGGCCAGCAGGGAGCGGGTCGGGTTCGACCGGACCACGTCGGTGCCCGTGCTGGCCAAGCTGGCCGCCCAGGCGGTGGCGCTCTTCCCCGCGCTGCGCGAGGTGCGGGTGATCAGGTCCTACTGCGGCTTCCGCCCGTACTGTCCCGACCACCTGCCCGTCATCGGCGCCGACCCGCGCGTGCCCGGCCTCTACCACGCGTGCGGGCACGAGGGCGCCGGCATCGGGCTCGCCCCGGCGACCGGGCACCTGCTCGCCCAGCTCATCGCCGGCGGGCGGACCGACCTGGACCTGCACCCCTTCCGCCCGGACCGCTTCGCCGAGTCCCCCGAGGAGGCCCAGTGAGAGGAAGCCCGTGACCTTCCACATCACTATCGACGGCCGGCCGGTGCCGGTCGCGCCCGGCCAGACCATCGGCGCGGCCCTGCACGCGGCCGGGGTCAGGTCGTGGCGCAGCACCCGGTTCGGCGGGCGGCCCAGAGGGCTGTTCTGCGGGATCGGCGTCTGCTTCGACTGCCTGATCTCGGTCAACGGGCGGGCGCCTGAACGGGCCTGCCTGGCCGAGGCCGAACCCGGTGACGAGGTGACGACGTCATGACCGAGCTTGTCGAGGTCATCGGTTGGGCCCGACGAAGGAGGATTCGTGATCTATGACCTGGTTGTGGTGGGCGGTGGGCCCGCCGGGGTGGCGGGGGCGCTCACCGCGGCGCTGGCCGGGCTCCGGGTGGCGCTGGCCGACTCCTCGGCGCGCCTCGGCGGCCAGTACTTCCGCCACGCCGCCGCCCCCGAGCCCGCGCCCGGCCTCGACCGGTTCCTGCGCCAGGCGCGGGCCCTGGAGGCCCGCGCCGACGTGCTGCCGCGCCACCAGGTGTGGAACATCTCGCGCGAGCTGGACGGAGACCTGATCGTGCGCTGCGAGAACCACACCGGCGAACCCGTCACACTGCGGACCCGGCGGCTGCTCATCGCCACCGGCGCCCATGATCGGCCGCTGCCGTTCCCCGGCTGGGACCTGCCCGGCGTGCTCACAGCGGGCGGTGCGCAGGCGCTGCTCAAAGGCAACGGCGTCGTGGCGGGACGGCGGATCGTCGTCTCCGGCACCGGCCCCTTCCTGCTGCCCGTGGCGACCGGGCTGGCCGGAGCCGGGGCCAGGGTGCTGGGCGTGTTCGAGGCGAACGGCGGGCTGGGGCTGGCCAGGCACCCGCTGCCGGCCCTGGGCAAGGCCGCGGAAGCGGCCGGGTACGCGGCCGGCCTGGCCAGGCACCGCGTGCCCTACCACACCAGGCAGGCCGTGATCGCGGCGCACGGCGAACGCGAGGTCGAGGCCGTCACCCTGGCCCGCCTCGACAGGGGGTGGAACGTTCTCGCCACCCGCGTCGTCGAGTGCGACACTGTGGCCGCCGGCTACGGGTTCGTGCCGCAGATCGAACTCGGCACCCAACTCGGCTGCGGGACCCGGCACGACGTGGACGGCAGCCCCGTGCTGGTCGTGGACGCCGAGCAGCGCACCACCGTCCCCGGGGTCTGGGCCGCTGGAGAGCCCACCGGCGTCGGCGGCTGGCACCTGTCGGAGCTGGAGGGCCGCATCGCGGGCCGCTCGATGGCGGGCCCGGTGCCCGAGATCCTCGCCAGGCGGCGTGAGCGGTGGCGGGCCTTCGGCGCGGCGCTGCAGCGGGCCTACCCCGTCCAGTCCGGCTGGCAGGGATGGCTGCGCGACGACACGCTCGTGTGCCGGTGCGAGGAGGTGCCGTTGGCGCGCGTACGCCAGGCGCGGCGCCTGGGAGCCACCGACGCCCGCTCGATCAAGCTGCTGGCCAGGCCCGGGATGGGCTGGTGCCAGGGCCGCGTCTGCGGCTACGCCGTCTCGTGCCTGGCCGGGGAGCTGCCCCAGCCGCCCCGGCGCCCCATCGCCCAGCCCGTCACTCTCGGCGCGCTCGCCTCACTGGATGCCTCATCGAACGAAGGGACCCCCTGATGGAAAATCGCAGCAGAACCTGGCACGGCGTCATGGTCGCCACCGCTCTGCCCCTGCGTGAAGACCTGTCCGTCGACGCCGACGGCTACGCCGAGCACTGCCGCTGGCTGGTCGCGGGCGGCTGCGACGGCATCGTGGCCAACGGCTCGCTCGGCGAGTACCAGACGCTCACCCCGCAGGAGCGCACCACGGTGGTCGAGACCGCCGTCGCGGCCGTCGGCGGGCCGAACGTGATGGCCGGCGTGGGCGCCTACGGGGCCTCCGAGTCGCGCCGCTGGGCCGAGCAGGCCGGGGAGGCGGGCTGCGGCTCGGTGCTCCTGCTGCCGCCGAACGCCTACCGGGCCGACGAGCGGGCGGTCATCGCCCACTATCGTGAGGTGGCCAAGGCCGGGCTGCCGATCGTGGCCTACAACAACCCGTTCGACACCAAGGTCGATCTGACCCCCGCGCTGCTGGCCAGGCTGCACGAGGAGGGGCTGATCGTGGCGGTGAAGGAGTTCAGCGGGGACGTGCGGCGGGCCTACGAGCTGGCCGAACTGGCCCCCGAGCTCGACCTGCTGATCGGCTCCGACGATGTGCTGCTCGAACTGGCGGTGGCCGGTGCGGTCGGCTGGATCGCCGGCTACCCCAACGCGCTGCCCGCCTCCAGCGTCGCCCTCTACCGCGCCGCGCTCGCCCGCGACCTGGACACCGCGCTGCCTCTTTACAAGACGCTGCATCCCCTGCTGCGCTGGGACTCCAAGACGGAGTTCGTGCAGGCCATCAAGCTGTCCATGGACCTCGCGGGCCGCCACGGCGGCCCCTGCAGGCAGCCCAGGCAGCCGCTGACCGCGGAACAGGACGCCGTGGTGCGGGCCGCGACCGAGAAAGCACTGGCAGAAGGGCTGCGATGAGGACAAAACGGGTTTTCCACGCCGTCGACTCCCACACCGAGGGCATGCCCACCCGTGTGATCACCGGCGGCGTGGGCGTCGTTCCCGGCGCGAGCATGGCCGAGCGGCGCGTCTACTTCCGTGACAACCTCGACCACATCCGCACGCTGCTGATGACCGAGCCGCGCGGCCACGCCGCCATGAGCGGCGCCATCCTCCAGCCGCCCACCAGGCCGGACGCCGACTTCGGCGTGCTGTTCATCGAGGTGTCGGGGCTGCTGCCGATGTGCGGGCACGGCACCATCGGCGTGGCCACCGTGCTGGTCGAGACCGGCATGGTCGAGGTCGTCGAGCCGGTCACCACCGTGCGCCTGGAGGTGCCCGCCGGGCTCGTCGAGGTGGACGTGGCCGTCAAGGACGGCATGGCCATGTCGGTGACGCTGCGCAACGTGCCCTCCTACAGCGACAGGCTCGGCGCCTGCGTCACCGTGCCAGGATTCGGGGAGATCCCGTACGACCTGGCCTACGGCGGCAACTTCTACGCCATCGTGAACCTCGACTCCTACGGCCTGCCCTTCGACCGCAAGGCCAAGAACGAGATCATCGCCGCCGGCCTGGCGACCATGGAAGCCGTCAACGCCGCCGACGAGCCCGTACACCGCGAGGACCCCCACATCCGCGGCTGCCACCACGTCTACTTCGCCGCCCCCGGCTCCGACGCCCACCACTCGCGGCACGCCATGGCCATCCACCCCGGCTGGTTCGACCGCTCGCCCTGCGGCACCGGCACCAGCGCCCGCATGGCGCAACTGCACGCCAGGGGCGAGTTGCCGCTCGGGCGCGACTTCGTCAACGAATCCTTCATCGGGACCCGGTTCGTCGGCAGGCTCCTGGAGGAGACCACCGTCGGCGGCGGGCCCGCGGTCGTCCCGTCCATCACCGGACGGGCCTGGATCACGGGGACGGCCCAGTACTTCCTCGACCCGCGCGACCCGTTCCCCGCCGGTTTCGAGCTCTGAGGAGGACAGCGTGATCACGACGGTCCGCCCGGCGGGGGTCGCGCCGCGATGACCTCACTGCCGTATCTCGACGCCGCCACGCTGGAGCGGCTGGTCCCGCTCGGCCGGGCCGTGCGCATCCTGGAGGACGCCCTGCGCGACGGGCTCGACCCCGAGGCCACGCCGCAGCGGCCCGTCGTGGACCTGCCCGCCGGTCAACTCCTGCTCATGCCCGCCGCCACCCGGCGGTACGCGGGGGTCAAGGCGGTCAGCGTCGCGCCCGGCAACCCCGGGCGCGGGCTGCCCCGGATCCAGGGGACGTACCTGCTGTTCGACGGCGACACGCTGACGCCGCTGGCCGCCATGGACGGCATCGCGCTCACCTCGCTGCGCACCCCGGCCGTCTCCGCCCTCGCCGTGCGCCACCTGGCCGATCCCGGGGGCGGGAGGCTGGTGGTGTTCGGGAGCGGGCCGCAGGCGTGGGGGCACGTGCTGGCTCTGCGCGAGGTCCGTCCCATCACCGAGGTGAGCGTGGCCGGGCGGGACGCCGGACGGGCCGAGGCCCTCGCCGCCCGCTGCCGCGCTCTCGGCCTGCCCGCCCAAGCCCTGACCTCCGCCTCCGATCCCGGGGCGTCCCAGATAGCGGAGAGGGACGTTCACGAGGCGGTGGCGCGGGCCGACCTCATCGCGTGCTGCACGACCGCCGACCGGCCCCTGTTCCCCGGTAAGCTCGCCCGCGACGGCGTCACCGTCGTCGCGGTCGGGTCGCACGAACCCGGCGCCCGCGAGCTCGACGGCGACCTCGTCGCCCGCGCCACCGTGGTCGTCGAGGCGAGGGCGGCCGCCTTGGAGGAAGCCGGTGATGTGATCATCCCGATCCGCCAAGGTACGATCTCCACCGGTCATCTCGCAGGCAATCTCGCCGACCTGGTCGCCGGGGCGGTGGTGGCCGGTCCCGGGCCGCGCGTGTTCAAGAGCACGGGCATGGCGTGGGAGGACCTCGTGATCGCGGCCGCCGCCTACGAGGCGTGGCGGCAGGCTGGTGAGCAGGTTTCTTAGGAGCTCGTGAACGGGAAAGGATGCCGATGGCTGCCGAGGACCGGCTCGACCTGCCGATGGTGGGGGAGCGGCAGAGCCTTCGCGAGCAGGTCGCGCACGCGCTGCGGGCCGCGCTGATCACCGGTGAGATGCGCCCCGGCGTGGTCTACTCCGCGCCGGTGCTGGCCGCCCAGTTCGGCGTCTCGGCCACGCCCGTTCGCGAGGCCATGCTCGACCTGGCCAAGGAGGGCCTGGTCGAGGCGGTGCGCAACAAGGGTTTCCGGGTGACCGAGCTGTCCGACCGCGACCTCGACGAGCTCACCGAGATCCGGCAGCTCATCGAGGTGCCCATCGTGTCCAGGCTGGCCGACAGCTCGCGCGCCGAGGAGTTCGAGCGGCTGCGGCCCATCGCCGAGGAGATCGTCTCGGCCAGCGAGCGCGGCGACCTGCTCGCCTACGTCGACGCCGACCTGCGCTTCCACGTGGAGCTGCTGACGCTGTGCGGCAACGCCCACCTGGTCGAGGTGGTGCGCGACCTGCGCAACAGGGCCAGGCTGTACGGCCTGTCCGAGCTCTACGAGCGCGGCACCCTGGGCGACTCGGCCAGGGAGCACCTCGCGTTGCTCGACGCGCTCAAGAGCGGCGACGGCGCGGCTGTCGGGCAGATCATGGAAGAGCACATCGGCCACGTACGCGGCATCTGGGCCGAGCACTGATCACCTAATATCCGGACGAGTTCCTACATTTAGGGATCCAACGCTCCCCAAGAGCGGTAACCTCGATGCGGGTCACAGAAGCGACGCCTCAGCGCGAGCGCCGTGGCCCCGTCATCGCGGTCCCCATCGGACCGGCCACCTCCGGCTCCGGCAGGTGGCATCAGCCTGGTCAGGCGGACACCCGCACTCCGCTGACCTTCGCGGGCTCGGCACACCCCGCCCACCGAGAGCCGAGCCCTCCGCCGCGCGCCCGAAGACCCCATCTCACGGGCGCGCGGCGGGCCCGCGGGTCCCTACTTGCGGCGCCCTGGCGGGCCTACTTGCGGCGCCGGGCCATCCGCGTCGATCCCAGACTGGCCGCCACGATGCAGATGATCGCCGCCCACTGCTGCACGTGCAGGAACTCGCTCAGCAGCAACACCCCGATCAGCGCCGCCACCGCCGGCTCCAGGCTCATCAGGATGCCGAACACGTGCGTGGGCATCCGCCGCAGCGCCTGCAGTTCCAGCGAGTACGGGATCACCGACGACAGCAGCCCCACCCCGAGCCCGATCAGCAGCAACTCGGGCTGCAGCAGATCGGCCCCACCGGTCGTGACGCCCACCGGCGCGATCACCACGGCCGACACGATCATCGCGAACGACAACCCGCTCGTCCCGGGGAACCGCCGCCCGGCCGCCGCCGACAGCAGGATGTAACCGGCCCAGCCGACCCCCGCCACCATCGCGAACCCGATGCCGGCCCAGCTCACCGACGCCGAATCGCCCCACGGCGCGAGCAGCGCCACGCCGGCCGCCGCCAGTCCCACCCACAGCAGGTCGAGCCGGCGCCGCGAGGCCGCCACCGCCACGCCCAGCGGCCCGAGGAACTCGATCGCCACCGCGATGCCCATCGGCAGCCGGGACAGGGCCTCGTAGAAGGACAGGTTCATGAGGGCGAGCGTCACGCCGAAGCCGATGCCCACCGCCCAGTCACGCCAGGCCAGCCCCTTGAGCCTGGGCCGGGCCACCGCCCCGATGATCAGCGCGCCGGCCACGATGCGCAGGAACACCACCGCGCTCGGCGGCAGCGCCACGAACAACTCCTTCGCGAACCCGGCGCCGAGCTGCACCGAGAAGATCGCCAGCAGGACGAGCCCGGACGGCGGGATCGAGTCGGCCGCCGTCCGCAGCAGGTTGCCCGGTTTGGGCAGGCCGGAGCCGCGATCGAGGGGATCGTCGAGGGCGAAGGCGGTCACGGGACTCCTCATGAAGACAACCGTCAGAGCTTACTCAAGCCCGACGACGTTCCGGATTTCGCCCTGTAGTACGTTTGCGGAGGTCATTTGTCTGGACAAATCACACCTGGGACGCATGAACGCCGCCGCTCTCCCCGCCGGGCCGGCCCGGCCGCCGCTCACCCTGTCCGTGGCCTCCTTCGTCAGCAGCTTCGACCGCTTCGCCGTGAGCCCCATGCTCGTGCTCATCGCCGTCGACCTGAACGTCCCACTCTCGGCCGCCGTCGCCGCCGCCAGCGCCTACTACCTGGCCTACGGGCTGACGCAGCCGCTGTGGGGCGTGCTGTCGGACCGGTTCGGGAGGGTGCGCGTCATGCGCGGGGCGCTCTTCGGCGCGGCCCTCGCGGGAGCCGTCTCGGCGCTGATGCCGGTGCTGGGGGCCCTGGTGGTGGCCAGGGTCGTGACCGGCGCCTGCTTCGGGGCGGTGATCCCGACCGGGCTGACGTACGTGGGAGACACGGTCCAGGCCTCGGTACGTCAGCGCGCCCTGACCGACCTGATGGGCGCAGCCGCCCTCGGAACGGCCCTGGCCACGGGGCTCGGCGGGGTTCTCGCGGGGCTGGTGGACTGGCGGGTCGCCTTCACGGTGCCCGCCGCCTGCGCCTTCGCCTGCGCCATCGCCCTACGCACCCTCCCCGAACCCCACCGCCCCCTCTCACTACCCACCCCCACCCCGAACACCCACAGCCCGAACACCGTCCCGGCACCGAAAAACACACCGGCAGCGCCCGCCGCTCCGGCATCTGAGGTCGCGTCGGCATCGGACGACGCTCTGGCGTCGGAGAGCGCCTCTGCCCGGGGTGCTGCCCACTCGGTGGAGGCCGCCTCCAGGCCGGACGCTGCGCCTGGCAGGGGTGCTGAGCCGATGGCCGTTGCGGGGCCTGAGCCCGGTGTGGGTGATGTGCGCGGCGAGTTGGACGTTGCGCAGGGTGCCGAGGTGGGGCGTGGGCCGGTTGCGTCGGAGGCGGGCGGTACCCAAGACGTCGGCGGGGCGGCGGGGACGGTTGGCGGGGTCTCGGGAACGGGAGCGACGGGTGTGGATGGGGTGTCGGGGGCTGAGGCGGTTGGTGGGAGGGGGCGGCCGGGGGTGGGTGGGTATCTCGGGGCGGTGCTCAGGCAGCCGTGGGCGTTGCTGGTGTTCGCGCTGGCGTTCGTCGAGGGGGCGATCATGCTGGGCGCCCTGCCGTACCTGCCCACTGCCCTGCAGTACATCGGCCACCCCGCGGCCATCGCGGGCCTGGGCATCACCGCCTACGGGCTCGGCCTGTGGGCGTTTTCGAAGGTCGTCAAGAGCCTGTCGGGCCGCTGGCCCGCGCCGCTGCTCATGACGGTGGGCGGCGCGCACCTGTGCGTCGGGTTCGGGATCGTGACGGTGCACCTCAGCATGGCCACTGTGGCCGTCACCGCGCTCCTGCTCGGCGGCGGCTGGTCGTTCCTGCACTCCTCGCTGCAGACCTGGGCCACCGCCGTGGTGCCGGAGGCCAGGGGCACCACGATCGCGTTCTTCGCCTCGGCCCTGTTCGTCGGCAGCGCGGTCTCGTCGTGGGCGGCCGGCCCGCTGGCCGAGGACGGCTCCTACGGGCTGCTGTTCGGCCTGGCGGCGGGCGCCGCGGTCCCGCTCACGGCGGTGGCGGCCCTGACCAGACGCCGTTATGGCGCCCTGCGACAGGAAAGCCCCGAATGAGGAGGCCCAAACGCCTCCAAAGACCGAGGCCCCAACCGCGTCGCGGGTTACTCCCAGCGGAAGGTTCGTGAGACCAGACCCAGCGACAGCACCGCCCAGGCCGCGAGCACCGCCAGCGGCCCCAGCGGCAGCGCGGCGCCGTGGGCGAGCACGGCACGGAGCCCGCCCGTCAGGGCCGAGATCGGCAGCAGTTCCAGCACCGGCAGCGCCGAGGCGGGGAACTTCGACAGCGGGAAGATCACCCCGCCCGCCCCCAGCAGCACCAGGTACACCAGGTTGGCGGCGGCCAGGGTGGCCTCGGCGCGGAGCGTGCCCGCCATGAGCAGCCCCAGCCCGCTGAACGCCGCGGTCCCCACCACGATGAGCAGCACCGCGCTGAACGGCGAGCCGTGCGGCCGCCACCCCAGCGCCAGCCCCACGAGCACGATCACCACGGCTTGCAGCAGCTCCACGGCCACCACGGCGCCCGTCTTGGCGAGCATGAGCCCGGCCCTGGACAGCGGCGTCGCCCCGAGCCGCTTCAAAACCCCGTAGCGGCGCTCGAAGCCGGTCGCGATGGCCTGGCCGGTGAAGGCGGTGGACATGACCGCCAGCGCCAGCACGCCCGGCGCCAGGAAGTCGATCCGGCTGCCGCCCCCGATGTCGATCAGCGGCGCGACGGAGAAGCCCACCAGCAGCAGCACGGGGATGACCATGGTGAGCAGGAGCTGCTCGCCGTTGCGCAGCATCGCGCGGATCTCCGCGCCCGTCTGGGCCGCGACCATGCGGGGGAACGGCGCCGCGCCGGGCGCCGGGGTGAAGTCGAGCGCCGTCATGAACCCTCCTTCGCCGGGCCCATGTTTCCTTGCTCACTCATGACCTCGACAAGCTCGGTCATCGCAGCTCCTTGCCGGTCAGCTCCAGGAAGACGTCTTCGAGGGTGCGCCGCTCGATGCGCAGGTCGTCGGCCGTGACGCCCTCGGCCGCGCACCAGGCCGTCACCGTGGCCAGCAGTTCGGGACCCACCTGGCCCTCGATGATGTAGTGGCCGGCGGGAGACTCTTTGGCGGCGCTCCCCGAGGGCAGCGCGTTGAGCAGCTCTTCCAGCGCCAGCCCTGGGCGGGCCCTGAAGCGGAGCTGGCGTTCGGCCCCCGTCAGCGTGGCCGGGGTGCCCTCGGCCACCACGCGCCCCCTGTCGATGATCACCACGTGGTCGGCGAGCCGCTCGGCCTCGTCCATGTGGTGGGTGGTCAGCACCACGGACACTCCCGCCCCGCGCAGTTCGCCCACCAGCTCCCAGCAGGCGTGCCTGGCCTGCGGGTCGAGCCCGGCGGTCGGCTCGTCGAGGAAGACCAGCTCCGGCCGCCCGACGACGGCCGCGGCCAGCGACAGCCGCTGCTGCTGCCCGCCCGACAGCCGCCGGTAGGGGGTGCGTCCGTGATCGGCGAGGCCCAGCCGCTCCAGCAGGGCCCGGACGTCGAGCGGGCTGGCGTAGAAGCGCGAGACCAGCCGCAGCCACTCCGCGCAGCGCATGGCCGGCGGGACGCCGCCGGCCTGCAGCATGACGCCCACCCGCGCCCGCAGCTCGGGCCGCGCGGGCGCCAGGCCGAGCACCCGGACGGTGCCCGCGTCCGCCTTGCGGAACCCCTCGCAGATCTCGACCGTCGAGGTCTTGCCCGCGCCGTTGGGACCGAGGACCGCCGTGACCGCGCCGAGCCCGGCACGGAGCGTGAGCCCGTCGACGGCGGTCGTGCCGCCGTAACGTTTGACCAGGTCGATGATCTCGACGGCTGGGGATTCCATGGCCATGAGTTTAGGGACTACGCCAGGCGGTCGGCTCCGCAGGTGAGCGCGGCCGGTTTTGGGTCAGGTCTTGCCGCGTTGTTTCCGGTAAATCGGCCTTCCGCGCTGGAAGGTCGTACCGAGGCGAGCGCGACCCCGGGTCCCGTGCCGGCGGGGACCCGCGCGGCGTTCGTCATACAACTTCGCGAAATCGGCGGAAATATCTGATAACCGGGAATTAGGAGGACCCCATCCTGGTTTGATCTCTCGGCCCTCGTGGGCCACCGGCCTACGAGGGAGAGGGGATCACGCATGTCCGTGGCCGAAGCCACGTCCACCGCCGTCCGACCACAAGAACAGACGAACCGCCGCGGACTGCTTCTGCTGATCCTGGGCGCCCTGTCGGCGATCGGGCCGCTGTCCATCGACATGTACCTCCCCGCGCTGCCCGCCATCACCTCCGAGATGCTCAGCGCCCCTGCCCAGGTCCAGCTCACCCTGACCGCCTGCCTCATCGGCGTCTCCGTCGGCCAGGTGATCGCGGGGCCGGTGAGCGACGTGCGCGGCAGGAGGGTGCCGCTGATCGTGGGTGTGGCCGGGTTCATGGCGGCCTCGCTGCTGTGCGCCTTCGCCCCCTCGGTGCCGATGCTCATCGCCTTCCGCCTGCTGCAGGGCGTGCTGGGCGGCGCGGCCCTGGTGATCGTGCGGGCCGTGGTCCGCGACCTCTACGACGGCGCCGCCATCGCCCGCATCTTCGCCACGCTCATGCTCGTCAGCGGTCTTGCGCCGATCCTGGCGCCCATCGCGGGGGCGCAACTGCTGTCGTTCACCTCGTGGCGGGGCGTGTTCGTGGCGCTCAGCGTGGCGGGCCTGGTGCTGCTGCTGGCGGTGCTGGGCGGCGTGCGCGAGACGCTGCCCGCCGGCCAGCGCGAGAGCGGCGGGCTCAAGCACACCGTGGCCACGTTCGGCAAGCTCCTGCGCGACCGCGCGTTCATGGGCTGCGCCCTGACCGCCGGGCTGGCCTTCGCGGCGATGTTCGGCTACATCTCCGGCTCGCCGTTCGTCCTGCAGGAGGTGTACGGCGCCACGCCCCAGCAGTACTCGCTCATCTTCGGGCTCAACGCCCTGGCTCTGACCGTCATGGCCCAGGTCGGCGGCCGGCTGGCGGGCCGGGTGCCGCCGATCCTGCTGGTGCGTGTCGGGCTCGTCACCGCCGTGGTCGGCGCCGGGCTGCTGATGACCGCCGCGCTCAGCGGGCTCGGCCTGTGGGGCATCGTGGGCGGCCTGGTCGTCATCATGCTGGGCCAGGGCCTGGTCCTGCCCGGCACCGGCGCCCTGGCGCTGGCCTCGCAGCCCGCCCAGGTGGCCGGCAGCGCCTCGGCCCTGCTGGGCGTGCTGCAGTTCGCGCTGGGCGCCCTGGCCGCCCCGCTGGTCGGGCTCGCCGGTTCCGGTAGCGCCGTGCCGATGGCCTCTGTGATGCTGGGCCTCATCCTGTGCGCGACGGCCGTCTTCGCCATCCTCGCAAAAGTTAGGTAAGGCTACCCTGCGTGAGAAATTCCATTCCCGGCCTGGTCGGATCCATTTGTGAACCGGGAAGGAATTACGGCACACTGATGTTGTGAAAAACATGCCCACGATGGAGCCAGGCAGCGAGCGCGGCACCCGCGCCCGTGTGGCCAGGCTGATTCTTGAGCATGGCCCCGTCGCGGCCGCGGCGCTGGGCGAGCGGCTCGGGCTCACGTCCGCCGCCGTCCGCCGGCACCTCGACGCGTTGCTGGCCGAAGGGATGATCGAGCCGCGCACGGTTCGCCCGCGCGGCCAGCGCGGACGCGGACGCCCCGCCAAGCTGTTCGCGATCACCGACGCGGGGCGCAGTGCCTTCGAGCACGCCTATGACGACCTGGCCGGGAGCGCGCTGCGCTTCCTGGCCGAGCGCATGGGAGACGAAGCGGTGGCCGACTTCGCCCGCTCGCAGGTCTCGGGCCTGCTCAAGCGGCTGGAGCCGGTCATGCGGACGGTGCCGGCCGACCAGCGCGTGCAGGTGCTGGCGCAGGCGCTGTCGGCGGAGGGGTACGCCGCCTCGGCCAGCAAGGCCAAGTCGGGCGGCGACCAACTCTGCCAGCACCACTGCCCGGTGGCCCACGCGGCCGCGGAGTTCCCGCAGCTGTGCGAGGCCGAGACGGAGGCGTTCGCGCAACTGCTCGGCACCCCGGTGCAGCGCCTGGCCACGATCGCGCACGGCGACGGGGTCTGCACGACACACGTGAGCCCACAGAGTCTGGGCGAATCCGCACATAGAGACAAGAGCAAGGAGACCGGAAGGTGACTGTCACCGACCGCCCGGAGCTGGAAGGCCTCGGGAATTACAAGTTCGGCTGGGCCGACCCGGATGCCGCGGGCGCGGCGGCCAAGAGAGGCCTGTCCGAGGAGGTCGTCCGCAACATCTCCGGGCTCAAGAACGAGCCGGAGTGGATGCTCGACCTTCGCCTGAAGGGCCTCCGCCTGTTCGACAAGAAGCCGCTGCCCACCTGGGGTTCCGACCTCACGGACATCGACTTCGACAACATCAAGTACTTCGTGCGCTCCACCGAGAAGCAGGCCGCTTCCTGGGACGAGCTGCCCGCCGACATCAAGAACACCTACGACAAGCTCGGCATCCCCGAGGCGGAGAAGCAGCGCCTCATCGCCGGTGTCGCCGCCCAGTACGAGTCCGAGGTCGTCTACCACAAGATCCGTGAGGACCTTGAGGAGAAGGGCGTCATCTTCGTCGACACCGACACGGGCCTGAAGGAGCACGAAGAGCTCTTCAAGGAGTACTTCGGCTCCGTCATCCCCGTGGGCGACAACAAGTTCGCCGCGCTCAACACCTCCGTGTGGTCCGGTGGCTCGTTCATCTACGTGCCGCCGAACGTCGAGGTCGAGATCCCGCTGCAGGCCTACTTCCGGATCAACACCGAGAACATGGGCCAGTTCGAGCGCACCCTGATCATCGTGGACGAGAACTCCTACGTCCACTACGTCGAGGGCTGCACCGCGCCGATCTACTCCTCCGACTCGCTGCACAGCGCCGTCGTCGAGATCATCGTGAAGAAGAACGCCCGCTGCCGTTACACGACCATCCAGAACTGGTCCAACAACGTCTACAACCTGGTCACCAAGCGCGCCGTCGCCTACGAGGGCGCCACCATGGAGTGGATCGACGGCAACATCGGCTCCAAGGTCACGATGAAGTACCCGGCCGTCTACCTCATGGGCGAGCACGCCAAGGGCGAGACGCTGAGCGTCGCGTTCGCCGGCGAGGGCCAGCACCAGGACGCCGGCTCCAAGATGGTGCACCTGGCGCCCAACACCAGCTCCAGCGTCATCTCCAAGTCGGTGGCGCGCGGCGGCGGCCGCACCTCCTACCGAGGGCTGGTGCAGATCGAGGAGGGCGCCCACGGCAGCGCCAGCACCGTCAAGTGCGACGCGCTCCTGGTCGACCAGATCAGCCGCTCCGACACCTACCCCTACGTCGACGTCCGCGAGGACGACGTCTCGATGGGCCACGAGGCCACGGTCTCCAAGGTCAGCGAGGACCAGCTCTTCTACCTCATGAGCCGCGGGCTCGACGAGGACGAGGCGATGGCGATGATCGTGCGCGGCTTCGTGGAGCCGATCGCCCGTGAGCTGCCGATGGAGTACGCGCTCGAGCTGAACCGGCTGATCGAGCTGCAGATGGAAGGAGCCGTCGGCTGATGGGCCTGAACGAGAAGCCCCTGTCGACTCTGCACGAGAAGGCGTCCTACGCACTGGACGACTTCGAGGTCCCGACCGGGCGCGAGGAGGCGTGGCGCTTCACGCCGCTCTCGCGCCTGAAGGGCCTGCACAACGGCAAGGCCGAGCCCGTGGGCCACGTGCGCGTCGACGTCGACGCCGCCCCCGAGGTCACCGTCGAGACCGTGGGCCGCGACGACCCGCGCCTCGGCAAGGCGTACACGCCGGCCGACCGGGTCAGCGCGCAGGCGTGGAACAGCTTCGAGAAGGCCACCGTGATCACGGTGCCGCGCGAGGCCGTCACCTCCAAGCCGACCGTCCTGACGCTCACCGGCTCCGGCGACGGCGCGACCTACGGCCACATCGTGGTCGCGGTCGAGCCGATGGCCGAGGCCGTGCTCGTGCTCGACCACAAGGGCAGCGCGGTCTACGCCGACAACATCGAGTTCGTCGTCGGCGACGGCGCCTCGCTGCGGGTCGTCAGCCTGCAGGACTGGGAGGACGACGCGGTCCACGTCTCCCACCACCACGCCCAGCTCGCCAAGGACGCCACCTTCCGCAGCTTCGTGGCCACGCTCGGCGGCGACCTCGTACGCCTGTCGCCCAGCGTGTCCTACACCGCTCCCGGCGGCGACGCCGACCTGTCGGGCGTCTACTTCGTGGACGCCGGCCAGCACCTGGAGCACCGCCTGCTGGTCGACCACTCGCAGCCCAACTGCAAGAGCAACGTCGACTACCGGGGCGCGCTGCAGGGCGAGGAGGCCCACGCGGTCTGGATCGGCGACGTGATCATCAGGGTCGAGGCAGAGGGCACCGACACCTACGAGCTCAACCGCAACCTGCTCCTCACCGACGGCGCCCGCGCCGACTCGGTGCCCAACCTGGAGATCCTCACCGGCGAGGTCGCGGGAGCGGGGCACGCCTCCGCCTCCGGCCGCCTCGACGACGAGCACATCTTCTACCTCCAGGCCCGCGGCATCCCCTACGACGAGGCACGCCGCCTGGTCGTCAGGGGCTTCCTCGGCCAGCTGATCGAGAAGATCGAGATCGAGGAGATCCGCGAGCGCGTCCTCGGCGCCGTGGAGGCGGAGCTCTCCCGATGAGTGAGTTCGAGAAGGTGTGCAAGCTCGATGACATCCCCGACGGGGGCGTCATCGGCGTGGAGGTCGGCGAGACCCCGGTCGCGCTCGTGCGCAAGGGCGGCGACGTCTACGCGCTGCACGACGTCTGCTCGCACGCCGAGGTGAAGCTCAGCGAAGGCGAGGTCTACGACGGCACGCTGGAGTGCTGGCTGCACGGCTCGTGCTTCGACGTGCGCAGCGGCAAGCCGACAGGCCCGCCCGCGACCAAGCCCGTGAACGTCTACACAGTCAAGATCGACGGCGACGACGTCCTCGTCTCGCTCTCGAAGGAGTCATAAACACATGTCCACCCTAGAGATCCGTGACCTGCACGTCGCCGTAGCGGACAAGGAAATCCTGCGCGGCGTCAACCTGACCGTGCAGTCCGGCCAGACCCACGCCATCATGGGCCCCAACGGCTCGGGCAAGTCGACGCTCGCCTACGCGATCGCCGGCCACCCCAAGTACACGATCACCGGCGGGCAGGTGCTGCTCGACGGCGTCGACCTGCTGGAGCTGTCGGTCGACGAGCGGGCCCGCGCCGGTCTGTTCCTGGCCATGCAGTACCCGGTCGAGGTCCCCGGCGTGTCGGTGTCCAACTTCCTGCGCTCGGCCGTCACCGCCGTCCGCGGCGAGGCGCCCAAGCTGCGCGAGTTCGCCAAGGACCTGAAGAACGGCATGGACGCCCTGGCCATCGACTCGGCCTTCGCCCAGCGCAACCTCAACGAGGGCTTCTCCGGCGGTGAGAAGAAGCGCCACGAGATCCTCCAGCTCGAGCTGCTCAAGCCGAAGATCGCCGTGCTCGACGAGACCGACTCGGGCCTCGACGTCGACGCGCTGCGCGTGGTGTCGGAGGGCATCAACCGCTTCCGCGCCTCCGGCGAGACCGGCGTGCTGCTGATCACGCACTACACCCGCATCCTGCGCTACGTGAAGCCCGACTTCGTGCACGTCTTCGCGGGTGGCAGGATCGTCGAGGAGGGCGGCCCTGAGCTGGCCGAGAAGCTTGAGGCCGAGGGCTACGAGCAGTACACGAAGGCGTCTGCATGAGCTCCATCAGCTTCGATGTGGAGAAGATCAGGAAGGACTTCCCGGTCTTCTCCCGCGAGCTGCCCGGCGGGCGCCCGCTCGTCTACCTCGATTCGGGCAACTCCTCCCAGAAGCCCAACCAGGTCATCGAGACCATGCGTGAGCACCTGGCGTTGCACTACAGCAACGTCGGGCGGGCCATGCACGTGCTCGGCGCCGAGTCGACCGACGCCTACGAGGGCGCCCGCGACAAGGTCGCGGGCTTCGTCGGGGCGCCGTCGCGCGACGAGGTGATCTTCACCAAGAACGCCTCCGAGGCGCTCAACCTGGTCGCCTACTCCTTCGGCAATCCCGCCAACACCGACCCCCGCTTCACCCTCGGCCCCGGCGACGAGATCGTCATCTCCGAGATGGAGCACCACTCCAACATCGTGCCGTGGCAGTTGCTCGTGCAGCGCACCGGCGCGACGCTGAAGTGGTTCGGCGTCACCGACGACGGGCGGCTCGACTACACGCCCGACCTGATCACCGAGCGGACGAAGATCGTCTCGATCGCCCACCAGTCCAACGTGCTCGGCACCGTCAACCCGGTCGCCGAGGTGGCCGGGCGGGCGCACGAGGTCGGCGCGCTGATCATGCTCGACGCGTCGCAGTCGGTGCCGCACCACCCGGTGAACGTCACCGAGCTGGGCGCCGACTTCGTGGCCTTCACCGGCCACAAGATGGCCGGCCCCTCCGGCATCGGCGTGCTGTGGGGCCGGGCCGAGCTGCTGGAGGCCATGCCCCCGTTCCTGGGCGGCGGCGAGATGATCGAGGCGGTCTGGATGGACCGCTCGACGTACGCGCCGGTGCCGCACAAGTTCGAGGCGGGCACGCCGCCGATCGTCGAGGCCATCGGGCTCGGCGCGGCCGTCGACTACCTCACCGAGGTCGGCATGGAGGCCATCGAGGCGCACGAGCGCACGCTGACGGCCTACGCGCTCGACGCCCTGCGCGAGGTGCCCACGCTGCGCTTCATCGGCCCCGACTCGCTGGAGCGCCGCGGGGGCACGGTCTCCTTCACCCTGGAGGGCATACACCCGCACGACGTCGGGCAGATTCTTGACGACCAGTTCGGCGTCGCCGTGCGCGTCGGTCACCACTGCGCGCGCCCGCTGCACCTGCGGTTCGGAATACCGGCGACCACGAGGGCGTCGTTCTACCTGTACAACACCACGGGCGAGATCGACGCCCTGGTGCGCGGCCTCCACCACGTTCAGAAGGTGTTCGCATAGCCATGATCGGCGAGTCGATGTACCAGGAGCTGATCCTGGAGCACTACAAGCACCCGCAGGGGCGGGGGCTTCGTGAGCCGTACGACACCGAGGTCCACCACGTGAACCCGACGTGCGGCGACGAGATCACGCTCAGGGTCAAGGTGGACGACGCCGGCAAGATCCTCGACGTCTCCTACGACGGACAGGGTTGTTCGATCAGCCAGGCCGCGGCCTCGGTGCTGCACGAGTTGACCACGGGCTCGACGGTCCAGGAGACGCTCTCCGTGGTCGACGAGTTCACCCGGCTCATGCAGGGCAGGGGACAGGTGGAGGCCGATGAGGAGGTGCTCGGCGACGCGGTCGCGTTCGCGGGCGTCGCCAAGTTCCCCGCGCGTGTCAAGTGCGCGTTGCTCTCCTGGATGGCCTACAAGGACGCTGTTGTGAGGAGTGCTCGATGAGCAAGCCAGTGGAGACGCCTACCGGCTTCGACGGTGACGCGACCGCCGAAGAGGTATGGGAGGCGCTCAAGGACGTCGTCGACCCCGAGCTCGGCATCAACGTGGTCGACCTGGGTCTGATCTACGGGCTCAACCTCGACCCCGCCGGCGACGGTCAGCAGCCGGTGGCCACCATCGACATGACGCTGACCAGCGCGGCCTGCCCGCTGACGGACGTCATCGAGGACCAGGCCCACTCGGCGCTCGACGGCATGGTGTCCGACGTCAAGATCAACTGGGTCTGGCTGCCGCCATGGGGGCCGGACAAGATCACCGACGAGGGGCGTGAGCAGCTCCGTATGCTAGGCTTTAACGTCTGATCATTTCTGCTGTTATGGCTGGCGTAAGGCGTCAGCCTTTCAGCGTGCCATAGAGGGTTGCGGAAGGTCCGGACCCGACCGGGAATTATCCGATAACATCCCGGCGTTGGTAACTAGGAACACCTGACGTCTCATCGCGCGTTTCGCATCGCCTGCGGCCGGTGCCCGGTGTATCCCCCTCCTCTTCACCCCGTCCCCATGGCGGGTGTCCTGAACATGTGCGGCGCGTACCGCACGCCCTGGCTCGTCCTTTCGCAGAAGTGACGTGCCACTTCTACGGAAAGGCACGACTTTCGTGACCATGCTTGACGCTGTCATGCCCTCGTTCGACGAGAGCACCCCCGGCGCCCCCGAACCAGGTCCCTCGGAATTCGAGCTGCTCGGCCTGCCCAAGCCGCTCATCACCGGGCTGGCCAAGCAGGGCATCGACAGCCCCTTCCCCATCCAGAGCGCGACCATCCCCGACGTGCTGGTCGGCCACGACGTGCTCGGCCGCGGCCAGACAGGCTCCGGCAAGACCCTCGCCTTCGGCCTGCCCACCATGGCCCGCATCGCCGGCGTGAGGCCCGCGCCCGGCCGCCCCCGCGCGATGATCCTCGTCCCCACCCGCGAGCTCGCCCTCCAGGTGCACGACGCCCTCGAGCCGCTGGGCCGCGGCCTGGGCCTGCGCATGAAGGTCGTCGTCGGCGGCATGTCCATGGGCAAGCAGATCGAGGCGCTGCGGCGCGGCGTCGACATCGTCATCGCCACCCCCGGCCGCCTCGGCGACCTGATCAGGCAGGGAGAGTGCACGCTCTCCGACGTCGAGGTCAGCGTCCTGGACGAGGCCGACCACATGTGCGACCTCGGCTTCTTCCCCGTCGTCACCGACCTGCTCGCGCAGACGCCGACCGACGGGCAGCGGCTGCTGTTCTCGGCCACGCTCGACGGCGACGTCGACAAGCTGGTGCAGCGCTTCCTCAAGGACCCGATCACCCACTCCGTGGCCCCCGCGACCTCGCCGGTCGACACCATGGAGCACCACGTGATGCAGGTCACGCGCGACGACAAGTTCGACGTGACGGCTGAGATCGCCAACCGCGAGGGCCGTACGATCATCTTCGTCCGCACCCAGCACGGCGTCGACCGGCTCTGCAAGCAGCTCGCCCGCGTCGGCGTCAAGTCCGGCGGCCTGCACGGCGGCAAGCGCCAGAACCAGCGCACCCGCATCCTCGCCGAGTTCCGCGAGGGCGCCATCAACGTGCTGGTCTGCACCGACGTCGCGGCCCGCGGCATCCACGTCGACAACATCAGCCTGGTGCTGCACGTCGACCCGCCGCAGGACCACAAGAGCTACCTGCACCGGGGCGGCCGCACGGCCCGCGCCGGCGAGAAGGGCACCGTCGTCACGCTGGTGCTGCCCAACGAGCGCCGCTCCACCGACGCCCTCACCCGGCGGGCGGGCATCCACCCGTTCCGCCTGAAGGCCACCCCCGGCCACCCCAGGCTCGCCGAGGTGACCGGCGCCCGCATCCCCAGCGGCGAGGCCATCCCCGTCTGGGAGCCTGACGTCCGCAAGCCGCTGCGGCCCCGCCGCGAGGGCGGCCAGGAGCAGCGCCGCGGCGGGCGTCGCGGCGGGCGCCGCGACTTCGACGGCGAGCGCCGCCCCCGTCGTCACGACGATGACCGGCGTCCGCGCCGTCACGAGGACGGCGAGCGGGCGTACCGGTCGGGCGACGACGCCCGTCCCCGTCGTCACGAGGACGGCGAGCGGCCGTCGGGATCCGGCGACGACCGTCGCCCGCGTCGGCACGCCGAGGGCGAGCGGCCGTTCGGGCGTTCGCAGGAGCCGCGCGCGTTCGGCGACGACCGGCGGCGCGGCGGCGGCTACCGTTCCGACGACCGCCCCTACCGTCAGGACGACCGCGGCCAGCGCGGCGGCGGCCGGTACGGCTCCGACCGCGGCCGCCCGTTCTCGGCCGACCGCGGGCCGCGCGACGGCTACCGTCCGGACGACCGTGGGCCGCGCGACGGCGTCCGCTCCGATGACCGCGGACCGCGCGACGGCTTCCGTTCCGGCGGCGGCCGTGGCGACGAGCGAGGCAACGGCGGCGGCTACCGACGCAACTCGGGCCGCCGCTACGAGCGCTGACCCCCTGTCCGCTGCGCCAGTTGCCGTTTTCCGGTGACCGACCTGCTGCCCGCCGTGCCCCCTGGGGACGGCGGGCAGCCGCGCGTCCGGGGGTCGCGGGAGAGCGTTGCGCAGGCCAAGAAGTCACCGCGATGAACTCTTGTCGACGCCGTCTCGCGTGGCGGACGCAGGTCGGCGTCACCCTCTCGCGCAGACTAGGCTTAGCAGGCACGTCGTCCAATCCACGAGAGAGACCATGAAGACCTTCGAAGAGCTGTTCTCCGAGCTGTCAGAGAAGGCCACGACCAGGCCCGCGGGCTCGGGCACCGTGGCCGCGCTCGACGCCGGCGTCCATGCCATCGGCAAGAAGGTCGTCGAGGAGGCCGCCGAAAGCTGGATGGCCGCCGAGTACGAGTCAGACGACAGGGCCGCCGAGGAGATCTCCCAGCTGCTGTACCACGTGCAGGTGCTCATGATCGCCAAGGGCATCGGGCTCGACCAGGTCTACAAGCATCTCTAGGGCGCCCGGCGCCCGCCACCAGCCCTGGAGAAGCCACAGCGAGACACTGAAGGACCCGAACATGCTGCGTCTGGCAGTACCGAACAAGGGCGCGCTCAGCGAAGCCGCCCAGAACATGCTGAAAGAGGCCGGCTACCGGCCCCGCAGAGACAGCAAGGAGCTCGTCGTCGTCGACGAGGCCAACGGCTGCGAGCTGTTCTTCCTGCGCCCGCGCGACATCGCCGTCTACGTCGGAGAGGGCACCCTCGACGTCGGCATCACCGGCCGCGACATGCTGATCGACTCCGGCGCGCCGGTCGAAGAGATCATGCCGCTCGGTTTCGGCGGCTCCACCTTCCGCCTGGCCACCACGGCCGGCGCGATGACCTGCGTCGACGACCTCAACGGCCGCCGGGTCGCCACCTCTTACGTGGGCCTGCTCGACAAGTACCTCTCCGACCAGGGCGTCGACGCCCGGGTGATCAAGCTGGACGGCGCCGTCGAGACCGCCATCAGGCTCGGCGTGGCCGACGCCGTGGCCGACGTCGTCGAGACCGGCACCACGCTGCGCAACGTCGGCCTGGAGGTGTTCGGCGAGCCGATCATGCGCTCGGAGGCCGTGCTGATCAAGCAGCAGAGCACTCCGGGCACGCCGGGCGTCGACCAGCTCGTCCGCCGCTTCCAGGGCGTCGTGCACGCCCGCGACTTCGTGATGATGGACTACGACATCCGCGTCGAGAGCGTCGAGGAGGCCATCGCGCTCACGCCCGGCATGGAGGGGCCGACGGTCTCGCCGCTGCACCGCGAGGGCTGGGTCGCCGTGCGGGCCATGGTCCGGCGCAAGGGCCACCAGCAGGTCATGGACCAGCTCTGGGAGATCGGCGCAAGGGCCATCCTGGTCACCGCCATCTACGCCTGCCGCCTGTGACGCCGATCTGACAAATGTCATGGTCAACCCCGGAAGGAACGCACTAACCGCGAAGAAACGGCGGCCATAGCGTTCCTTCCATGAACGCCATCGTGTTCGACCACGTCAGCAAGCACTACGGGGACGTGCTCGCCGTCGACGATTTGTCGATCGCCATCGAGCCCGGCAAGACCGTGGCCCTGCTCGGCCCCAACGGCGCCGGCAAGTCGACCTCCGTCAACCTGCTGCTCGGCCTGCTCAAGCCCAGCCGGGGCACGGTCGCCGTCCACGGCCGCACCCCCGACGAGGCCGTCAAGGCCGGCGAGATGGGCGCCATGCTCCAGAACGGGGCGCTCATCCCCGAACTGTCGGTCAAGGAGCTCATCGACCTCGTCCGCCGCCTCTACCCCCGCCCGCTCGACCTGCGGCAGATCCTCGAACTCGCCGACCTGACCGACCTGGCAGGCCGGCGGGCGAACAAGCTGTCGGGCGGCCAGGCGCAGCGGGTCAGGTTCGCCCTGGCCGTCGCGGGCGCGCCCCGGATCCTGCTGCTCGACGAGCCGACCTCGGCCATGGACGTGGAGTCCCGGCTGCGGTTCTGGGCCAGCATGCACGACTACGCGGCCGGCGGCAGGACCGTGCTGTTCGCCACCCACTACCTGGAGGAGGCCGACGAGCACTCCGACCGGGTGATCGTCATCGCCAGGGGCCGGCTGGCGGCCGACGGCACCGCGGCCGAGATCAAGGCGGGCGCGGGCGACCACACCGTCAGCTTCCTCATCGGCGAGCAGCCCTCGGCCGGGCTCGACCGGCTGCCGGGGGTGAGCGCCGTGGAGGTCGCCGACGGCACCGTCACCCTGCGCACCGCCGACAGCGACGCCACCCTCGCCGGGCTCTACCGGGGCACCACGCTCGACGTACGCGAGCTGCGGCTGTCCGGCGCCGACCTCGAAGCCGCCTTCCTCGCCTTGACCAAGGAGTCGTGAATGCTCTACTACGCCAGGACCGAGGCGCTGCGGATGCTGCGCAACCGGCGCTACCTCATCTTCGTGATCGCCTTCCCCGTCGTCTTCTACCTGATCATGGCCGGTGCCTTCGGCGGGCAGAACGATCCCTCGGGCGTCTCCTACAGCGTCCTGCTGATGGTGTCGATGGCCGCCTACGGGGCGCTGGCCTCGTCCCTGATGAGCACGGCCGTCCCCTGGGCCGCCGAGCGGGGGTCGGGCTGGCTGCGTCAGCTCCAGATCACCCCGCTGCCCGGCTGGATGATCATCGTGACGAAGATCTGCACCGCGATGCTCCTGGTGCTGCCCGGGTTGCTGCTGGTCAGCGTGGTCGCCGTCATCCGGGGTGTGCAGCTTCCGCTGGGCACCTGGGTGCCGCTGGAGCTCACGATGTGGCTCGGGGCGCTGCCGTTCGTCGCGCTCGGCCTGGCCATCGGGTCGTTGTTGTCGGCCGACGCCGCCCAGCCGGTCGCGATGATCTGCATGTTCGCGCTGGCGCTGGCCGGCGGGCTGTGGTTCCCGCCCGAGGTCCTCGGGGACACCCTGCGGGCGGTCGCGAACGTCACGCCGTCGTTCCACTACGCCGACATGGGGCACAGTCTCGTCGCAGGTCACGGCCTGCCGCTGACGGACGTGGCCGTCGTCGGCGGGTGGGCGCTCGTTCTGGGGGGAGTGGCGGCCTACCTCTACCGCAGGGCTACGGTACGGGAGTGAGCTTCGCGGACAGAATCACCTTCGGCGGCGAGCATCCGTCGCCGAAGCGGCGCTTGCTCGGCGTCTCCGTGGGCATGGTCTACCTGGTCTTCCCCCTCGCCGAGATCATGGTGGGCATGCTCAACGGGGTCAGGGCGGTCTGGGCGGGCGCGCTGCTGCTGGCCTTCGTGGCCTCCTTCATGTCGACGGTGCTGAGCGCCAGGAGCTACCTGGAACGGGGCCGCTGGACCTACCCCCTGCTGGGGCTCACCACTGCACTGGGGGTGGGCGCCGCGCTCGTCTTCGGCGGCTCCTGGCTCAGTCTGCCCGTCTACACCGTCGTCCTGTACGGGTTCACCCTGCCCGCCAACTGGGCCGTGTGGGCCAACCTCGCCAACCTGGGCGTCGTCGTCGGCGCGGGGGTGATCCACGGCACCGAACCCATGACCATCATCGTGCTGTGCCTCCAGGTGGTGACGCTCGGTGTGCTGTTCATCAGCGTGCGCAACAGCAGGGTGCTCAACGTCAAGCTCCGCCTGGCCCAGGGCGAGGTGGCCCGGCTGGCTGCCACCGAGGAGCGCCTGCGCATCGCCCGCGACCTGCACGACCTCCTCGGCCACAGCCTGTCGCTGATCGTGCTCAAGAGCGAGCTGGCCGGGCGGCTGGCCGAGCAGTCCCCGCAGGCGCGAAAGGAGATCGAGGACATCGAGTCCGTCGCCAGGAAGGCCCTGACCGAGGTGCGCGAGGCCGTCACCGGCTACCGGCAGCGCAGCCTGTCGGAGGAGCTCGACAACGCCAGGGCGGTGCTGCGGGCGGCCGGGGTCAGGTCCGAGGTGCGCGTCTCGGGGACGCCGCTGCCCGGCCTGCTCGACGGGCTGTTCGGCTGGTCCGTGCGCGAGGGCACCACCAACGTCGTCCGGCACGCGCGGGCCACGTCCTGCGAGATCAGGGTGACGTCCGACGCCGCCTGCGCCACTTTGGAGATCGTGGACGACGGGAAGGGCGGCGAGGGGTCGTACGAGATGGGCAGCGGCCTGCGCGGCCTCACCGAGCGGGTGACGGGAGCCGGCGGCGCCGTGACGGCGGGGCCCTCGCCGGGCGGCGGCCACCTGCTGCGGGTGCTGGTCCCGGCCGGAGCGGAGGCGTGCGCGTGATCCGGGTGATGCTGGCCGAGGACCAGGGCATGGTACGCGGGGCGCTGGCGTCCCTGCTGGGCCTCGAACCTGACATCGAGGTCGTGGGCGAGGCCGCCGACGGCGAGGAGGCGCTCGCCGTCGCGGCGGAGGTCCGGCCCGACATCGCGCTGCTCGACATCGAGATGCCCGGCATGGACGGGCTCACCGCCTGTGCCGAAATCATCGGCCGGGTACCGGGGTGCCGGGTGATGATCCTGACCACGTTCGGGCGGCCCGGCTACCTGCGCACCGCCATGGAGGCGGGGGCCGTGGCGTTCCTGGTGAAGGACAGCCCGGCCAGAGAGCTGGCGGCGGCCATCAGGCGGGTTCAGGCGGGGGAGCGGGTCATCGACCCGGGGCTGGCCGCGGCGGCGCTGAGCGCGGGACCGAACCCGCTGTCGCCGCGCGAGCGCGACGTGCTGGAGGCCGCGGCCGACGGCTCGACGATCGGGGACATCGCGGGGCGGCTGCACCTGTCGGAGGGGACGGTGCGCAACTACCTGTCGTCGGCCATCCAGAAGACGCACGCCCGCAACCGGATCGAGGCCGTGCAGCGCGCCAAGGTCCAGGGCTGGCTGTGACCCCGCGACGACACGAGAAGCACTCAGAGGGGACGGGCGCGTGGCGGCCCCACGGGCGAACGCGGGACCCACGGGCGGGCGGCGGGGACTGCGGGGCGGGCGCGGGGATCATGAGGGCGGGTGTGGGGAGCGGGTTCAGGATGGGTCGGTGATGTGGATGCGGACGGCGCGGAACGTCGCCGGGGTGTCACGCAGCACCGCCAGCTTCGGATCGGGCACCACCAGGAACGGCTCGGTCTCCAGGGCCAGCAGCGGCGACAGCCGCCGGTCGGCGCGCAGGCCGTCGACCGCCCGCCGATCTCCGCCGAGCACCACCCCGTCCAGCTCTCCCAGGTAAGGGGACAACACCCGCAGGGCGGTCTCCACCGCGTCGTCAAGGGCCTGTCCCGCCTGGTTGCGCCGCCTGCGGGCGAAGCGCTGCTGGGACCAGCCGCCCGCCGCCGTGCGCCCCTGCACCAGCCGCGAGCCCACCTTGGACACCACCAGCGTGGCCCCGTCGAAGACCCCGGCCGCGTACCCGCCGAGCCGTACCAGGAACACCCCCACCCGCCGCGACGCCTGCGCGTGGGCGACGAGCCGGGTGACGTGCGGCGGCCCCGGCACCATGGGCGGGAAGGGGACGCGCAGCTCGGCCAGCGCCCCGTCGTCGGCCGTCAGCCGTACGGCCCGGGAGTCGCCGGTGGCGGAGAAGGGCCCGTGCCGGTCGGCGAAGCCGTCGATCCACGGGTGCAGGCGCTCCGGCGGCACCGTGACCCACCGGCCCCCGCCCTTGGCCGGACGCGCTGCGCTCATGCCACGAAGGCTAGCGCGGCCAACCCGATGATGTACCCGGCGGGAGCCGGAGCTACACGAAGCCGAAATGTCGGTAAATTTTGTTTGCTGCCACTTCTGCAACACCTGGTGGCGGCTGGATTATCTTCATGTGTCGTCCTCCCTGCTCACCAGCCCCATGGTGGATCTCGACACCGGGGCTGTCATCGCACACCCCGCCGTGGTGGACAACACCGGCACGCTCAAAGCGACGCCCCTGCCCATGATGCTCGAACTCCCCATCCGGGTGGTTCTCGCGGGCGCGGGCGCGCTGGCCCCGCTGCACGAGGCGCTCCGACGATCCGGCAGGCATCCGCGAGAGGCGATCCTGCTGCTCACTGGACCGTGCCAAGAGCAGGAACGGCCGCTGCTGAAGGTGGGGCTCGACAGTCTGCGCACGATCGGCTACCTCATCGGCTTCGCCGACGTGGGCACCACCGGCGGTGTGACACTCGACGTGGTCGCCGACTCCGCCCCATACCTGCTGGCCCTGGACCCCGAACTGGTCACCCGCATCCCCGGCGACTACCGGGCCGCCGCGGTGGCGCGGTCGGTGGTGACGCTGGCGCGCGGCATCGGCGCGCACGTGATGGCTCCGGGCGTGGAACGCGAGCCGCAGGTGGCGGTGGCCAGGGGCCTGGGTGTACGCCTCGCGCACGGCCCGCTGCTGGCCCCCGGCCCCGACGGCAAGGTACGGGTCCCGCTCCCCGTGGCCGACGAGTCGCCGTCCACGGTCATGCTCGGCCCCCGCGTGCAGGAGTTGCTGATCCCGGCGGTGACGCTGCCGGTGGAGGCCAAGGCGGAGGAGGCGATGGCGGCGTTCGGGCACGAGCCGACGATCACCAGCGTGATCCTGGTGGACGAGTTCCAGCGGCCCAAAGGCAGCCTGGACCGCAGCCGCTTCCTGCTGTCGTTCGCGGCCCGCTACGGCCACGCCCTGCACGGCTCCAAGCCCGCGCAGCGCCTGGCCGACCCGCCCCGCACGGTCCCGCGGACGACCCCCGCGATCGCCGCCATGCAGGCCGCGGGCCGGGACGCCGGCCGCGTCTACGACGACCTGGTCGTCACCGACGAGATGAACCGGTGCCTCGGCATCGTCCGCGTCTCCGACCTGATCAGGCAGGTGGCCGCGATGAAAGGCTGAGGCCGCGACTGGCCGGGCCCGCTCCTGGATAGGAATGAGGCATGCGGCTGAACAGACGTGCCCTCCTGGGTGCGGGAATGCTGGCCGGGGTGGGCGCGTGCAGCGCCGTCCCCAAGGACGAGGCCGCCGCGCCGCCGAATCCGGCGCGGGGCGTCCCGGCTCTTGACCCCAAGGACTGGGCGTCCGTCCGCGCCCAATTCGCCCTGGACCCCGCCCTCGGGCAGTTCGCGGCGTTCGTGCTGGCCCCTGCGCCCGCGCCGGTCCGCGCGGCCATCAGGACGCACCGCGACGCCCTGGACGCCAACCCCGAGTACACCCCTCCCGGCGGCAACCCCGACCAGACGGTACGCCAGGCCGCCGCCCGCTACCTGGGCACGGACCCGACCGCGATCGCGCTGACCGACAGCACCACGATGGGCCTGGGCCTGCTCTACTCCGGCATGAGGCTGCGCCCAGGACAGGACGTGCTGACCACCGAGCACGACTTCCTGGCCACCCACGAGGGCCTGCGCCTGCTCACCGAGCGCACGGGGGCGAAGGTGCGCAGGGTCAGACTGTACGACGACCCGGCGCGGGCCTCCGCCGACCGGATGGTCTCGGCGATCAAGGACGGGCTCGGCCCGCGGACCAGGGTGGTGGCGATCACCTGGGTGCATTCCAGTACGGGCGTGCGCCTGCCCGTCCGCGCGATCGCCGGCATGCTGGCCGAGGCCAACAAGGGCCGCGACCAGCGGGACAGGGCGCTGCTGTGCGTCGACGGGGTGCACGGGTTCGGCGCGATGGACGACGGCGTGACGGACCTGGGCTGTGACTTCCTGGCCAGCGGCACGCACAAGTGGCTGTTCGGGCCGCGCGGCACCGGCATCGTGTGGGGCAGGGCCTGGGACGCCCTCGCGCCGATCATCCCGAGCTTCAGCCAGGCCGCGTTCGACGCCTGGCAGGGCAGCCGGTCGCCGGGGCGCGGCACGGCCGAACTGGTCACGCCCGGCGGCTACAAGGCGTTCGAGCACCGGTGGGCGATGACGCAGGCGTTCGAGTTCATGACGGCGATCGGCAAGGACCGGGTGCGGGCGCGTACGCAGGAGCTGGCCACCCGGCTCAAAGCGGGTCTGCGGGAGATTCCGCACGTCACGCTGGCCACCCCGCAGGCGCCCGAGCTGTCGGCCGGGCTGGTGTGCTGCTCGATCAGGGACATGCCGCCGTTCGAGGCGGTACGCCGGCTGCACGAGCAGAAGGTGGTCACGAGCGTGACGCCGTACAGCGCGTCGCTGCTGCGGTTCGGCACAAGCATCGTGACCACCCCCGAGCAGGTGGATCACGCGGTCAAGGCGGTGGCGGCCCTGGTGTGAAACGGGTCAGGTGCTCCCGTACGACCACGGGGATCCTGGGTCTTGGCCTGGTAGGTGAGATAGGTCGGCGCCAACGTGGTCATCTTCCGCCACAACCGCTCGCGTTCCTGCCCTTCGGCGGTGCGCGCCCGCGCGGCGAACCGCTCTGGCCACCGACGGATCCGGGCTGTCAGCGGCGTCGTTCCACGCGGTCACGTCAATGTCCGTCGGCGGTGATGCCCTGAGCGAATCCGCCGTCCACGGCCAACTCGATGTTCGTGGTGAAGGTCGCGTCGAAGGCCAGGAACAGCGCCGCCGTGGCGACCTCCTCGACGGTGCCGTTGCGGCGCAGCGGTGTCATCTCATCCCCCTGCTTCTCGAACGCGGCCCGCTCCTCGTCGGTCAGCCCCGCCACGCCCATGGTCGGCGTCTTGATGAACCCAGGCGCCACGGAATTCACCCGGATCCGCCTGGGCAGGAACTCCGCTGCCCAGACCTGGGCGAATGCCCGCAGCGCCTCCTTGGAGCCGGAGTAGGCGCTCATGCCGCCGAAGACGCGGTCGTTGGCGACCGTCGTCAGGACGATCGCGCCGCCGTCGTTGATGAACGGCGCCAGCCGCTGCACGGTGAAGAACGCGCCCTTGGCGTTGATGTCGAAGTGGCGGTCGTAGGACGCCTCCGTCACGTGCTCCAGCCTCTCCAGTTCGGCGATGCCGTGGTTGACGAACAGGGCGTCGATCCGGCCGAGCGTGCTGCCCACCTGTGTGCCCAGGGCGTCGATGTCGGCCAGGCCGGCCGCGTCGGAGCGCACGGCGTGCCCGGCCGCGCCCAGTTTCGCGCGGGCCGAGGCCAGCGTGGCCTCGTTGCGGCCGGTCACCACGACCTGCGCGCCCTCTTGCACCAGCGCCTTGGCGATGGCCAGTCCCATGCCGTGCGACCCGCCGGTGACGACGGCCTTCTTCCCTGCGTATCGAGTCATGATCGATGTCCTTGCGTTCAGAGTTGTTCGCGCGGTTTCACGGTGCCTCAGGGGACTTTCGGCGGAATTTTGAGAGACTTTCGCTCGGCTACTGTGACGGCATGCGCTTTGGGGTACTTGGTCCGCTAGCGGTGTGGACGGCGGACGGCAGGCTCGTGCACGTCCCCGAGGCCAAGGTCCGGACGGTGCTCGCCATCCTGCTGGCGCAGGAGGGGCGGCTGGTGTCCGCTGACCGGCTCATCGACGCCCTGTGGGGCGAGCGGCTGCCGGCCAAGCCCACCGCCGTACTCCAGACCAAGGTGTCGCAGCTACGCAGGGCGCTCCAGGAGGCCGAGCCCGGCGGTCGCGATCTCGTCGTGTCGGCGCCGGCAGGGTTCGCCTTGCGCGCGGAGCCGGAGGCCGTGGACGTCGGCCGGTTCTCGGCGCTGGTCGCTCGCGCGTACGAGTCCGGGGACAGCGCGAGCGTGGCAGCGCTGCTGGCGGACGCCCTCGCCCTGTGGCGTGGGCCGGCGTTCGAGGATTTCGCCGACCAGGAGTTCGCCCGCGCCGCGGCGGTACGGCTGGAGGAGGAGCGGCTGGTCGCGGTGGAGCATCTGACCGAGGCACGGCTGCACCTCGGCGAGCACCGTCTACTGGCGGCCGAGCTCGCCGATCTGGTGGCTCGCCATCCGCTGCGGGAGCGGTTGCGGGCCGCCCACATCCGAGCCCTGTACGGCGCGGGACGGCAGGCAGAGGCGCTGGCCGGCTACCGGGAGCTGCGCGAACGACTGGATCAGGAACTGGGCGTCGAACCCGGGCCCGAACTCGCGGCGCTGCACCAGGCGATCCTCCGCCAGGACCCGGCGCTGGAGACGGCTCCCGTTCGCCGGCCGCGCACGAATCTTCCCGCCGTCCGTACCGAGCTCATCGGCCGCGAGCAAGCGGTCGCGCACGCGCGCTCGCTCCTCGACCAGAGCCGGCTGATCACCTTGACCGGCCCGGGCGGCGTGGGCAAGACGCGGCTGGCGCTGGAGACCGCCGCCCGGCTGCTCCACGACGGCGAACCGGGCGGCGTATGGCTGGTCGAGCTGGGGCTGCTGGAACGCTCCGCGCGGGAGCAGGAGGTGGCCGAGGCGATCGCCTGCGCGGTCGGCCTGCGCGATGACGTGGAGGCTTCGGGGACCCAGGTGGAACGGCTCGTCGCCACGTTGCGTGCCCAACGGGCCCTGGTGGTACTGGACAACTGCGAGCATGTCGTCGAACCGGTCGCCGCGCTGGCCGACCGGCTGCTCAAGGCCGTACCCGGCCTGCTGATCCTGGCCACCAGCCGCGAGCCTCTCGATTTGTCGGGCGAGGTGGTGCTGCCGGTACCGCCGCTGGACGTGCCGGAGACCGACGAGGCCCCGGCCGCCCTCGCCTCCTCCGGAGCGGTGCGGCTGTTCGTGGCGCGGGCGGCGGCCGCCGCGCCGGCGTTCGCGCTGGAGCCGGGCAACGCCGAGGCGGTGCGAGCCGTCTGCCGGCGGCTCGACGGCATCCCGCTCGCGCTTGAGCTGGCCGCCGCCAAGGTCCGTACGATGGGCGTCCACGAAGTCGCCCGACGGCTGGACGACCGGTTTCGTCTGCTGGTGGGGCAGCGGCGCGACGCCCCCGCCCGGCAGCAGACCCTGCGCGCCGTCATTGACTGGAGCTGGAGCCTGCTCACCGAGCCCGAACGCGTCCTGCTGCGCCGCTTGGCCGTCCACCCCGGCGGGTGCGCTCTGGAGTCCGCCGAACAGGTCTGCGCGGGGAACGGCATGGCAGCGGCCGACGTGCCAGAACTGCTCGGCCGCCTGGTGGATCGCTCGCTTGTCGTCATGACGGATGACGACGGCAGGCCGCGCTACCGGCTGCTGGAGTCGATCGCCGCCTACAGCCTGGAGCGCTTGCGCGAGGCGGGCGAGCACGAGCTGTTCAAACGGCGCCATCGCGATCACTACACCGACGTGGCCAAGCGCGGCGACCAGCACCTGAGGGGCCACGACCAGCGCCGCTGGCTGCGGCGGCTGGACAGCGAAGGGGCCAACCTGCGGGCCGCACTCGAAGCCGCGGCCCAGGACGGAGCCCCGGGCCAGGCGGCTCAGCTGGCCAACGCGCTGGCCTGGTACTGGGTCCTGCGCGGCCGGATCGTTGAGGGCCGTAGAGCGCTGACCGCCGCGCTGGAGGCGGGCCGGACACACCCGAGCGGTACGGAGAGCGGTGGCGTGCCCGTCGCGGATCCACGGGCCACCGCTCGAGCGTGGCTGGCGGGCCTGACGATGTTCGCCGGACTTGGGCAGCTCGCGCCCATGGAGGCAGGAGCGGACGGCATGGCCGCCTGGTTCGTGGCCTTCGCCTCGGTCGACTTCGGCGAGCTGACCGCCAGTGAGGAGCTCACGGAGCAGGCGCTCGCCCGGTTCCTGGCAGATGGTGAAGGGTGGGGCGTCGCCGCCGCGCTGATGACCCGCGCCAAACAGGCCCTGGTCCGCGGAGACCTGGCCGCCTTGGAGCGCGACGGCACCCGCTGCCTGGCCCTGTTTCAGGACCTCGGCGACAGGTGGGGGCAGACCCAGGCGGTCAACCTCCTCGCAACGCTGGCCGAGATCACCGGTGACTATGAGCGCGCCATGCGGCTGCGCCGCGACGGGCTGCGCATGGCCGAAGAGCTGGGGTTGTGGAACGAGGTCTCCTCCCGGCTGTCGGCGCTCGGTCGTACCGCGCTGCTCATGGGGGATCACGACGTGGCCGACGATTTCCATCGGCGAGCTCGGGAGCGGGCATTGGAGCAATCCAATACCCTCGCCCACGAGCTCGCCGAGGTCGGCTTGGCGCTCGCGGCCCGCCGACGAGGCGACCTCGACGAGGCCGAGGCACTCCTGCGGGGCTGGCTTGACTGGAACCGCCAGATCATGCCCGACAACGGGACCGCGTTGATCCTGGCCGAGCTGGGCTTCATCGCCGAGCTGCGCGGAGACGCCGACACGGCGCTGGCCCTGCACCGGGAGGGACACGCCGTGGCTCGCGCCACCGGCGACCCTCGGGCCGTCGCGCTCGCCCTCGAAGGACTCGCCGGCGCCTACGCGGGGGTGGGAGAGCACCGTCGCGCCGCACGCCTGCTCGGCACGGCCACCGCCGCTCGAGAGTCGGCCGGCGCCCCGCTGCCACCCGCCGAACGCGGAGATGTGGACCGCATTGCCGCGGCCATCCGCCGAGGTCTCGGACAGGACGTCTCCGCGTGAGGACGCGGTCGCCCGGACGATCGTCTCTCCGACGCCGAGCGAGCTTACGAGGAGAACTGGGTTCGGTGGTCGGCGAGGAAGGCTGACAGGGGGCGGGGCGGGCGGCCCGTGAGGTCTTCGACCGCCGTCGTGACGGTCGCCCATCGCCCGTCTCCTGTGGTGCCCATCAGCTCCGCCAGGTCCCCCGCGTGCGGCTGCGGGACGCCCTGCCGTTCCAGGTGCGCCGTCATCTCGGGGACGGGCAGGTCGACGTAGTGGACCGGGCGGCCGAGTGCCGCGCTGATCTGCGCGGCGATGCGTTCGTGGGAGAACGACTCGGGCCCCGTGAGCACGTGGTCACGGCTTTCTCCGACGGGCCGGGTCAGCAGGGCGGCCGCTACCTCGGCGATGTCGCGGGTGTCGATGTAGTTGACCTCCTTCGGCCCGTACGAGCCGTAGACCCGGTCGTTCTGGACGTCGCGCGGCAGGTTCTGCATGAAGCCGGTCGGCTGCAGGATCGACCAGGGCACGCCCGACTTCCTCAGGTGGGCGTCGACCTCGCCGTGCATGCCGCCGCCCAGTTTGGCTCCCGGGGCGGCGTCGCGTACCGACACGGCGACGATCTGCGCGACGCCCGCGTGGGCGGCCAGGTCGATCACCGCGCGGTGGGCGTCGACGAAGCCGGGCCACAGCGAGCTGTTGAGGAACAGCCGGTCGCCCTCCGACAGGAGCCTGCCGATGGTCGCGGGCTCGTCGAAGTCGGCGAGCGCGTAGTCGGTGCCGAGGTCGTCGGCGGGTTTGCGGACGACGGCGAGGGTGTCGTGCCCGCGCAGGCGTTCGACGAGGGCGCGTCCGATGGAGCCGGTGGCACCGGTTACCACGATCACGGTCAACCTCCAATAAGTGGAATCTCAAGTTCCGGTTGGGCTGGACGGTACAATAAGCGGAATCGAATCGTCCAGTTGGGGGTCTCACGTGCGTGCGGATGCCAGACGGAACCTGGACAAGATCGTCGTGGCCGCCGCCGAGGTCATGGCAGAACGCGGCGTCAACGCGCCCATGGAGAGCGTCGCCAAGCGCGCGGGCGTCGGCGTCGGCACCCTCTACCGGCGCTTCCCCGACAGGAACGCCCTGATCGCGGCCGTCGGCGACCACTACATCCACACGATGGCCCGCGCTCTCGACGAGGCCGCCGAGAGCGCGTCCGACGCCTGGGGCGCCATCTGGGACTTCGTGCTCTGGGTCGCCGAGCCCGGCCGCGCCGCGCTGGCCACCGCGCTGGCGGTGCTGCCGCAGGAGGCGATCGTGGAGCGGGCCGAGTTCGCGCGGGTGCGGGCGGGGTGGGTGGAGCAGTTCGACGGGCTCGTACGCCGTGCGCAGGCCGAGGGCTCCATGCGTACCGACGTCGGCGTCGAGGACCTGATCCACCTGCTGAACGTCTTCACCTGCCACCCCGACCAACTGCCCGAACCCGTGGCTGCTCGGCCCGCGTACTACCTGTGCCTGATGCTCGACGGCATGAAGGCGTCCGCCGCCACGCCGCGCTCGTGACTGTTTTGAGGTTTTGATACGATTCAAAAAAATCTTGATTCCCGCTATGATGAGCGGGTTCACAGTGGGCCGCGTCCGGCGGTTCACCGCAGGTAGCTCCCGTTTGTGCACCTACGACAGCAGCACGGCCTCGTGAGGATCGATGGCGACCAGGAACATCAAGGAGGTCGCGCAACTGGCGCGCGTCTCTGTGGGCACGGTGAGCAATGTGCTCAACCGCCCGGAGATCGTGTCACCCGCTACACGCGAACGCGTCTTCGAAGCGATAAAGAAGCTGGGGTTCGTCCGTAATGAAGTGGCTCGCCACCTGCGGGTGGGACGCAGCCGCACGGTCGGCCTCGTCGTGCTCGACGTCTCCAACCCGTTCTTCGTGGACGTGGCCCAGGGCGCGGAAGCGGTCGCCGACGGCCACGACACGATGGTGGTGCTCTGCAACAGCGCCGGCGACCCCGGCCGCGAACGTCGCCACCTCGACCAGCTCGAACAGCAGCGGGTCATGGGCATACTGATCACCCCCGTCGAGATGGAGAGCCCCTATCTGGAGGAGCTGGCCGCCCGCGGCACGCCCGTGGTGCTGGTCGACAGCCCGGCCACCGGGCTGCAGTGCTCGGTCGCGGTCGACGACCGGCTCGGCGGGCAGATCGCCGGCGCGCACCTCATCGAGCGGGGGCACCGGCGGATCATGTTCGTCGGAGGACCACCGTCCATCAAACAAGTCGCCGACCGGCACGCCGGCGTCACCAGCGCCGTCGCCGCCGCCGACGGAGCCGTCGAACTGCTCACCCGCTCCGCTCCCGCGCTGACCGTGGCGGAAGGGCGGGCCATCGGGGAGCACGTCGCGGGGCTGCCCGCCGAAGAGCGGCCCACCGCCGCCTTCTGCGCCAACGACATGATGGCGCTGGGGTTGTTACAGGCGATGGCCACCCACGGGCTGCGGGTGCCCGACGACCTGGCCATCATCGGCTACGACGACATCGACTTCGCCGCGGCGGCCGCCGTGCCGCTGTCGTCGATCAGGCAACCGCGCGAACTGCTCGGGCGCACGGCCATCGACCTGCTGCTGGAGGAGGTGGCCGAGCCGGAGGAGCACCGGCACCGGCAGGTCATCTTCCAGCCTGACCTGGTGGTCCGCGAATCCAGCGCCCTCCGCCGCGCCTGACGCACCGCCTCGCTGCACGCCTTTGGCGGCGCACCCGTGTTTGGGCTGGTAGGAGTGCTGGGCGCCGTTCGCGTTGCGCCGGGCCCCACCGCACGACCTCCCGCCGACGCGGCGCGCCGAACGACGAGCGCCCGACGACGCGTGCTCACCGCGACGCGCTCGCACGGCGGACCCACCCGTAGCCGACCCCACACCACCATGAAAGGGGCCCCGTGAAAGAGCTGTATCGCAACCCCCTGGCCACCCCCCAGGACCTGGCGGGATTCCGGATGGAAGGAGATGGCGCCATGTCCTTCCCCCAGGGCAGGATGCGTCTGGAGAGCCTCAGGCCGGCCTCCGACGGTCAGGCGGCCAACCTGGTGTTGTGGTGTCCGGAGGAGTTCCCGGCCGACGTGCGGATCGAGTGGGACTTCCGGCCGATCAGGGAGCCGGGCCTGGCGATCATGTTCTTCCACGCCAGGGGCGGGAACGGCGAGGACCTGTTCGACGAGCGCCTGGCCCCGCGCAGCGGCCCTTATGAGCAGTACCACCACGGCGACATCGACGCCTACCACGTCTCCTACTTCCGCCGCATGTGGCAGTCGGAGCGCGCCCTGCACACTTGCAACCTGCGCAAGAGCCACGGCTTCCACCTGGTCGCGCAGGGCCCGGATCCGCTGCCTGGGGTGATGGACGCCGACGGCCCCTATGCGATCCGGCTCGACGTCAAGGGGGGTGAGGTGACCTTCTCGGTCAACGATTTGGTCTCGTTCCGCTGGCGGGACGACGGCTCGGTCGGCGGTCCCGCCCTGGCAGGAGGCAAGATCGGCTTCAGGCAGATGGCGCCGCTGATCGGAGAGTACGAAAATCTCCGGGTATCTCGTCATTGACTTTGAGTCGATTCAACACTAATTTCGCACCAACCGCCGTTCATGCCCCTGTAACTGGGCAGGAACCGCGGTGCAACACTCGCCCCCCGTATCCGTGCACGGGCCACGAGAAGGTGGTGCCGGATGAACCATCCCGCCCTGTCGATCAGGATTCAAGCTGCCTGCTCAGAGCTCATCTGGGCGGTCCGCCTGAACCTGATGTGGATCGTCTTCACCCTCGCGGGCGGCGTGATCCTCGGGCTCGGGCCCGCCACTGTGGCCGCCTACACCCTGGCTCGTCGGCATGCCCGGAATGAAACGTTTCAGGCCTGGGCCGAATTCTGGGCCGTCTACCGACGGGAGTTCGTCCGGGCCTCGTTGCTGGTCCTGCCCGCGGCGGCGCTCGCCGTCGTCCTGGTCGGCAACTACCTCTATCTGTCCGCTCTCGGGCCCGGCATGGGCGCGTTGCGGATCGCGACCTTCGTGGCGCTCATCGCCCTGGCGGGTGTCGGCGCCTACCTCGGGCCGCTCTACGTGCATTACGACCTGCCGCTATGGGCGTACTGGCCCAAGGCGACACAGCTAGCGCTCCTGCGTCCGGCCTCGTCGGTGCTGTTGCTGCTGGCTCTGTCAGCCATCGCCTTCGCGACCTCGGCGGCGCCCATCCTCGCCCCGGCGATCAGCTTCGGCGCGTGGATCTATCTCAACACGTGGCTTTGCCTGCGCTTCTTCGAGGAGAACGAGGCGCGCCTGCATTCGAAAGGGAACCTATGAGCGCATCGCGTCGTCGCCGGCTCATCGCCGGTGTGTTAACGCTCACGGCTGCTCTCACCGCCTCCGCCTGCTCTGGAGGTGGCGACGCGGCCCAGTCTGATCCGAACACGATCACGTTCATGTCGAAGCTGTTCGGCACGGCTCCCGAACCTACCGGCGAGATGCAGCAGGCCATCGAGAAGTTCCTCGGCAAGAAGATCAAGGTCACCTGGGTTCCCAACGCCGAGTACACCGAGAAGCTGAACGTCACCCTGGCCTCAGACAGCATTCCGCAGGTCATCGTGGTGGACCCGAAGCTGCCGGCGTTCGTGAGGGCCGCGCAGGCGGGGGCCTTCTGGGATCTGACCGACAAGCTGGACAAGTATCCGAACCTCAAGCCGGCGAACGCGCAGTCCGCGCTCAACGCCTCCATCAACGGCAGGACCTACGGCCTCTACCGGATGCGGCCCCTGCTGCGCTCGGCGGTCGTCATCCGCAAGGACTGGCTGAAGAAGGTCGGTCTTGAGGAGCCGAAGACGATCGAGGACTTCTACCAGGTCGCCAAGGCCTTCACCGAGAAGGACCCCGACGGCAACGGTAAGAAGGACACCTACGGACTCATCATCCCGAAGTGGCCCGGTGACTACGCCAGCGCCAGCCCGTACGACGTGATCGAGACCTGGTTCGGCGCCCCGACCGGCTGGGGCGAGCGCGAGGGAAAGGTCGGGCCCGGGTTCGACACGCCTGAGTTCCTCGAAGCCAACAAGTGGCTGAAGAAGATGGTCGACGAGGGCCTCGTCAACCCCGACTTCGCCACTCTCGACTCCGCCAAGTGGAACGACCCGTTCTTCCATGGCAGGGGCGGCATGATCATCGACGTCAACATCCGCTCCCGCCAGGTCTTCGACCTGTTCAGAGAGAACGGCGACAAGGACTACGGCGACAAGGTCACCATGGTCGGCAACATGGCGAAGTCCGACACAGAGAAGCACTCCTACCCGTTCACGGGTTACGCGGACTCCCTGGCGATCTCCAGGCAGAGCGTGCGCACCGAGGCCGAGCTCGACAACGTGCTGAAGACGCTGGACAAGCTGGCCACCAAGGAGGGCCAGGTCCTGCTGCAGAACGGCATCGAGGGCCGCAACTTCAAGGTCGAGAACGGCGACACCGCCGCGCTGATCAACGAGGACGACCCCGCGGTCAAGACCGTCCAGGACAACGTGGACGACGCCTTCGTCCAGTTCGGCACCAAGGGCACGGTGGACATCGGCGGCATCGCCTACCAGCGCGTCCCGTCTGGTCAGCCGTACCGGGACATTCTCGACCTGCAGAAGAAGCTGGTGGAGGAGGACCTCAAGACGGCCGTGCACAACGTGGCGCTGCCCGTGATCTCGAAGACGCAGATCGAGAAGGGCGCGCAGATCGACAAGATCGTCTCCGACGCCCGGGTCAAGTTCCTGTCGGGCGCGATCGACGAAGAGGGACTCAAGGCCGAGATCAAGCGCTGGCACGACAGCGGTGGCGACCAGGTGATCACCGAGATCAACGAGGGGCTCGCGAAGCTCCCCAAGTAGTCACGACTCCCGATTGAGGGGCCCGGGCACCTTCCGGGCCCCTCATACGAAAGGAGGCCGCTGTGGCCACCGACCTGGCGACGCCTCCGAAGGCGGCGCCCAAGGCGAAGAAGCCGAAGCGGGCCGACAAGGTGCCGCTGCGCACCGCAGCGTTGCGTTACCGCTGGCTCTACCTGATGCTGCTCCCGGGCCTCGCCTACTTCGCGCTCTTCAAGTACCTGCCGATGTACGGCGTGACGATCGCCTTCCAGGACTACTTGCCCTTCCTCGGCTACTCGGGCAGCCCTTGGGTGGGCCTCAAGCACTTCGAGACCCTCTTCACCGGCGGCGACTTCGGCAAGCTGATGTTCAACACGCTCTTCGTGGCGTTGCTGCACATCCTCATCGTCTTCCCAGCGCCGATCATCGTCGCGCTGCTGCTGAACGAGCTGCGGCTCAACATTCTCAAGCGTTCGGTCCAGTCGCTCATCTACATCCCGCACTTCCTGTCCTGGACGATCGTCGCGTCGCTGACGTACGTGCTCTTCGCCGCCGACTTCGGCGTGATCTCCGGCTGGATGCGCGACATCCTGGGCGACACCGCGAAGATCGACTACATGGCGCAGGAGGAGTGGTTCCGGCCGCTGATCATCCTCCAGCAGGTCTGGAAGATGACGGGCTGGGGCACGATCATCTACCTGGCCGCGCTGGCCGGGGTGGACCCCAACCTGTACGAGGCCGCCCGCATGGACGGCGCCGGCCGCTTCCGCCAACTCTGGCACGTCACGCTGCCCGCGATCCGCCCGACGGTCGTCGTCATGGCGATCCTCGCCTCCGGCAACCTGCTGGACTCCGGCTTCGAGCAGATCTGGCTGATGACCACCTCGCTGAACCGCGACGTGGCGAACGTCTTCGACACCTACGTCTACTACGCCGGCATCCAGAACGGCGCCATCAGCTACTCCACCGCCGTCGGCCTGTTCAAGGGCGTCGCGGGCGTCATCCTGATCTTCGGTTCCAACTGGCTGGCCAAGCGTCTCGGCCAGCGGGGACTGTTCTAAGGAGCCGGCCATGACCAGCATGACTGACACCAAGCCCAAGAAGCTCGCGGTCAACAACAACAACTCCATCGGCAGCCGCACGTTCGACACGCTCAACGTCGTCGCGCTCGTGGGCCTGGCACTGATCACGACCCTGCCGCTGCTCTACGTCCTGGCCGCGTCGTTCGCCGGCGAGCCGGAGATCGCCTCCCGGCCGTTCTTCCTGTGGCCGGAGAAGATCGTCACCGAGTCGTACGAGTACATCTTCGCCACCCCCACCTTCGTCCGTGCCCTGCTCACGACCGTGATCGTGACCGCGGTCGGCATGGTGGTGCAGGTGCTGCTCACCTTCACCATGGCCTACCCGCTGGCCAAGCGGTACCTGCCGGGCCGGATCCTGGTGCTGAACCTGATCATCTTCACGATGGTCTTCACCGGCGGCATGATCCCCACCTATCTGGTGGTGCGCGACCTTGGGCTGCTCGACAGCTACTGGGCGCTGATCCTGCCGCTGGCGATCAACCCGTTCTACCTGATCATCGTCAAGAGCTTCTTCCAGGAGCTGCCGCAGGCCCTGGAGGAGGCGGCGCGCATCGACGGCTGCAACGAGATGGGCGTCTTCTTTAAGATCGTCCTGCCGCTGTCCAAGCCGATCATCGCAACGTTCTCGCTGTTCTACGCGGTCGGCATCTGGAACGACTACATGTCGCCGCTGCTGTACATCAGCGACCCGAACAAGTGGACGCTGCAGATCCTGGTGCGCCAACTCATCAACACCGACGCCGCCAACGCTCTGGCCCAGATGGACAGGACCTGGGTGCCGCCGGAGCAGGGGCTGAAGTTCGCGGTCATCGTCATCGCGACGCTGCCGATCCTGTTCTTCTACCCATTCCTGCAAAAGCACTTCGCCAAGGGCGTGCTGATCGGGGGCGTCAAGGAGTGACCCGCACCGTGCTGCTGGCGGGCGACTCGACCGTGGCCTCGTGCCCGGCGTTCGAGGCGCCCATGTCGGGGTGGGGAGCGCAGCTCGGCGCGTACGTCGGCGGGCCCGTGCGCAACTTCGCCAAGGGCGGCGCCACTACGGCCAGTCACCGGGCGGAGGGGTTGTGGGCGGCGCTCGTCCGCGAGATCGCGCCGGGCGACCTGGTCGTGCTCCAGTTCGGGCACAACGACCAGAAGGATCCCGCGATCCCGTACCAGGACAACCTGCGCGCCTTCGTCGAGGAGGCGCGCGGGGCCGGCGCGCTGCCGGTTCTGTGCACGCCGGTGCAGCGCCGCAGGTTCGACGGCGAGCGGCTGACGCCGACCCACGGCGACTACCCCGACCAGGTACGCGCGCTGGCCGCCGCCGAGGGCGTGCCGCTGATCGACCTGACCGCCGCCACCACCGAGCTGTACGAGCGGCTCGGCCCCGAGGGCTCCAAAGCCCTGTTCACCCACTTCCCGCCCGGCACGCACCTGCTGTATCCGGACGGGGTGGCCGACGACACCCATTTCTGCTTCCGCGGCGCCGACGCGGTCGCGATCATCGTCGCGGAGCGACTCAAGGAGATTCAATGACTGTGTTGCGCTGGTTGGATCGGCCGGGGGAGCAGGGCGCGACCTGGGGGGTCCCGTGGCCGCGTGGCGCGGTCGGGCGCGGGGCGCCGTTCGCGCTGGCCGACTCCGACGGGCGCGAGGTGCCCGTGCAGAGCTGGGTGACCGCCACCTGGCCCGACGGTTCGGTCAAGTGGTCCGCGCACGCGATCGGCGCGGGCAGGGGCGCTTTCGCGTACCGGATCGAGCCGGGACGCGAGCCCGCCGTCCCCGCCATGCCCGTCACCGTCGTCCGTGAGGACGGCGTGCTGCGCGTCGGCACCGGCGTGGTGACCTGGACGATCGAGGAGTCGGGCGGCACGCTGGCCCGGTCGATCTCGCGCGGGAGCCGCGAGATCGCCAGGGACGTGCGCCTGGTCAGTCTCCGCCAGGGTGAGCCCACCCCCGACGAGGGCGGTCCTGTGGCCCGCGAGCAGGCCACCGGCGTGGTCGAACGCGTCACGGTCGAGCAGGACGGCCCCGTGCGCGCCGTCGTCCGCCTGGAGGGCCGGCACGGCGACTGGCTGCCGTTCACCGTGCGCCTGTACTTCCACGCGGGCGCGGAGGCCGTGCGGATCATGCACACGTTCGTCTGGGACGGCGACCCCGAGCGGGACTTCCTGGCCGGGCTCGGGCTGCGCGCCGACGTGGTGATGCGTGACGAGCTTCACGACAGGCACGTGCGCCTGGCCGGCTCAGGGGGTTTCCTCACCGAGGCCGTGCGCGGTCTGACCGGGCTGCGCCGCGACCCCGGCGAGTCCGTACGGCGGGCGCAGGTCGAGGGCCGCCCGTGCGGCGAGATCGCCCCGGAGGTCGCCGGCCGCCTGCACCTCATCCCCGCCTGGAACGACTACACCCTCGACCAGGGCTCCGCCGACGGCTTCACGCTGCGCAAACGCACCGCCGACGGCCACGCGTGGGTGACGATCCCGGCCGGGACCAGGTCGTCGGGGTACGGCTACGTCGGTGGAACGGGCGGCGGCCTCGGCTTCGGGCTGCGCGACTTCTGGCGCCTGCACCCCACCCGCCTGGACATCAGGAACGCGGCCGCGGACCTGGCCACGGCGACCGTCTGGCTCTGGTCGCCCTCCGCCCCGGCCATGGACCTGCGCTTCTACCACGACGGCATGGGCCAGGACACCTTCGCCGAGCAGCTCGAAGGTCTGGAGGTCACCTACGAGGACTACGAGCCGGGGTTCGGCGACGCGCACGGCGTGGCGCGTACGCACGAGCTGACCCTGCGCGTCCACGACGCCACGCCGTCCGCGCGGGACCTGGCCGCGCACGCCGCCGCGCTGAACGAGCCGGGCCTGCTGGCCGCCGCTCCCGAGCGGGTGCGTGAGGCGGGCGTGTTCGGCCTGTGGGAGCTGCCCGACCGCTCCACGCCCGCGCACGCCGAGATCGAGGACCGGCTGGACTTCCTGTTCGAGTTGTACCGGCGCGAGCGTGAGCAGCGCAGGTGGTACGGCTTCTGGGACTACGGCGACGTCATGCACACCTACGACCGCGACCGCCACACCTGGCGCTACGACGTCGGCGGCTACGCCTGGGACAACTCCGAGCTCTCGCCCGACCTGTGGTTGTGGCTGCAGTACCTGCGCACGGGCCGGGCGGAGGTCTTCCGCTTCGCCGAGGCCATGACCCGCCACACCGGCGAGGTCGACGTCTACCATCTCGGCAGGTGGAAGGGCCTGGGCACCCGGCACAACGTGCAGCACTGGGGGTGCAGCTGCAAGCAGCTGCGCATCTCCAACGCCGCCTACCGGCGCTTCTACTACTACCTGACGGCCGACGAGCGCACCGGCGACCTCATGGACGAGCTGAGCACGCCCGAGGAGACGTTCGTCGTCATCGATCCCACGCGCAAGGTGCGCGAGGACGTCTACACCCCCGACCCCGAGGCGCTGTCGGTCGGGCTCGGCACCGACTGGGGTTCGCTGGCGGCGGCGTGGCTGACCCGCTGGGAGCGGCACGGCGACGAACGGGCCAGAGACCGGTTGCTGGGGACGATGGCCGACATCGGGGCGCTGCCGAACGGCTTCCTGACCGGCGAGGGCCGGCTGAACCTGGAGACCGGACGGTTCGACACCTCGCGGGACAAGATCTCCGTCTCGCACCTGTCGTCGCTGTTCGGGCTGCCGGAGATGTGCGCGGAGCTCATCGCGCTCGACCTGGACGTCCCCGGGTTCGAGGAGGCGTGGCTGCGGTACTGCAGGCTCTACCTGGCCACCCCCGAGCAGCAGGAGGCCGAGGTGGGGCGGCCGCTGAGCGGGATCTCGCTGATCCAGGCGCACAGCAGGCTCACCGCGTACGCGGCCGCGCGCACCGGCGACGCCGAACTGGCGGCGTGGGCGTGGCGCAAGTTCTTCCTCGACGAGGGTGACCAGCTCAACAGCAACCCGTTGCAGCGGCAGCGGTCCTGGGAGCTGACCCTGGTCGACGGCCCCGAGGTGCTCGCCCCCGTACGGGAGGCGGCGTTCGTCTCCACCAACGGCGCCGCGCAGTACGGCCTGGCCGCCATCCACAACCTGGCCCTGATCGGCAAGCACCTGACGCGGCGCTGAACCGGGGCGGATGGACCGTCAAGCAGACGAGAAGGTGCTGACCGTGGTCCTACACTGATCTGTATGCATACTCCCGATTGACCGGCGTCGCACGCCCAATCCTCGTTTCCTAGCTCGGGAGTGTCCGCCACTATGATCATCGCCAGTGACATCGAGCTGCGCGCGGGCGCGCGTCTGCTCATCGAGAAAGCGTCGTTCCGGGTCAACCCCGGCGACAAGATCGGGTTGGTCGGCCGCAACGGCGCGGGCAAGACCACCCTGACCAAGGTGCTGGCGGGCGAGGGCCTGCCCGCCGCGGGCACCGTCACCACCTCAGGCAGCGTGGGCTACCTCCCCCAGGATCCGCGCACCGGTGACCTGCAGGTGCTGGCGCGCGACCGCATCCTGTCGGCGAGAGGGCTGGACGAGGTCCTGCGCAAGCTGCGCGAGGCCGAGCTCGGCATGTCCTCCGCCGACGACCGCACCCGGGAGAAGGCCGTCAGGCAGTACGGCCGGCTCGAAGATCAAATGCATGTGCTCGGCGGGTACGCGGCCGAGTCGGAGGCGGCCTCCATCTCCTCCAGCCTCGGCCTGCCCGACAGGGTGCTCGGGCAGCCGTTGCAAACGCTTTCCGGCGGCCAGCGCAGGCGCGTGGAATTGGCGCGAATTCTTTTCAGCGGAGCGGAAACTCTCCTTCTCGATGAGCCCACAAACCACCTAGATGCGGACTCAATCGGATGGCTTCGCGATTTTTTGCGCTCGCATCAAGGTGGCTTGGTGATCATCAGCCACGACGTCGGTCTTCTTGAAGCCACGGTCAACAAGGTCCTGCACCTGGACGCCAACCGGTCGGTGATCGATCACTACAACGTCGGCTGGAAGGCGTACCTGGATCAGCGCGAGACCGACGAGAAGCGCCGCAAGCGCGAGCGCGCCAACGCCGAGAAACAGGCGGGTGCGCTGCTCGCGCAGGCCGACAAGATGCGCGCCAAGGCCACCAAGGCCAAGGCCGCCCAGGACATGATGCGGCGTGCGCACCGGTTGCTGTCGGGCACCGAGGGGGAGCGCCAGAGCGACAAGGTGGCACGGCTGCGCTTCCCCGATCCGCAGCCGTGCGGGCGCACCCCGCTGACGGCCGAGGGATTGTCGAAGTCCTATGGCTCGCTGGAGGTCTTCACCGACGTCGACGTGGCCATCGACCGAGGTCACAGGGTCGTCATCCTCGGGCTGAACGGCGCGGGCAAGACCACGCTGCTGCGCCTGCTCGGCGGCGTCGAGCATCCCGACACGGGCGAGATCAGGCCAGGTCACGGCCTCAAGATCGGTTACTACGCCCAGGAACACGAGACTCTCGACGCCGGTCGTACGCTTCTGGAGAACATGCGATCGGCCGGCGGCGAGTTCACCGACACGGAGTTGCGGAAGGTCCTCGGGTCCTTCCTGTTCACCGGCGACGACGTGGACAAGCCCGCAGGGGTGCTGTCGGGCGGCGAGAAGACCCGGCTGGCGCTGGCCATCCTGGTGCTTTCGAGCGCCAATGTCCTGCTTCTTGACGAGCCGACGAACAACCTCGATCCGGTCAGCAGGGAGCAAGTTCTCACCGCTCTAAGGTCGTATTCAGGAGCAATCGTCCTAGTCACACATGACGAGGGTGCCGTTGACGCCCTGTCACCGGATAGGGTGATCTTGCTACCGGACGGAACTGAAGACGCATGGAGCGATGAATTTTCCGATCTTGTGGCACTTGCCTGATCTTAATTTGAGTGGGTACGGATCTTTTCCCGTGGAGTAGGTAGCCGATCCCGCTGAAATGACTGATCATGGCGGAGTAACGCTGCGGAAGTCCGGCACTACAGGAGGTACTCGTGGCCGAGACACTGAAGAAGGGCACCCGGGTCACCGGGGCCGACCGGGAAAAACTGGCCGGCGATCTCAAGAAGCGCTACGCCGCGGGCGAAAGCATCCGCGCCCTGGCCGCTTCGACCGGTCGGTCCTACGGGTTCATCCACCGCATCCTGAGCGAGTCCGGTGTGACTCTGCGTGGGCGCGGCGGGGCGACCCGAGGCAAGTCCAAGCGCTGACGGCCGCCTCGGAACGTGCGACCGCAGCCGCCCGTCCCTAGTCGGTCGACGTCGCGCCCGAGTCCAGAACCATGTTCTGTAGGCTCGGGCGCGACGCTCAGCATTGGCGGAAGGGAACAGGCGATGGCGGACGCGCAGGCGCGACAGCGCGGGGGGAAAGCGGAGAATGGCTCTGCCTCCACGGAGAGCGGGCTTCGCCACGAGGTGGACGGTGAGATAGCGACGATCACGCTCGATCGGCCGGAAAAGCGCAACGCCCAGACGTTCGCGACCTGGTCCGAACTGGCTCGCATCGGCGAGAACCTGCCCGAGCAGGTGCGCGTCGTCGTCGTGAAAGGTGAGGGACCGTCCTTCTCAGCAGGGATAGACCTGCGAATGTTCACACCTGAGGGGGTGCCCGGACAGGGCTCGTTCGGCTCGGTCGCCAAAAGCGAGGGCGCAACCTTCGAGCAGCGCATCAGACAGGCCCAGGCGGGGTTCCTGTGGCTGCGCCGCCCGGAGATCGTTTCCATCGCAGCCGTGCAGGGGCACGCGATCGGCGCGGGGTTCCAGCTCGCGCTCGCTTGCGACCTGCGGATCGTGGCCGATGATGTTTCGTTCTGCATGAAAGAGCCCGCGCTGGGCCTGGTGCCCGATCTCACGGGGACCAAGCCCCTGGTGGAGCTGGTGGGTCTGGCCAAGGCGATCGACATCTGCCTGACGGCCAGGACCGTGCACGCCGACGAGGCCATGCGGATCGGCCTCGCCGAGAAAGTGGTCGCCGGGGGCGACCTGGAGCAAGCCGTACAAGACAAGATCGCGGAGCTGCTGGCCACCAATCGGGATGCGGCCGCCGCGACCAAGCGACTCCTCCAGGGGGCGCAGGGCCGCTCCCTGGAGGAGCAGAGTGTGGCCGAGGGGGTCGAACAGGCGGCCCGCATCAAGGCGCTGTTCGGCTGAATCTCCCGCCCGGGAGAGATTTCGAGGGGGAACTCGCACCCGCTGAGGGGGTGCTGGGCCGTCCTCGAGGGCCGTCAAGCGCCCTTCGCCGGTTTCGCGGTGAGCTGACGCGGGAATCGCCGTACGGCCCCGTGACGCTGTCTTCTGGGGACGAGGAGGGGATCCCCCGGATGGCGATGATGGGCGGAGGCTTCGGGCCTTCGGCGATGGCGTCCCTGCGACGCGACGAATCGGTGACCAAGCAGCGGCTGCGTCCCGGCACGGTCCGGCGCATCGCGCGCTACGCCAGGCCGTACAACAGGCACATCGCGGCGTTCCTGGCGCTGGTGGTGGCGGGCGCGGTGATCGTGATCGCCAACCCGCTGCTGATGAAGGCGATCATCGACGACGGCATCCTGCCCAAGAGGCCCGGCGTGGTGGTCGGGCTGGCGGTGGCGATCGGCGCGCTGGCGCTGGTGGATGCCGGGCTGACGCTGGTGCAGCGGTGGTTCTCCGCGCGCATCGGCGAGGGCCTGATCTACGACCTGCGCACCGAGGTGTTCGACCACGTGCAGCGCATGCCGGTGGCCTTCTTCATGCGGGCCCAGACCGGCGCGCTGGTCAGCAGGCTCAACACCGACGTGATCGGCGCTCAGCGGGCGCTCACCAGCACGCTGTCGTCCGTGGTGTCCAACGTGGTCAGCCTCGTCCTGGTGCTCGGCGCGATGCTGGCGCTGTCGTGGCAGGTGACGCTGGTCGCGCTGGTGCTGCTGCCGATCTTCATCGTGCCGGCCAAGTACGTCGGGCGCCGCATGTCGGCCCTGACCCGCGAGCAGATGCAGCTCGACGCCGAGATGAGCTCGGTCACGACGGAGCGGTTCAACGTGGCGGGCGCGATGGTTGCCAAGCTCTACGGCCGCCCCGAGGACGACGCTGCGGTGTTCGGCGCGCGGGCGGCCAGGGTGCGTGACGTGGGCGTGACGGTCGGCATGTACGGCACCGTGTTCCGGGTCGCGCTCGGCCTGGTGGCGGCGCTGGCCACGGCCCTGGTGTACGGCATCGGCGGCGTCCTGTCGGTCTCCGGCGTCTTCGAGCTCGGCACGCTGGTGGCCCTGGCCGCCCTGCTGATGCGCCTGTACGGCCCTTTGACGTCCCTGTCGAACGTGCACGTCGACGTGATGACCGCCCTGGTGAGCTTCGACCGCGTCTTCGAGATCCTCGACCTCAAGCCCATGGTCGCCCAGAAGCCCGGCGCCGTCCCGATCCCCGACGGCCCTGTGACGATCGAGTTCGACGACGTGCGCTTCCGCTACCCGTCGGCCGAGGAGGTCTCGCTGGCCTCGCTGGAGTCGGTGGCCAGGCAGGACACAGGACCGTCCCAGCCGGTGCTGGAAGGGGTGTCGTTCACCGCCCGCCCCGGCCAGCTCATCGCCCTGGTCGGCCACTCGGGGGCGGGCAAGACGACGATCACCTCACTGGTCTCGCGCCTGTACGACGTCAACGAGGGCGCGGTCCGCGTCAACGGGCTCGACGTGCGCGAGGCCACGCTCGACTCGCTGCGCGACACCGTGGGCGTGGTCATGCAGGACGCCCATCTCTTCCATGACACGATCGGGGCCAACCTCCGCTACGCCAGGCCGGAGGCGAGCCAGGAGGAGATCTGGGAGGCTCTGAGGGCCGCGCAGATCGGCGATCTCGTCGAGGGCCTGCCCGACGGGCTCGACACCGTCGTCGGCGACCGGGGCTACCGGCTGTCGGGCGGCGAGAAGCAGCGTCTGGCGCTGGCCCGGCTGCTGCTCAAGGCGCCGCGCGTGGTCGTGCTCGACGAGGCCACCGCCCACCTCGACTCGGAGTCGGAGGCTGCGGTGCAGGTGGCGCTGAAGACCGCGCTGGAGGGCCGCACGTCACTGGTCATCGCCCACCGGTTGTCGACGATCAGGGAGGCCGACGAGATCCTCGTCGTGCACGAGGGCCGCATCGCCGAGCGCGGCGGCCACGACGACCTGCTGGCCCGCGGCGGCATCTACGCCGAGCTCTACCGCACCCAGTTCAGCTCTTCTTCAGGTAGCCCAGCCGCTTGAGCTCTTCCCTGGCGACCTTCTCCACCAGCTCCAGGTCGCCGCGCCGCAGCTTGGACCGCCAGGCGCCGACCTTGGGGACACCGGTGCCGTAGAGGACGACCTTGGACACCCGCGTCTCCAGGAACTCCGTGAGCGTGGCCACCGACGGCACCGGCTTGTGGATCAGCTCCTCGTAGCGCAAGGTCAGGAGCTGGTCCTGCGGCAGCGTCCTGCGCAGTTCGGCGCTCAGGCGCACGGCGCTGCGCCAGCGCAGGGCGCTCTTGCCCGCCACCGGCATGCCCTTCCACCGGTCGAGGTGCTCGTCCTTGTTGACGCCCAGGAAGGTGTTGGGGAACTCGGTCTGCTCCGTCAGCATCGACGGCTTGAACCAGGCCAGGCAGGCCGGATCGTCCAGCATGTCGGCCACCACGTCCCTGCCGTCGCGGATGAGCTGCACGAACCGCGCGTCGGGGAAGGCCTGCAGCAGTACCGGCGCGCTGTAGAGCAGGTCGGGGCTGCCGTCGCCGAACCGGGTGATGTCGCCGGTGGACACGCAGGGACCGGTACCGGTGACGCCGCCCGCCTCCCTGCACGACTCGGCGCACTGGCCGCACGAGCGGGGCAGCACCTGCCACGACTCGGCCAGCGCGTCGCGCAGCACGCGCACCGCGCCGGAGGTGTGGCCGATGGACGGCTTGCGGGCGAAGGCGTACACCACGTGGGCCACGCTCGCGCGGCCCATCGTCACGTGGAAGCCTGGAGACCTTTTCAGGGCGCGGGCCAGCAGGTCCGCGCCGGAATGCGGAGCTCCGATCAGGAAGACCGGCCGGCGGACCTTGATGCCGTTGACCACGAGGATGTGGGGCGGAAGTCGCATACGAGAGGTAAGTGTGACACCGTTTGCCACGTGAACGAGCCAATGCCAGTGTCGGTGCTCACCGGAGCGGGCATCTCGACCGACTCCGGCATTCCCGACTTCCGGGGTCCGCAGGGGGTGTGGACGAAGAACCCGCAGGCCGAGGCCACCGCGATGATCGACCGCTACCTGGCCGACCCCGAGGTCAGGCGCGACTCCTGGCGGGCCAGGCTGGAGCATCCCGTCTGGAAGGCCGCCCCCAACGCCGCCCACCTGGCGCTGGTCGACCTGGAGCGGGCCGGCCTGTTGCGGGCTCTGATCACCCAGAACATCGACGAGCTGCACCAGCGCGCGGGCTCCTCGCCGGAGAAGGTCATCGAGCTGCACGGCACGGTGCACCGCGTGGAATGCCTGTCCTGCGACCTGATCACGCCCATGCCCGAGGTGCTGGCCAGGGTGGAGGCGGGCGAGGCCGACCCGCCCTGCCCGCGCTGCGGCGGCATCCAGAAGTCGAACACGATCTCCTTCGGCCAGAACCTCAAGCCCGAGGTGCTGGAGGCGGCGGTGCGCGCGGCCCGTTCGTGCGAGGTGTTCGTGGCGGTCGGCACGTCGCTGACCGTGCACCCAGCCGCCGGGCTGTGCGGCCAGGCCCTCGACTCGGGCGCCCGCCTGGTCATCGTCAACGCCGAGCCCACCCCCTACGATCGGTTCGCCGATCAGGTCGTCGGCGAGCCGATCGGCCGGGCACTGCCCGCACTGGTACAGGAGTTGATCGATGCAGCAAGGTGACACCGTCGCGATCGTCTCGCCGTCGGGCCCGCCCGACGCCGCGCTGCTGCGGCGCGGCGTCGAGCGCCTGGAGGGGCTGGGGCTGAAAGTGGTGCTCGGCGCACACGTGCTCGACCGCCAGGAGCTGCCCTACCTGGCGGGCGCCGACGCCGCCCGCGCCGCCGACCTGCAGGCCGCCTGGTGCGATCCGGCGGTCTCCGCGGTGTTCTGCTGCAGGGGCGGGTACGGCGCCGGCCGGCTGCTCGGCCTGCTCGACTGGGACGCGATGCGGGCGGCGGGGCCCAAGGTGCTGCTCGGGTCGAGCGACATCACGGCGCTGCACAACGCCTTCGCCGTCGAGCTCGGCGTGCCCACCCTGCACGGGCCGATGGCCGCCTGCGACATCATGGCCGCCGAGCCGGGTCCCGAGCCGCTGAGCTGGCAGAGCCTGCGCTCGGCCCTGTTCGGCACGGCCGAGGCGGTACGGGGCGAGCGGGTGCTGGCTCCCGGCAGGGCCGAGGGCGTGCTCTGCGGGGGCAACCTGTCGCTGCTGGCCTCGATGTGCGGCACGCGGTGGCAGCCCGCCTTCGAGGGGAAGCTGGCCTTCCTGGAGGATGTGGGGGAGGAGCCGTACCGGATCGACAGGATGCTGACCCAGTTGCTGGCCGCGGGGGCCTTCGACGGGGTGCGCGGGATCGCGCTCGGCTCGTGGGTGGACTGCGGCGACCCCTACCCCGTGCTCGAAGACCGGCTCAAGCCGCTCGGAGTGCCGATTCTGGCGGGGCTTCCCGTGGGACACGGGTCACCCCAGATGAGCGTGTGGCTGGGGAGACTTGGGGTTATCGATACCGAATCGTGCTCGCTAGCTGGCTCGTTCAGCAATACGGAGCAGGCAAGGTAGGAGGGACGAATCCGACAGAAAGGGACACGGCGCGTGAACTTGTTCCGGCGTGATCGCGAGCCCTCGCGCCGGCCGGTCGAGGACGTCGATCTCGACTCGCTGCTCGCGCTCGTCGCGGAGTCCCTCGGATATTCGTTCGAGTTCGCCCATGACGGCTCCTCCGTGACGCTCGGCGGCGGGCCTGACCGCCCCGACCTGGTCGTGCGGCTCACGGGGCTGCGACGCGAGGCCGGGCGCAGGGCCAGAGAAGACTGGCCCATGCTGGTCTCCGAGCACCTCGCGCACGCCGTGGCCACCGCCGGAGAACGGCTGGACGTGTGCGACCTGGAGCAGGCCGGGCCCCTGATGCGCACCCGCGTCGAGTCGGTGGACGAGGTGAGCGACCTCACCCGGGTGGTGGGCCGCCACCTCAACGCCGACCTGGTCGAACTGCTGACGGTCGGCACCCGCGCCGTACGGCCCGAGGAGGCCGGCTGCTGGCCGCTGCCCACCGGGCAGGCGCTCGACCGGGCCGTCGCCAACGTGCGCGGGCAGGAACGCCTGTCGGTCGAGAACATCGAGCTGTCCGGCACGCCGGTGACGCGGCTGACCAGCACGGGCCCGTCCGCCGCCACCCACCTGCGCTGGCTGGAGGAATACCTGCCCCTGCCCGCCGACGGGACGCTGGTGGTGCTGCCCGACCCGTACACGCTGCTGCTGCACCCCGTGCACGGGATCGGGGTCGTGCGCGCCATCGAGCGCCTGCGGGTGCACGCGGCCAGGACCGAGGGCCTCAGCTCGCAGGTCTACTGGTGGAACGGGGAGCGGCTGACCCACATCAGGGCCGACATCGTCACACAGCGCGGCCACACCAGGCTCGTGGTGGCGCCGCCGCCGGAGTTCGCCCGCGTCCTGGCCCGCCTGGCCGTCTGAGACCTCACTCCGACAGCAGACGGCAGCAGCCCGCCCTGCAGTCCTCGACGGCCTGGACGGCCTCGCGCCGGACGCGTTCCAGCTCGGCGATCCTGTCGTCGAGCCGGGTGACGACCGCCTCCAGCCGCCACCGCTCGCTCTCGCAGGTGGCCCCGCCCGCGTCGTGGGCGCGCAGCATGTCCACGACCTCGTCCAGCGTGAGCCCCAGCGCCTGCAGCGACTTGGCCATCCTGATCCGCTCGGCGGCCGACTCGCCGAACTCGCGGTATCCGGACGGCCGGCGCGGCGCGGCCGGGAGCACGCCGCGCCGCTCGTAGAAGCGGACCGTGTCGACGCTCACCCCGGCCGCCCTGGCCACCTGCCCGATCTTCACATCGCACCTTTCGCAGTGCTATGACCTGTTCACATACTCGCGCAGGTGGATCGCGGTGAGCGAGGTGCCAGAGTCGACGAGTTCGGCCGGGGTGCCGGAGAAGACGACCTGCCCGCCGTCGTGGCCCGCGCCGGGGCCCAGATCGATGATCCAGTCGGCGTGCGCCATGACGGCCTGGTGGTGCTCGATCACGATGACCGTGTTGCCGTCCTCGACCAGGCGGTCGAGCAGGGCCAGGAGCTTGTCCACGTCGGCCAGGTGCAGGCCGGTGGTGGGCTCGTCCAGCACGTAGGTGGAGCCGTTCTTGGCCATGTGGATGGCGAGCTTGAGCCGCTGCCGCTCGCCGCCGGACAGCGTGGTCAGCGGCTGGCCGAGGCCCACGTAGCCGAGGCCGACGGCGACCATGCGGTCGAGGATCACCCTCGGCTGCCCGGTGGTGAAGAACTCGCGGGCCTCGGCCGCCGGCATGGACAGGACCTCGCTGATGTTCTTGCCGCGCAGCGTGTACGTCAGCACCTTGGGTGTGAACCGCTTGCCCTCGCACTCCTCGCACACCGAGGCCACCTCGGCCATCATGGCCAGGTCGGTGTAGATCATGCCGATGCCCTTGCACGCCGGGCAGGCGCCCTCGGAGTTGGCGCTGAACAGGCCCGGCTTGACCCCGTTGGCCTTGGCGAAGGCCGCGCGGATCGGGTCGAGCACCCCCGTGTAGGTGGCCGGGTTGCTCCTGCGCGAGCCCCTGATCGGCGACTGGTCGGCCACCACCACGCCGTCCCTGCCCGAGACGTGGCCGTGGATGAGCGAGCTCTTGCCCGACCCGGCCACGCCGGTGACCACGGTGAGCACGCCGAGCGGCACGTCCACGCTGACGTCCTTGAGGTTGTGCAGCGTGGCGCCCCTGATCTGGAGGTGCCCGGACGGGCGGCGGACCTGTTCGCGCAGCCGTACGCGGTGGTCGAGGTAGCGGCCCGTCAGCGTGCCGGAGGCGCGCAGCCCCTCCAGGTCGCCGTCGAAGCAGATCCGGCCGCCTTCCGTGCCCGCGCCCGGCCCGAGGTCGACCACGTGGTCGGCGATGGCGATCGTCTCCGGCTTGTGCTCCACGACCAGCACCGTGTTGCCCTTGTCGCGCAGCTGCAGGAGCAGGTTGTTCATCCGCTGGATGTCGTGCGGGTGCAGCCCGGCCGTGGGCTCGTCGAAGACGTAGGTGACGTCGGTGAGGCTGGAGTTGAGGTGGCGGACCATCTTGACCCGCTGCGCCTCGCCGCCCGACAGCGTGGACGACTCGCGGTCGAGGCTCAGGTAGCCCAGGCCGATCTCGACCAGCGAGTCCAGCGTCGAGCGCAGCCCCTCAAGCACCGGCCCGACCGCCTGGTTGCCGATGCCGCGCACGAAATCGGCCAGGTCGCTGATCTGCATGGCCGAGCACTCGGCGATGGTGACGCTCTGCAGTCCGTTGCGCACGTTAGCGGCGACCCTCGACGAGCGCGCCGCCTCGTTCAGCCGGGAGCCGCCGCAGGACGGGCAGGTGGCGAGCTTGACCGCGCGGTCGGCGAAGGCCCGCGCCGTCGGTTGCATCGACTCGCGGTCCTTGGCGAGGTAGGTGCGCTTCACCCGGAGGATGAGGCCCTCGTAGGTGAAGTTGTTGGAGCCGTACTTGAGCTTGGTGGCGGGCTTGTGGAGGAGGTCCTGCCACTGCTCGGGGGTGTAGTCCTTCAGCTTGGCGTCCGGGTCGAACAGGCCGGAGCCGGCGATGACCTGCCAGGGCCAGCTGTCGACCGGGTACCCGGGAACCTTGATGGCCCCTTCGTTCAGCGACAGCTCGCGGTCGAGCAGCTCGTCCACGTCGATGTCGGACGCCTTGCCCAGCCCCTCGCACTCGGGGCACATGCCTTCCGCGGTGTTGAAGCTGAAGGCGAAGGGCGGGCCGATCTGGGGTTCGCCGATCCTGCTGAAGATGATGCGCAGCATGGTGTGGGCGTCGGTGGCCGTGCCGACCGTGGAGCGCGCGTTGGCGCCCATGCGTTCCTGGTCGACGATGATGGCGGCGCTCAGGTTGTGCAGCGTGTCGACGTCGGGGCGGGCCAGGCTCGGCATGAACGCCTGGATGAAGGCCGTGTAGGTCTCGTCGATCAGCCGGCGCGACTCGGCGGCGACCGTGTCGAAGACGAGTGAGGACTTGCCGGAGCCGGACACTCCGGTGAAGACGGTCAGGCGCCGCTTGGGGATGTCGAGGGAGACGTCCTTGAGGTTGTTCTCCCTGGCGCCGCGGACCTGGATGAGGTCATGGCTGTCGGCGGCGGTGTGATCGCGGTGGGGGACGGTGCTGGCCTGACGGCTGGAGACGACCACGGAATCCTTCCATCGTCTGATCTTTTATGGCGTAAGGGGATAGCCGGGACAGCCTACAACGGGGCTGTCCTTCACAGCGTTACCGTACAGCGTACCGTACGGCGTGCGGATCAGAGACTTCGTCTCTCGCTCATCTCCTGGACGCCCGCCCGTCCCCCGCATACCGGATCTTTTCCCTGATCAGATACCGGACCATGGATGGATGAGGACATGAGGAAATGGCACGCGGTCGTGGCGTCGGCTGCTGTGGCGCTGGCGGCCATGCCGGGCGTGGCCGCCGCCGACGCGCGGCGGGAGCTGGACCTGCAGGCGCACCGCGGCGGGCTCGGGCTCGTGGTGGAGAGCTCGCTGGCGGGCTTCGCCAACGCGCTGGAGCTGGGCGTCAGCACGCTGGAGCTGGACGTGCAGATCACCGAGGACGGCCAGGCGGTCGTCACGCACGACCGCAGGATCAGCGACAGGAAGTGCCGCGACACGGCCGCGGTCGTGCCGGGGGACCCCGAGTTCCCCTACGTCGGCAAGTACATCAACACGCTCACCCTTGAGCAGGTCAGGACCATGGACTGCGGCTCGCAGACCCTTGCGGAGTTCCCCGGGCAGCGGGCCGTGCCGGGAGCGCCGATGGCGACGCTGCGTGAGGTGTTCGACCTGGTGAACCGCTACCGGGCCCGCGGTGTCAAGCTGAACGTCGAGACCAAGGTCGAGGCGGGGGCGCCGAGCGAGACGGCGCCGAGGGAGCAGTTCGCGCAGGTGACGCTGCGCGAGATCCGCAGGGCCGGGCTGCTGCGGCAGGTCACCATCCAGAGCTTCGACTGGGGCGCCCTGATGCGGATGCGGGAGTTGGAGCCGCGCCTGCCGCTCGTCGCCCTCACCAACCGCGACTTCCTCCAGACCGGGCAGCCGGGCGCCTCCCCGTGGCTGGGCGGCATCGACATCGACGACTTCGGCGGCGACCCGCTCAAGGCGGTCAAGTCGTTCGGGGCGCAGGCGTTCTCACCGGTGCACGGCTTCCCGCAGAACGGCAAGGTGACCGACCCCGGCTATGAGCCGTACGTCACCAAGGAGATGGTCGACCAGGCCCACGCCCTCGGACTCAAGGTGATCCCCTGGACCATCGACGACGAGCCGACCCTGAACAAGCTCATCGACGACGGCGTCGACGGCATCATCACCGACTACCCCGACCGGCTGCGCACGATCATGGCCGAGCGCGGGTTCAAGCTGCCCAAGCAGTACCGCCCCCGCGGCAAGCAGTAGCTCACGGCGCCATCGCGCGCAGGAAGGCGGCGGTGAAGGTCTCGCTGACCTCCTCCACCGGGGGCAGCTCCACCCCTGCCCCGCCTTCCAGCGTGGGCCGCAGCATCAGATGGATGGCCATCGGCGCCAGCAGATACTGCAGAATCAGCGGCAACGGCAGGTCGCGCAGCCGCCCGGCGCGGATCTGCGGGGTCAGCAGCAGGTCCAGGCCGTGCAGGACCCGGGGCACGATGACGGCCGCCATCCGCGCGGCCGGCCCGTCGGGCCTGCTGAACAGGTCGCCGAACACGGCGGGCAGCATCCGGGGCTCGCTGCCGAACGCGGTGATCATGGCCTGGTAGATCGTGCGCACGGTCTCCTCCAGGCTGCCGGGCGGGTCGGCGGCCAGCGCCTCCAGGTCGGGTATCGGGCGGTAGCGGTCGAAGACGGCCGCGAGCAGGCCGTCGCGCCCCTCGAAGCTCGCGTGCAGGCTCGGCAGCGAGCACTGCGCGGCCTCGGCGACCGCGTCCAGCGTGACCGCGCCGAGCCCGCGCTCGGCGATCAGCCGCCCGGCCGCCTCGATCGCCCGCTCGCGCACCGGGGCACGGCCGCCCGGGTCCACGCCCGAGCGGCGCACGGCCTCGTCGAGCGCCGCTCGCGAGCCGCCGAGCCGGCGCAGCAGCGTGCTGCGGGAGATGCCGGCCTTGGCGGCGATCGCCGTCAGCGGGACGTCGGCCACGTGCTGGCCGCGTTCATCGGCGGCCACGAGTGCCGCCCGTACGAGGTCGTGCATCGGTACATCGTAATCCTTCACATCTGACACCGTGTCAGGTAGCCTATTCAGTAGGATTTCATCAACCAAAGAAAAAGGAGGTCCGTCATGAGCGTCGTCATCGCCGGGGGCGGACCGGCGGGCATGGTGCTCGGGCTGCTGCTGGCCAGGGGCGGGGTCGAGGTCACCGTGCTGGAGAAACACGGTGACTTCCTGCGCGACTTCCGCGGCGACACCGTGCACCCCTCGACCATGCGGCTCATGGACGAGCTCGGCCTGGGGGAGAAGTTCCATGCCCTGCCGCAGAGCCGGCTCGGCAACATCGCGGTGCCGCTGCCGGGCGGCGGCGGCCGGGTCACCCTGACCGACTTCGAGCACCTGCCGGGCAAGTACGGCTACGTCGCCATGGTCCCGCAATGGGACCTGCTCACCTTCCTGGCCGAGGAGGCCGCCAAGGAGCCGACCTTCACGCTGCGCATGAACACCGAGGCCACCGACCTGCTCAGGGACGGCGGCCGGGTGAGCGGCGTGCGCTACCGCACCGCCGACGGCGCGGAGGGCGAACTGCGGGCCGAACTCACCGTGGCCTGCGACGGCCGGGGCTCGATCCTGCGCACGCGGGCCGGGCTGCGGCCCAGGGAGTTCCCCGTGCCGTTCGACACCTGGTGGTTCCGGCTGCCGCGGCTCGACGGCGAGCGCGACCAGATCGCCCGGCTGATCGCGGAATTCAGCGGCGAGGAGATCGCGCTGAGCTTCACCCGCGAGGACTACTACCAGATCGCGTACTTCACCGCGAAAGGCGCCGACCCCCGGCTACGCGCCGAAGGAGTCGAGCGCTTCAGGCAGCGCATCGCCCGCCTGCTTCCCCAGTACGCCGACCGCGTCGGCCACATCCACACCATGGACGACCTGCACCTGCTCGACGTGCGGCTGAACCGGCTCGACCGCTGGCACCTCGACGGCCTGCTGCTCATCGGCGACGCCGCCCACGCCATGTCGCCGGCCGGGGGCGTGGGCATCAACCTGGCCATCCAGGACGCGGTCGCCGCCGCCACCCTGCTGGCCGGGCCGCTGCGCAGGGGCGCCGTGCGCGCCGCCGACCTGGCCAGGGTGCAGCGGCGCAGGCTGTGGCCGACGGTGATCGTGCAGCGGGCGCAGAGGTTCCTGCACCGCGTGGTGTTCCTGCCGGTCCTGACCGGGCGCGGGTCCGGCATCCCGAAGCCGGTGGTCCACCTGGCCCGCCGCTTCCCCATCCTGCGCAGGATCCCGTCCCTGCTGATCGCGTACGGGCCGCGTCCCGAACACGCCCCCGCCTACGCCCGACGCACCTGACCACTGGGGCTCCTTCAGGCCGACAGCGGGTCGACGCGCCGGTGGTGCACGCCGATCACCGGGATCTCGTGCAGACTGCCCGAGTACAGGAACTGCGTCATCCCGATCAGCAGCCGCCGCACGTCGTCCTGCGGCCGGACCACCAGCCGCAGGAACTGGCTGGAGGTGCCGAGCTTGTTGCCGCACTCGCGCACGTACACGCCGTGCTCGGTGAGCAGGTGGTCGCGCAGCCCCACCCCGTCGTAGCCCGGGGGCAGCTTCACCAGGATGAAGTTGCCCTGCGAGGCGAACACCGACAGCCCCGGCATGGTGCTGAGCTGCTGGAACATCGCCCGCCTGTCGTTGCCGAGCTGTCTGAGGCTGTCGTGGTAGTCGGACATGAACTGCCGCATCATGAACACGATGACCTCGGCGAAGGAGTTGAGGTTCCACTTCGGCAGCGCGTCGCGGACGCGGCCGGCCAGCGCCGGGTTGGCCACCATGTAGCCGAAGCGGATGCCGTGCAGGCCGAAGTTCTTGCCGAGGCTGCGCAGCACGATCACGTTCGGCCTGACCGCGGCCTCGGCGGCCACCCCGGGGTAGGGCTCGGCGTCCACGAACTCGCCGAACGACTCGTCCACGATCACCAGGTCCAGGTCGATGAGCTCGTCGAGCAGCCGCACGACCTCGTGCTTGGGCAGGTAGCCGCCGTCGGGGTTGTTCGGGTTGCAGATCACCGCCACCCGGGAGCCGCGCATGCGGATGAAGGAGACGTACTCGCTGACGTCCAGCGCGAAGTTGCGGTTCTCCATCAACGGGAACATGTCCACCCGTTTGCCCGTCTCCAGCGGCTGGTCGGTCCAGCGGCCGAAGGTGGGGATCGGCACCGCCAGGCTCTCGCGGACCAGCAGGTGGTCGATCCACGTGATCAGTTCGGTCGAGCCGTTGCCCATGGCGACCGTCTTGGGGTGGAGGCCGAGGGTCGAGCAGAGCTCCTCGGTGATCGTCCCCGCGTCGCTCGGATAGAACTTCAGGATCGTCTCCAGGTTTCTCCCGAGGTGCTCGAAGATCTCCGGAGTCGGAAAATATGGGTTGCACGGGATGCAGAAGTCCACCGGAGCGCGCTCTCCTGGGGAGTTGCGCATGAGTGAGAAAAACGACGGGCTGTGCGCCTGTGCCCGCAAGACGCTGAGCTCCACGACACCTCCATGGACCTGTTCGACGAGTGGAGGTACGTGCCGATCGGCCGAGTGGTTCATGAAAGTGCGCTGCGTCCGGGGATGTCCGCTCGTCCTACGACCCGCCGTGGTGATCGGTCTCGGCCCTGCGCAGCGTGAGGACCGCGATGTCGTCGCGCGGTGCCCCTCTGGTGAAGTCGCGCAGGTTGGCGTCGAGCGCCGCGGCCAGCCGTTCCGGCGGCTCCTCGGCCCAGGCGCACAGCCGCTCTTCGAGCGGGTAGAAACGGCCGCGCTGGTCGCGGGCCTCGGTGACGCCGTCGGTGCACAGCAGCAGCGTCGCCCGCAGCGGGAACGCGAAGCGCACGCACCGGCGCGGCTCCGGCGCCAGCCCGGCGATGCCGAGGGGCACGCCGGGCTCTCCGAGGTCCACCTGCCGGGCCTGGCTGTCGCGGATGAGGTACGGGGCGATGTGCCCGCAGTTGACCGCCTCCACGCCCAGCCCACGGCCGATGCCGAGGACGAGGGCGGTGACCAGGCGCTCGGGTTCGCCGGTGTGGGCGGCGAAGGCGTTCTGCCTGACCACAGCCTTCTCCAGGGCCTCGACCAGGCCGGTGAGCGTGGTCTCGCGGTAGGCCGCCTCCCTGAAGGAGCCCAGCACGGCCAGCGCGGTGCCGATCGCCGGCAGGCCCTTGCCCTGCACGTCGCCGATGAGCAGGCGGGTGCCGTACGGGGAGGGCGCGACGTCGTACAGGTCGCCGCCGACCATCGCGTCCTCCTCGACCGGCTGGTAGAGGCCGTCGACGACCGTGTCGCCCGTGCGCAGCGGCAGCGGGCGCACGATCAGGCGCTGCAGGGCCGCCGCCGCCGAGCGCAGCCGGTGCACCTCCTCCTCGCGCCGTACCCGGTAGCGGCACCCCACCAGGCTGAGGGTCCCGAACATCGCGGTGAACCCGGCGGCCAGCACGGTGTCGGCGGGCGCCGTGTCGACGTACACGAGGGTCGTGGTCACCACCGCCAGCGTCCACAGCGACGCGATGAAGGTCTGCCACACCGTGCCCAGACCCGAGACGATCGACGGCAGGAAGATCAGCAGCGGCAGCAGGCGCACGGACGTGTGCGTGAGCGCGTCCAGCCCCACCACGGCCACGGTGACGACGGCCAGCCCCACCACGAACACGGGTGTCGAGAGGAAACTCAGCCCGCGCCGCCGCTGTCCGTCATCCGTCACGGCTATCACTTTCCCGTGGGCCACCCGGCTAATCAGGCGGCGGGCGTGCCGCTTCGCCCTCGGTTTCGCCTGTGAAAAAGGCCGCGATTATGCACGCGGTCGCCGGGTAAAGAATGAATCCGATTTTCCGGCGTCCTTGAATTGGCCGTCGCCCGGCCTCGACGTTATTGGTGACTACGCCCTTCTGGCGGCGCTGTACAGGCAGGATAGGTCGCCGACTACGGAAAGTAAACAGCCCTGTCCTTTATGGCGGGGTTTGCTGGTGTTGGCCGGGGATCTTCCCTGTGAACTGCATGTCCCTGGGTGATGGGTCTCATTTGCTTCTCATCAAAGAATGCATTGACAGAAAAAAATGATCTTGTAAGCATCTGAGTTGAGAAGTTCTCGCGCAATTCCCGCGGAGAAAGGTGACAGGGTGAGCCCGCACGATTGGACCTTGCTGCCGGCCGTGGTCGTCCGGAGCGCCGGGTTCCCATGGGAACTCGTCCTGTCCCTGGTCTACCCGCGGGCCGCCGACGCCGCCGCCGACGTCGTACGGCTGGAGCGGCAGGCGCTCGATCTGCTTGCCGACGCCTCGGTCCGGGGCGCCGCGGACACCGGCGCCCGCCCGGTCAGTGGGCCCGGCGGCCGGGCGGGAAGCGGGCGGCTGCCGCGCGGGTTGCGCAGCCGCCTGCGCAACCTGCGCCCGCTGCCGCCCGACGCGCCCGCGCCGGACGACTGGCTGGCCCGCTGGAACGAGGTGACCGGCCTGCTGGAGGAGGCGCGGCTCACCCTGTCGGGCGTGGTCGCGGGCGACGCGGCGCTCTCACGGGCGGCCATGGCCGGGATCGTGGCCGATGAACGTTTCCTCGACGCCGTCGTCGGCTCCTCGCCCGACCTCTACCGCGACCTGCGGCGCGGGACGAAAGAGCTCAAGCTGCGCTGGCGGGTCGCCGCGCACGTGCAGCGGCTCGGCACCGCCTGCCGGTCGGGGCCGATCAACTACGGGCGGATCTCACCCGGCCGGGACGGCGGCTACACCTGGTCGGGGCACCACGACCGCACACGGCGGGTCGCCTTCCCCGCGGCGCGCGTGGGCGAGGCGCTCCAGCAGCGCATCCTGGCCGACCCGGCGCTCGTGGCCCGGCTGGTGCCGCGGCGCAGGACATGGTCGGGCACCGCCGTGGACGTGGCCGCGTTCGTCGGGGCCTGCGACGGCAGCCGCACCCTGGCCGAGATCGCCGCCGACTCGGGAACCGGGATGGACCGCGCCTCCGCCGCGCTGGCCGTGGCGGTGCGGCGCGGGCTGCTCACCCACGACCTGTGCCCGCCCGCCGGCATCATGGACGCGCTCGGCTGGCTGCGCGAACGTCTGCCTGCCGAAAAGAGCCCGCCGCGCCCCCCGGGTGGGACGGCCGGCGTCGCTTCCGGGGGGCCCGGGCGCGGGGGCGCCGGGTCCCCCGGAAGCTCTGGACGCGGTGTCGTCTCCTCCGTGGACGTTCCCGTGCAGCGCAGGCGCGCGCCGGCCGGGCTGCGGCCCGCGTCAGGCGCCGACCTGCCGATGAGCCGGCGCGTCGGCGAGATCGCCGACCTGCTCGAGCGCTACCCCGCCGCCTCGCCCGATGTGAAACTGGCCGTCCAGAGCCGGATCGAGGCGCTGGCCGGCATCGGCCGGCGCGACGGCCGCTGCGACGAGCGCGTCATCGTGCACGAGGCCGCCGCCGGCACCCTGCGGGTCACGCTCGGCGACGCGCTCAAGGCCGACCTGGAGGACGGCGTGCCGCAGGTTCTCGACCTGCTCGCCGAGGAGGCCGAGCTGACCAGGCTGCGCACCAACCGGCTGCTCGCGCAGCGGCTCGGCGCCGGCGCGTTCAGCATATCCGAGGTGCTGCGGACGGCCGGCGACCTGCGCATCCACTACGGCGACCGCCTCGCGGGGCGCATCGCCGAACTCGTCCGCGCCGCGCCGAGGGGAACCGTCCGCCTCGACCTCGCGGGGCTCCTGGAACGACCCTGCGCCCCGGCCGCGCCCGTGCTCTGCTCGGCCGACGTCATGGTCGCCGCCCGGTCGCTGGAGGCCTACGAGCAGGGGGTGACCCCGCTGATCCTCGGCGACCTGCACGACACCGCCCTGCTCACGCCGTGGGAGCTGCAGTTCCACCCGGACGGGGCCGCGCTCGCCGCCGGGCGCGAGGCGGCCATCGGGCGGGCGCTGACCGGGTTCACCGCGCTGAACACCATCTCCAGGCGCGGCGGCGGGCTGCCTCCGCCGGAGTTCCCCGGCCCGGTGCTGGAGTTCGGCGGCGTGGCCTCCGACTCGGGGCGGCGGCGCATCGGGCTCGACGAGCTGTACGTGGTCAGCGACGGCAAACAGGCTCTCCTGCGCGCCACGGGCATGGACGAGCCGCTGCTGTTCCACAACAGCGAACACGACACCGCCCTGCACACCGCCCTCGCCCTGCCGGGGATCCGGCGGCCCGACCTGCGCGAGCTGCCCCGAACGCCCAGGCTGACCTGGGGCAACGTGGTCCTCTCGCGCCGCCGCTGGCGGATCGGGATGACCTCGTTCGAGGCGCTCGGCCAGGCCGGCGGCGACCGCGAACTCCTGGTCGCGATGGCCCGGCTGCGCGAGAGCCACGACCTGCCCGAGACGTTCTTCGCCTCCTCGGCCCGCAGGCGCACGCCGATCCACGTCGACACCCGCTCGCCCGCCCTCATCGAGGGCCTGGCCCGGCTGGTGGGCACCGCCGAGGGCCTGACGCTCACCGAGACGCTGCCGGGGCCGGAGGAGTGCTGGTTGCGCGACGGCGACCAGGGCTTCGCCGCCGAGCTGCGCTGCGTCTACCTGAGACGGGCGGGCGAGTCCCGCTCCGCCGGCCCGCGGCCGGCACCCCATCCGTATCCGTGGCCGGGAGAGGGCTGCTGATGGACCTGCTCGTCGTTCCTCCGTTCACCGACTTCACCGCCGAGCTGCTGCCGCCCCCGCGAACCGAGCTGCTCGACCTCAACGAACACCTCCACGAACGCCTCGCCGCCCCGTCCGCCCTGCGCGCCGCCGCCGAGACCCTCCCGGGCGGGCCCGCCCTGTTCGCGCGGGCGGCGGCGGCCGTCCTGGAGCGCAAGGCGTTCGACGACGCCCACCTGCGCGCGGTGGACGCGGCGCTCAGGCTCGCCGGCGACCCCGCCCTCCGGCTCACCGTGGACGGGCTGGAGCTGGCCGAGGGCAGCACCCAGAGCAGCAGGGACGTGCTCGGCGCGGCCGGCCGCTGCGAGCTGTTCCGCCCCGAGATCGCGCTGGCCCTGCAGGCCGCCAGAGGACGGCGGGCGCACGTCGTGGTGGACGGCGCCCGCCAGCTCCCCGCCGCGTTCGCGCTGGTGCGCGCCCTGGGCGCGGAGCGCGTGACGCTGTGCGGGCGGCTCGTGGCACGCCACGCCGCGGCGCTGCGTCGGGTGCCCGAGCTGGCCGGCGTCGGGTGGAGCGACTGGTCGCCTGAGCGGGTGATCAGGGCCATGTGGCACGTACGCGACACCGACCCGGCCGGCCGCGTGCGCTGGGTGACCGGCACCCGCCGGCCGCCCGAGAACGGGCCGTGGGCGGGCCGGCTCGACGCGACCGTCGCGGCGGCCTTCCCCAAGGAGACGCTGGCCCGCTGCCGCGGCCTGACGATCATCGTCACCCGCATCGACTTCCTGGCCGCCGTGACCGGCGTGACGGGCATGACCGTGAGCCTGCCGCGCGTGCTGTCCGCCATCCCCGACGACGTGCCGGTGACGTGCGAGCTGGTCGTGGGCGCGCCCGGCATGGACGCCGGCGTCGTCGGGGAGTCCCTGGAACTGCTGGCCGACGGGGCCGGCGGGGTCGGTCTCGCGGGGCTGCGGCCGTTCCGGATGGGGATCCGCGCGGCCTGGGCCGGGCGGAGCGTGCGCTTCCCGCCGCGGATGGGCGACGACCTGGTCCGGTGGATCGACTTCGACGCGCCGGACACGATGCGCGGCTACGAGGTGACGGCGCTGATCAACAAATGGCTGGCCCGCCTGCCGGGACTCCGGCCCGGCCGCCTGGCCGCCTGCGCGGTCGCCGCCCCGCTGCCGCGCTCCGGCACGGCAGAGCGGCCCGCGGCGCGCGGCGGCGGGTTCGCCTCCGGCTCAGGGGCAGGCGGCGGTGGGTTCGCCTCCGGCTCAGGGGCAGGCGAGCCGCCCGTGTGGGATCCCTGCGCGGAGGTCGTCACCGGGACGGGGGCCGACGGGCGCGGGCCGGGGACGTTCGCGGTCAGCCTGCGCTCCTGGCGCTCGGTGCGCCTCCACCCGGCCCTGGCGGGGCCGGTCACGCGGATGGCGGCCGACGACCCGCGCGCGCTCGACGACCTCACCGAGCCCGCCCGCCGCCGCCTGACCGCCGAACTGACGGCCGGGGGAGTGTTGGGCGATAAATGGTTTGCGACGGGGTGAGGCGGGCTGGTGTAATCCCGGGGCAGCGAGCCCATCGATCAAGGAGGCCGGGAATGACGGCGTTCATGTCCACCCAGCACCGTGAATCCTCCTCTGCGAAGGGCATGACGCCTCTTGATCTCGTTCCGCCCCGGGACGCCATCGCATGACCTCAGTGTCCTGCGGCTGCTGCGCCCAGGACCCCGTCAGGCCGCCGCGCTCGCGGCGGCCATCATCGCCGCCACCGCACTGCCGCTGGCGGCGCCCCAGATCACCCGCCGCTTCGTCGACGACGCGATCGGCGGCGCCGGCACCGACCACCTGACGGTCGTCGCCGCCGGCTACCTCGCCCTGGCCGTCGCGGGCCAGGCCGCCCGCATGGTCACCGCCTGGCTGGCCGGCCGGCTGGCCTGGGACGGCACCAACCGCCTGCGCGAGCGCCTCACCGAGCACGCGCTCGGCCTCGACATGGACTACCACGGCAGGCACACACCCGGCGAGATGATCGAGCGCGTGGACGGCGACGTGGTGGCCGTCGCCGACTTCGTCGTGGCGTTCCTGCTGGACGTCGTCGCCAGCGCGCTGCTCCTGGCCGGCGTGGTCGTCATCGTGTTCGGCGTCGACTGGCGCATCGGGTGCGCGCTGCTGGCGTACTGCCTGCTGGTCGGCTTCGGGATGGTCAGGGCGCAGCGGCTGGCCGTGCCGTCCGCCGCCCGCTCCAGAGCGGCCAGCGCCACCCTGTTCGGCAACCTGGAGGAGCGGCTGGCCGGCGTCGAGGACCTTCGGGCCAACGGCGCGGGCGCGCACACCGTCAGACGTTTCCACCAGATCAGCGCCGCCCTGTACCGCGCCGAGGTCAAAGACGCGCGCGTCGGGACCAGCCTGCTGGCGGGCACGTCCGTGGCCTTCGCGGCGGGCACGGCGATCATGCTGGCGCTGGCCGCCTGGACGCTCCAGTCGGGGGCGCTGACGGTCGGCACCGTCGTGCTGCTCTTCCAGTACACCCTGATGGTGCGCACGCCGTTCGAGCGGCTGATCGACCAGATCCGCCAGTACCAGGCGGCGCTGGCCGGCCTGGCCCGCATCGGCGACCTGCTCGCCGAGCGCCGCACACTGCCCGCCCCCGCCAGGCCCGCGGTGCTGCCCGCGACCGGGCCGCTCGGCCTGCGGCTGGACGGCGTCGGCTTCACCTATCCCGGCGACGACGAGCAGGTGCTGTCGGGGATCAGCCTGACGCTGGCCCCCGGCGAGAAGCTCGGCCTGGTCGGGCGGACGGGCAGCGGCAAGACCACGCTGGCCAGGCTGGTGCTGCGGCTGCAGGACCCGTCCGAGGGCGCCGTCCGCGTCGGCGGGCTGGACCTGCGCGAGGTCGGCCCGGCCTCGCTGCGCGAGCGGATCGGCGTGGTCACGCAGGACGTGCGGCTCTTCAGCGCGAGCCTGCGCGACAACCTGACGCTGTTCCGGCCCTCGCCGGACGACGAGAGACTGCGCGAGATCCTGGTGGGCGTGGGCCTCGGCGACTGGCTCGACGGCCTGCCCGACGGGCTCGACACCGAGATTCGCGGCGTCTCGGCCGGGCAGGCGCAACTCATCGCCTTCGCCCGCGCGTTCCTGGCCGACCCGGGCCTCGTCGTCCTGGACGAGGCGTCGAGCCGGCTCGACCCGGCCACCGAGCGCCGCATCGAGCGGAGCGTCGCCCGGCTGCTCGACGGCAGGACCGGCGTGATCATCGCGCACCGGCTCTCCTCCCTGTCGCGCGTCGACAAGATCGCCGTCCTCGACCACGGCAAGATCATCGAGTACGGCCGGCGCGCCGACCTCGCCGCCGACCCGCACAGCAGGTTCGGCCGCCTGCTGGACCTGGCGGGGGTGAGCCGATGAGCCCCGTGCTGCGGACGGCTCTGTGGCTGGTCCGATTCGACTTCCGCCGCTACCTCGTCGGCGCCCTGCTCTGGCTGCCGGTCCACGTGATCCCGCTGGCCTCGGGGCTGGTGCTGCAGCGGCTGTTCGACGAGATCAGCGGGCAGCGCGTGGCCGGGATGGAGGCGGTGCTCTGGCTCTGCGCCGCGTTCGTGGGGGTCGAGATCGCCCGCGGCCTGGTGATCGTCGTCGCGTGGACGTACGGCGTCTACTGGTGGATGGCGGCGGCCACCCTGCTGCGGGCCGACGTGCTGCGCTCGATCATGACCGCGCGCGGCCCCGCCGCCGCCCGCCTGCCGCACTCGTCCGGCGAGTCGGTGTCGCGGCTGCGCGACGACGTGGCCGACGTCGTCGACTTCACCGACGAGAGCGTCACCCTGGCGGGCACGACGCTCTTCGCCGCCGCCGCGCTGACGATCATGGCCGCCGTCGATCCGGTCATCACGCTGGTTCTGGTGCTGCCGATGATCGCGATCGGCGTGCTGACCCGGCTGATGCGGCACACGATCAGGCGGCTGCACCAGCGGGCCAGGGAACTCGGCGCGGCCGTCACGGCCTACGTCGGCGAGGTCTTCGGCGGCGTGCTCGCGCTCAAGACCGCCGGAGCCGAGGCCGCGGCGCTGGAACGGCTGCGCGCCCACAACCGGCGAAGGCGCCGGGCCGAGGTCAGGGACCGGATGGCGACCGACCTGCTGGGCGCGGCCACCGCCACCACGGTGGAGCTCGGCGTCGGGCTCGTGCTGCTGCTGGCCGCGCCGGCGATGCGGTCCGGCGAGTTCACCGTGGGGGACCTGGCGCTGTTCACCACCTACATCGGCTGGCTGACGGGCCTGCCCAGGTCGATCGGGGTGATCCTGTCCCGGCTGCCGCAGGCCGCGGTCGCGACCGAACGGCTCGCGCACCTGATGAGGCCGGGCGAACGGCCCGGGACGGGCGCCGAGGTCTGGATCCACCATGACGCGCCGCCGATCGAGCCTCCGCCTGTGCACCCCGACCCGCTCGACGTGCTCGAAGCCCGGGGGCTGAGCGCGCGGCACCCCGGCGGAGGCGGGGTGAACGGGATCGACCTGCGGATCGAACGCGGCTCGTTCACGGTCGTCACCGGCGCGGTCGGCTCAGGCAAGACGACCCTGCTGCGCGCTCTGCTCGGCCTGCTGCCCCTGGAGGAGGGCACGATCTGGTGGAACGGCGTCCGCGTCGCCGACCCCGGCACCTTCCTCGTCCCCGGCCGGGCCGCCTACGCCGGCCAGGTTCCGCGATTGTTCTCCGAGACCCTGCGGGAGAACCTGCGCCTGGGCCTGCCCGCGGGCGACGACGAGCTGCGCGAGGCGCTGCGGCTGGCGGCGTTCGAGGCGGACCTGGCCGAGCTGCCCGGCGGGCTCGACACCGTCGTCGGGCCGCGCGGCGTGCGGCTGTCCGGCGGCCAGGTGCAGCGGGCCACCGCCGCCCGCGCCCTGGTGCGCACGCCTGACCTGCTGGTCGTGGACGACCTGTCGTCGGCGCTGGACGTCGAGACCGAGCGACTGCTGTGGAAGCGGATCGCCGGCCACGGCACGGTCCTGGTCGTCTCGCACCGGCAGGCGGCGCTCGAACGCGCCGACCAGGTCGTCGTCCTGGACCGGGGCCGGGTCGCCGGGCGCGGCCCGCTCGGCGAACTGCTGGAGGGCTGCCCCGAGATGCGCCGGTTGTGGAGCGCCGAGCTGGTCGCCGAGGCCGGGGAACGAGCGGGTGAGTGAATCGGGCACCATAGGGGTGTGACAGCGATCGCGGAGCTGGCCGATCTGGTCGCTCGGGGAGACGTGGCGGTGCTCAGCGGGGCCGGCCTGTCCACCGAGTCGGGCATCCCCGACTACCGTGGGCCGACCGGCCGGGCCAGGCAGGCCGAGCCGATGACGTACCAGCGCTTCGTCGCCAGCGCGCAGGCGCGGCAGCGCTACTGGGCGCGCAGCCACGTCGGCTGGCGGCAGATCGGGCTGGCCCGCCCCAACGCCGGCCACCGTGCCGTCGCCGAGCTGGAGCGGCGCGGGCTGCTGGCCGGCATCGTCACCCAGAACGTCGACGGCCTCCACCAGGCCGGCGGGGCGCGCCGGGTGGTCGAGCTGCACGGCGGGCTCGACCGGGTCATGTGCCTGACGTGCCGCGAGCGCACCCCGCGCGCCGAGCTGGAGCGCCGCCTGCACGAGGCGAACCCCGGCTGGCAGGCCAGCGGGACGATCAACCCCGACGGCGACGCCGTGCTCACCGACGCGCAGGTGGCCGGGTTCCGGGTGGTCGACTGCACGGGCTGCGGCGGGCTGCTCAAACCCGACGTGGTCTTCTTCGGCGAGAACGTGCCCACGCCCCGCGTCGACGAATGCTTCGGCATCGTGACGCGGGCGCGGGCGCTGCTCGTCCTCGGATCGTCCCTGATGATCAAGTCGGGGCTGCGGTTCGTCGGCAGGGCCGCCGAGCTCGGCATCCCGATCGCCATCGTCAACCAGGGGCCGACCGGTGGCGACGGTGCGGCCGCGCTCACCCTCGACGCCCCGCTGGGCGCGACGCTGACCGAACTCGCCGATCGGCTCCAGGCCCGGGTTGACGTGCGCGAGCCGGTGTCCGGGGCACAATAGGCGCATGCCTCGTTCGTGTTTCTGCGGCCTGCCCGCCCCCTACGACGACTGCTGCGGCAGGTTCCACCGGGGCGAGGCGGCGGCCGCCACCGCCGAGCAGCTCATGCGGTCCAGGTTCAGCGCGTTCGGGGTCGGCGACGCGGCCTACCTGCTGCGCACCTGGCACCCCTCCGCCCGCCCGGCCCGCATCGACCTCGACAAGAAGACGCGCTGGGTTCGGCTGGAGGTGCTGGAGAGCACCGGCGGCAGCGTCGTGCACACCGAGGGGACGGTGCGCTTCCGCGCCCACTACCTCGAGCGCGGCCGGCCGTGCGAGATGGAGGAGCACAGCAGGTTCGTCCGCCTCGAGGGCCGCTGGGTGTACGCGGGCACGATGTGAGCCGGCGCGGTCAGGGCCTGCTCGCGGGCCTCACGCCGACTCGCGGATCACCAGTTCCGTGGGCAGCACCACCGGCTCGACGTGCTCGGCCCCGTCGATCAGCGCCAGCAGCAGCCGCATCGTCTCCTGCGCCATCTCGGCCAGCGGCTGCCTGATCGTCGTCAGCGGCGGATGCGTCGAGATCGCCACCGAGGAGTCGTCGAACCCGCCCACGGCCACGTCGTCGGGCACCCTGCGCCCGGCGGCCCGCAGCGCGGCCAGCGCCCCCGCCGCCATCAGGTCGGAGGCGACGAAGACGGCGTCGATGTCGGGGGTGCGCTGCAGCAGTTCCGTCATGGCCCGCTCGCCGCTGGCCTGCGTCCAGTCGCCATGGGCGATGAGCTTCTTGGTCGCCTTGCGTCCGAGCACGTCGGCGAAGCCTTCGAGGCGCTGGATGCCGCCCGGTGTGTCCATCGGCCCGGTGATCATGGCGATGCGCCTGCGGCCGAGGCCGACGAAGTACTCGGTCATCTGGCGGGCGCCGAGCCGATCGTCGGCGGTGGCGTACGGGATGACGCTCTCGCGGCCGATCACGGCGCCGCAGGAGACGGCGGGCGGGCCGGTGCGCAGCGCGTCGAGCAGCGGGTCGCCCGCGTGCGTCGAGACCAGCAGCACGCCGTCGGCGTGGCCGCCGCGCACGTAGCGGGCCACCCGCTCCCTGTCGCCCTCGTCACCGGCCATCATCATCACCAGCGACAGGTCGCGCTCGGCCAGCATCCTGATGGCGACCCTGATGAGCGTGCTGTAGTTGGGGTCCTCGAACAGTTTCTCGTGCGGCTCCGACAACACCATCACGATCGACCCGGTCCGCTGCGTGACCAGGCTGCGGGCGGCCCTGTTGACGATGTAACCGGTTTCTGAGATGGCCCGCTCGATGGCCACGCGCGCCGCCGCGCTCACGTACTTGTCCCCGTTGAGCAGCCGGGAGACCGTGCCGCGTGAGACACCGGCGGCGGCGGCGACATCGTGGATCGTTGGGCGCTTCATTTGACGGCTCCGGAGGACAGGTCGGTCCTCCAGTATCGCTGCATGGACAGGAAGAGCGCGATCAGCGGCACGATCGACAGGAACGCGCCCGTCAGGATCAGGTTGTACAGCGCCGGCTGGTTCGACCCGGCGGCCAGCAGCGTGAACAGCCCCACCGTGAGCGGGAACTTGCCGTCGTCGCCCAGCATGATGAACGGCAGAAGGAAGTTGTTCCAGATGGCCACGAACTGGAACAGGAAGATCGTCACCATGCCGGGCGTCATCAGCGGCATCGCCACCCGCGCCATCAGCCGCCCCTCGCCGGCCCCGTCGATCCTGCCCGCCTCCAGCAGCGAGTCGGGGACGGCCGCGGCGGCGTAGACGCGGGCCAGGTAGATGCCGTACGGATGCAGGATCTGCGGCAGCAGGACGGCCCAGTGGCTGTCGGCCAGGCCGATCTTGGAGAACAGCAGGTACTGCGGGATCGCCAGCACCACGCCCGGCACCAGGATGCCGCCGATGAGCAGGTTGAAGATCAGGTTCCGGCCGCGGAAACGGTACTTCGCCAGCGTGTACCCCGAGACCGCCGACACGGCGGTCGACAGCAGCGCGCCGCCGCCCGCGTACAGCAGCGTGTTGGCCGCCCACAACCAGAACACGCCGTCGCGGTAGGCGAACAGCTCGGCCACGTTGTCCAGGAAACCGGTACCGAAGGCGAGCGTGGCCGTGCTGAACAGCTCGCCGGGCGACTTGGTGGCCGCGATCAGCACCCAGCCCACCGGGAACAGGCAGTAGAGCGCGCCCAGCAGCAGCAGCGCGGTCGGCGCCAGACCGGCGAGCGGCTTGCGATGCGAGACGGCGGCCATCAGCCCTCCCCGAAGGCGCGGTCGCGGACCACGCGCAGGAAACCGAACGACAGGACGAGCGAGATCGCGGCGATGACGATCGAGGTGGCGGCGGCCGAGTACAGGTCGCCGGTGACGAACGCGTCGCGGTAGACCTTCATGAGCGGGCTCCACGTGGAGCTGATCGTGTTGGTCAGCGGGCGCAGCGCCGTGGGCTCGGTGAACACCTGGATCGTCGCGATGATCGAGAACACGGTGGTCAGGATGATCGCCGGGGTCAGGATCGGGATCTTGACCCGGATCGCGATCTGGAGCTCCGAGGCGCCGTCGAGGCGGGCGGCCTCGTACAGGTCGCGCGGGATCGCCCGCAGCGTCGTGTAGAGCACGAGCATGTTGAAGCCGACCCCGCCCCACACCGCCACGTTCGCCATGGAGAAGGTGACCGTGGTCGCCCCCAGGAAGTCGACGTCCAGGATGTCCCTGAACGGGCTGAGCGAGGGCAGGTAGAGGAAGCCCCACAGCAGCGTGGCCGCCACGCCCGGCACCGCGTACGGCAGGAAGATCGCGATCCGTGAGAACCTGGCCAGCCGCACCCGCGCCGAGTCCAGCAGCAACGCGAACAGCAGCGCCAGCCCCAGCATCACGGCCAGCACCAGCGCGCCGTAGCCGAGCACCCGCAGCCAGCCCTGCCACAACTCGGCGTCGGACAGGGCGGCGGCGAAGTTGTCGAACCCGACGAACACCTCCCTGCGCGCGCCCCTGCCCAGACCGAGCCCGGACACCTTGCTCCTGCGCATCGCCAGGTAGACGGTGTAGCCGATGGGAATCGCCAGGAAGAGCGTGAACAGCACGATCGCGGGCGTCAGGAACAGGTAGGGCCAGGCTCCCCTCTCCGGCCGCTTCATGAGGCGATCTGGAAGCCGGCCTTGCGCATGTCGGCGACCGTGGCGTCCTGCACGGCCTGGACGGCGTCGGAGAAGGCCGACTTGTTCTGCAGCGCCTTGTCGAAGGAGTCCTTGAAGGCGTTGTAGGTCACGCCGACGTTCGGGCCGAAGGTGAAGCCGCGCGCCCCGGCGGAGACGGCCGCGGCCTGCTGCCAGAAGTCGGACTGGTTGGCGAAGTACTCGGGCGCCTGGGTCAGCGCCGCCTGGGCCTTCGTCGCGGCCGGATAGATCGCGGCCTCCTTGACCAGCAGGTCCAGGGCTGCGGGGTCGGTGTTGAGCCAGGTGATGAACCGCGCCGCGGCCGCCTTGTTCGGCGACTTGGCCGCGACGGCGACCGACGAGCCGCCCCAGAAGCCGCTGACGTTCTCGCCGGCGTTCCACTGCGGCAGTGGGGCGACGGCCCACTTGCCCTTGCCCTTGGGCGCGTTGCTCGACAGCACGCCCGGCGCCCACACCGCCGACGGCCAGGTCAGCAGCCGGTCGTCGTTGAGGGCCTTGTTCCACTCGGGGGTGAAGAACGGCATGTCGTCGATGGCGTCCTCCTTGACCAGCGCGCCCCAGTAGTCGGCGACCCTCTTGGTGGGCTCGTCGGCGACGTTCACCTTCCAGGACTCGCCGCTGATCGCCCACCACTGGGCCCCGGCCTGCTGCGCCAGCCCTGTGAACGCTCCCGGATCCTTGCTGGAGAACGTGCCGAGGTAGGCCTTCGGATCCTTCTTGCGCAGGGCGCGGGCCGCCTCGCCGTACTCCTGCCAGGTCTTCGGGACCGCGAGGCCGTACTTGTCGAACAGGTCCTCGCGGTAGAAGAGCATCATCGGGCCGCTGTCCTGCGGGAGGCCGTACACCGCGTCGGTGCCGAGCGTGACCAGGCCCCACAGGCCGTCGGAGAACTCGCCCTTGACCGCGGCGGTCTCGGCCTTGAGGTCGGCCACCGCGTCGGCGGCGATGAACGACGGCAGGTGCTGGTATTCGGCCTGCACCAGGTCCGGCGGGTTGCCCGCCTTGGCCGCGGTCAGGAACTTGGCCGCCGCGTCGTCGCCGCCCGCCTGCTTGCTGACCGTCACCTGGATGTCCGGATTGGCCTGGTTCCACACTGCGACGATCTTGTCCATGTTGGGGGCCCAGGTCCAGTACGTGAGCTTGACCGGGCCCTGGGCGGCGGTCGCCGGGCTCTGCTCCGCCTTGGGGGCTGGCGTGGGTTCGCTGGACCCGCAGCTGGCGAGTGCGGCCGTGAGTGCGACGGCCAGGGCTGCTCCAAGGCGGTGGGCGCGCATGCGTACCTCCATAGTGTTCTGTGAACGCGCACAGAGTGGAACAGCCCGGAAACGGCCGTCAAGAGGTGTTACGTTCTCGTGATTTGCTGGGAAATTCGAGGTAGCGATTCCCTGGCAGTGTGACCAGCATTACTGTGCACGTTCACAGAGCTTTTCAAGGGGGATGGATGTATCCGGAGCGTCCTGCGGGTATCGCCTTCGGCGGCGACTACAACCCGGAGCAGTGGCCGCGCGAGGTCCTGGAAGAGGACACGGCCCTGATGCGCGCGGCCGGGGTCAACCTGGTCAGCCTGGGCCTGTTCACGTGGGCGCTGATGGAGCCCTCGGAGGGGCGCTACGCGTTCGGCTGGCTGGACGAGATCATCGACCGGCTGCACGCGGCGGGCGTCGCGGTGAACCTGGCCACGCCGACGGCCGCCCCGCCCGCCTGGTTCGTCGCCCGCCACCCCGACGTGCTGCCGGTGACCAGGGAGGGGACGCGGATCGGGTTCGGCGGCAGGCAGAGCGCCTGCTCCAGCGCCCCGGCCTTCCGTAAGGCGACCGCGCGGCTGGTGCGGGCGCTGGCCGGGCACTACCGCGGCCACCCGGCCGTGGTCATGTGGCACGTGCACAACGAGTACGGGGCGCCGCTCGGCGAGTGCTACTGCGAGCACAGCGTGGCGGCCTGGCGCACGTGGCTCCAACTCACCTACCGCGATATTTCAGCATTGAACGAGGCATGGGGCGCCACCTTCTGGGGCCAGACCTACACCGACTGGTCCCAGATCGACGCCCCGCGCTTCAATCACACGGTCGTCAACCCCGCCCAGCGGCTCGACTACGCCCGCTTCAGCGACGGCCAGCACCGCGAGCACTACGCCCTCCAGCGCGACATCCTGCGCGAGCTCACCCCGGGCGTGCCCGTGACCACGAACTTCGCCGGCACCGTGAACTGCAAGTCCGCCGACCTGTGGCAGTGGGCCCGCGAGCTCGACGTGATCGCCAACGACCACTATCTCAAGGCCGAGCGGCCCGACAACCACATCGACCTGGCCATGTCCGCCGACCTGGCCCGCTCGGTGGCGGGTGGCGCGCCGTGGATGCTCATGGAGCACTCCGCGGGGGCGGTCAACTGGCAGCCGCGCAACCTCGCCAAGCGGCCGGGCGAGATGCGCCGCAACAGCCTCGCGCACGTCGCCAGAGGCTCGGACAGCGTGCTGTTCTTCCAGTTCAGGGCGTCGCGGTTCGGGGCGGAGAAGTTCCACTCGGGGCTCGTGCCGCACGCGGGGACCGACTCGGAGCAGTGGCGCGAGGTGGTGCGGCTGGGGGCGGACCTGCGGGCGCTGGCCGGTCTGCGGGGCAGCCGGGTGCGGGCCGAGGTGGCGATCGTGTGGGACTGGGAGTCGTACTGGGCGCTGGAGCTGGACTGGCGGCCGTCGGTGGACCTGACCTTCCGCGAGCGGATGGACGCCTTCTACGAGGTGTTGTGGCGGGAACACGTCACGGTGGATTTCGTCCACCCTTCCGCCGATATTTCGGGATATCGGGTGGTGGTTGCGCCCAGCTCGTACCTCCTCACCGAGGCCGCCGCCAAAAACCTCCACCGGTACGTCGAAGCAGGCGGCAACCTGCTCGTGTCGTACTTCTCCGGCATCGTGGACGAGCACGACACCATCCACCCCGGCGCTCACCCCGGCGCGCTCCGCGAGCTGCTCGGCCTGTCGATCGAGGAGTTCCACCCGCTGCGCGAACACGAGACCGTCACCCTGACCGGCGGCGACACCGCGCGCATCTGGTCCGAACGGGTCCGCCCGGCCGGCGCGGTCGCCGTCCGCGACTTCGCGGCGGGCCCCGACGCGGGCCACCCCGCCTTCACCCGCCACGACCTCGGCGCGGGCACCGCCTGGTACCTGGCCACCGCCCCCGTCACCGGCCTGCGCGACCTGCTGTCACAGGTGCTCGACCACGCCGCCGTCGCCCGCCCCCTCGGCCTGCCCGAGACCCTGGAGCTGGTGCGCAGGGGCGGCCACACCTTCCTGATCAACCACGGCGACGAGCCCGTGACGGTCGAGGGGGTGACCGGCACGGACGTCTTCGACGGCGTCCGCCACGACGGCCCGATCACCGTCGCGCCCGGCGCGGTCACGGTCGTCACCGACACCCCCGGGGAGCAAGAGCAGTTGGCATGATGGGCAGATGACGATCGACGAGCTGCTCACCACGACCCGCAGCGTCCGCAAGCGCCTCGACCTCACCCGTCCCGTCCCGATGGAGCTGGTGCGCGAATGCCTGGAGATCGCCCTGCAGGCGCCCAGCGGCGGCAACCGGCAGGGCTGGCACTGGATCGTGGTCACCGACCCCGGGCTGCGCGCGCAGGTCGGCGACTACTACCGCAGGTCGGTGCGGGCCTACCACGCGTCGGGGACCGGGGCGGGCTCGCTGTTCCAGGACGACCCGGTCAGGGCGGCCACGCAGCGGCGCGTCTCCGACAGCTCCGCCTACCTGGGCGAGCACATGGGCGACGTGCCGGTGCAGGTGATCGCCTGCATTCAGGCGTCCGGCCTGCCCGAGGGCAACCAGGCGGGGCTGTGGGGGTCGGTGCTGCCGGCGGCGTGGAGCTACATGCTGGCCGCCCGCGCCCGAGGATTGGGCACGGCCTGGACGACCCTGCACCTGGCCTACGAGAGTGAGATCGCCGAACTGCTCGGCATTCCCGCGGACGTCCGCCAGGGCGTGCTCATCCCCACCGCCTACTACACGGGGGAGACGTTCAAGCCCGCGCCGAGGCAACCGCTCGACGAAGTTCTGCACCTCGACCGCTGGTAGAGCAGGGCCCGCTTCGACGGCCTCGAACTGCTCGAACCCGGGCTGGTGCCGCTGCCGGAGTGGCGTCCCGACGAGGGCGACCACGCCACGCCCGGCATCACCTACCACACCTTCGTCGGGGGCGTGGGCCGCAAGCTCTGACAGAACCGGCCGCGCGGCTGCTCAGCCGTCGTGTCCCGCGGCAGCGGAGGCGGCGGGCAGCGCGTTCGCGGCGACCACGTCCCGGTACCAGAAGGCGCTGTCCTTCCAGGTGCGCTCCATCGTGTCCCGGTCCACGCGCACGATGCCGAACCGCTTGGCGTAGCCGTGGGCCCACTCGAAGTTGTCCATCAGCGACCACACGAAGTAGCCGCGCACGTCCGCCCCCGCTTCGATCGCCTCGGCCACGGCGGACAGGTGCCGGTGCAGGTAGTCGACGCGCCGCTCGTCCCTGACGCGCCCGTCGGCGTCCACGGCGTCGGCGAACGCGGCGCCGTTCTCGGTGATCATCAGGGGCGTGTCCGGGTGGTCGCGGCGCAGCCGCAGGAGCAGTTCCGTCAGGCCGCTCTCGTCGATGTTCCAGCCCATCTCCGTGTACGGGCCGGGCTGCCGGACGAACTCGACGTCCTCGCACCCGATCCACGGCGAGGCGGTCCCGTCCTGGTGCCCGTCGGCGGACTGCCTGCCGCCCCCGCCGCCCCACTGGCGTACCAGCGTGGGGTTGTAGTAGTTGACGCCCAGCATGTCCAGCGGCTGGCAGGCGGTCGCCGTGTCGCCGTCGCGCACGAACGACCAGTCGGTCACCGAGGCGGTGTCGGCGATCAGGTCGTCCGGGTAGGCGCCCTCCAGCATCGGGCCGAGGAAAGCCCGGTTGGCCACGGCGTCCACCCGGCGCACGGCGTCGGCGTCCCCCTCTGACACGCCCCGCACGTGGTGCAGGTTGAGCGTCACCGAGAGCTGCGCGGCCGGGTCGGCGACCGCGCGCAGGGCCTGCACGGCCAGGCCGTGGCCGAGGTTCAGATGGTGCACGGCGGCCAGCGCGGCGGCGGGCTCGGTCCTGGCCGGGGCGTGCACGCCGGAGGCGTAGCCCAGGTAGGCCGAGCACCACGGCTCGTTCAGGGTGATCCAGGTGCGGACGCGGTCGCCGAACCGCTCGCCCATGAGATGGGCGTACTCGGCGAACCGCAGCGCCGTGTCGCGCTCCGGCCAGCCGCCCGCCTCCTCCAGTTCCTGCGGCAGGTCCCAGTGGTAGAGGGTGGCCACGGGGGCGATGTCCCTGGCGAGCAGGCCGTCGATCAGGCGGTCGTAGAAGTCGACGCCCGCCTGGTTGAGCGGCCCGCGACCGCCGGGACGCACCCGCGGCCAGGAGATCGAGAACCGGTAGGCGCCCACGCCCAGCGCCGTCAGGATGCCGAGGTCCTCATCCAGCCGGTGGTAGTGGTCGCAGGCCGCGTCGCCGGTGTCGCCGCCCGCGACCAGGCCGGGGGTGTGGGAGAAGGTGTCCCAGATCGACGGGCCGCGGCCGTCCTCGGCCCACGCGCCCTCGACCTGGTAGGCGGCCGTGGCGGTGCCCCACAGGAAGTTCTCGGGGAAGGCGGTCATGCTGCTCCTTCACGATGGTGTCGATGTCGTTCAAGCCGGTTCGTGCGGGCGCTTCTCCCGTAATGCGGCGACCTCGCGCGGGGCCAGCGTCACGTGGTCCGTCACGGTCGTCCCGGTGAGCAGGTCCTGCGCCGGGTGCGGGACGGGCACGGTCGCCGTGCCGTCGCCGTGGTTGAGCAGGAACAGCACCTCGCCCCGGCGTACCGCCTCCAGTCCCGGAGGCAGGACGCCCGATGGGAGCGCTCCCGCTAGGCCCGCGTCTCGCAGCACCCGTTCGGTCAGCTCCCCGAGCGCCTCCGTCTCCGGCAGGGTGGCCACGTACCAGGCGACGCCGTTCCCGAAACGGTGGCGCAGCACGGCGGGCCGTCCGGCCAGGTCGCCCTCGGCGAACTCGGCCACCGGCTCGGCCCCCTCGGCGGCCAGCGACTCGGTCCAGGTGTGCGCCTCGAACGCGCCGCCCCCGGCCCAGCGGCAGGGGACCGGCCCGTCCTGGGCGGGCAGCCACTCCTCGCCTGATGCGCCGAGCACCTCGCGCAGCGGCGCGGGGAACCGTCCGGTACGCACGTGCGCCCGAGGGTCCACCACCCCCGAGAACGGCCCCACGACCAGCACCCCGCCGGCCCGCGCGTACGCGGTCAGGGCCGCGGCGTCCTCGTCGCTGATGAGGAACAGGTTCGGCGCCACCACCAGCGCGTAGGCCCCCAGCTCCGCCGAGGGCGGCACGACGTCCACGCTCACCCCCCGCTCCCACAGCGGCAGGTAGTACCGCAGGAGCTGCTCGTCGGCGTTCAGCCGGTCGCTGGGCCGGCCGGGCTCCTCCAGCGCCCACCAGCTCTCCCAGTCGAACACCATCGCCACCCGCGCCGGCACCGGCTCGCCCGCCACGCGGGCCAGCCTGCGCAACTCCCGCCCGTGGGCGCGGACGGCGGCGTGCAGGCGCGTGCCGGGGCCCGCGTGCGGGAGCATCGCGGAGTGGAAGCGCTCGGCGCCGAACGCCGAGGCCCGCCACTGGAAGTAACACAGCCCGTCCGCGCCCCTGGCCAGCGCCTGCAGGGACTCCAGCCGGAACTGGCCGGGCGGCTTGGGCAGGTTGTGCGGCCGCCAGTTGACGGCGCTGGTCGTCTGCTCCATCAGCAGCCACGGCCGCCCCTGGCCCAGGCCGCGCATCAGGTCGTGGGTCAGGGCCGTCCTGGCGGGGGAGAGCGGGTCGCCGGGGTCGGGGTAGCAGTCGTTGGAGACGATGTCCTGCTCGCCGGCCCACCTGGCGTAGTCGACCGGTTTGAAGAAGCCCATGAAGTTCGTGGTGACGGGGCGGTCGGGGGTGTGCTCGCGCAGGATGTCGCGTTCGGCGCGGAAATGGTCTAGCAGGGCGTCGGAGCAGAACCGCCGCCAGTCGAGACGCTGCGACGGGTTGATCAGGTACGGGGCGTGGCGCGGCGGGATGATCTCGGCCCAATCGCTGTATCGCTGGCTCCAGAACGTGGTGCCCCAGGCTTCGTTGAGCGTGTCCAGGTCGCCGTAGCGCCCCCTCAACCAGGTGCGGAACGCGGCCGCCGAGTCGTCGCAGTGGCACACCTGGCCGTACTCGTTGCCCACGTGCCACAGCGCCGGCGCCGGGTGGGCGGCGTACCGTTCGGCCAGGTCGGTCACGATCGACAGGGCCCGCTTGCGGTAGATCGGCGAGTTCGGGCAGAACTGGTTGCGGGAGCCGTACCAGAGGCGGTGGCCCCGCTCGTCCACCTGGAGCGTGCTCGGCCAGCGGTGTCCCAGCCACGGCGGCGGCGAGGCCGTCGGGGTGGCCAGGTCCACGGCGATGCCGGCCCCGTGCATGAGGTCAAGCACCCGGTCCAGCCAGGCGAAGTCGCGCACGCCGGGCTCCGGCTCGATCCGCGCCCAGCTGAAGACGCCGACCGTGACCAGGTTGACGCCTGCCGCGCGCATCAGCTCGACGTCCTCGGCCCACACGTGCTCCGGCCACTGCTCGGGGTTGTAGTCGCCGCCGAACAGCAGACCACGGCCGTCGGTGAGCGCACGCATCCCAAGCCGCCCCATCATCCCCACTCCGCCTCGCCACCGTCCGTCCGCCCGGGGTCGCCTGCCTGCTCGGAACCGCCCGTCCAGGCTTGTCGAAGCGTTTCGAACAACCTAGGGTCCGTTTTGCGGAGATGTCAATGACGTCGAATCGGGCGCCCAAAACCGCGTTTCCGGAGATCACGCGGCGGCGGGCGCTGCCTCCCATCGACGCCGAACGACGCGGCAACGAACAATCCTCGATCACATTCGCTCAGATATGATCGTATCCCGGCTATCTCCATGGCGAGCTTTCTCGTGCAGCGGATCGATCGATCAGTAAATGCTCATGTACGATCAGGTCATCTCAGGGGAAGGGCGTCCGGATGCCGCACGACTACGACGACCTGCGGCTCTCGCCGTACACCGGCTGGACGAGGGCGCACTGGGCGGCGATCGCCGACCGCATCCTGCTCGCGGCCCGCCGTCACGGCTCGCCCGGACACGCGCGCGTCTCCTTCCCTGGCCGTCCCGGCGGCTACGGTCCTGACGTCGACGGGCTGGAGGGCTTCGCGCGCACCCTGCTCGCGGCCGGGTTCAGGGTGGCGGGGGAGGGCGGGGCCGACCCGCTGGGCTTGATGGAGTGGTACGCCGAGGGCCTGGCCACCGGCACCGACCCCCACTCTCCCGAACGCTGGGTACGTCTGGACGAGCACGGCCAGGCCAAGGTCGAGGCCGCCTCGATCGCCCTGGTACTCCACCTGACCAGGCCGTGGTTGTGGGACCGGCTCAAGCCCGTCGTACAAGAGCAGATCATCGACTACCTCGCGCCCGCGATCGGCTCCGGCTACCCGCCCATCAACTGGGTCTGGTTCCAGATCGTCGTCGAACAGTTCCTCGCCTCCGTCGGCGGCCCGTTCTCACGCGAGGACATCGCGGCCGGGCTCGCCCTGTCGGACGGCTTCGTCCGCGAGGACGGCTGGTACGCCGACGGCGCGGAACGCGCCTACGATCACTACACCGGCTGGGCGCTGCACTTCTATCCGCTGCTCTGGACCGAGATGGCCGAGGGAGAGCCCGAGGCCGAGGCCAGGCGGCCGGTGTACCTGGAGCGGCTTCGGCGCTACCTGCACGACGCCGTCCACCTGGTGGGCGCCGACGGCTCGCCGCTCGTCCAGGGCCGCAGCCTGACATACCGGTTCGCCGCGGCGGCGCAGTTCTGGGCCGGCGCCCGCGCGGGCCTCACGACCCCCGCACCCGGGCTCCTGCGCCGGGCCGCGTCCGGCATCCTGCGCCACTTCACCGAGCACGGCGCGCCGGACGAGGACGGCCTGCTCACCCTGGGCTGGCACGGCCCTTGGCGGCCGATCGCCCAGTCCTATTCGGGGCCGGGTTCCCCGTACTGGGCGGCCAAGGGCCTGTTCGGCCTGGCCCTGCCCGCCGACCACCCGGTGTGGACGGCCGTCGAAGAACCCCTCCCGGTCGAGACCGCCGACTACAACCTCGTCGTCCGCGCGCCCGGCTGGCTCGTCAGCGGCACCCGCGACGACGGCGTCGTCCGGGTGACCAACCACGGCACCGACCACTCCCTGCCCGGCTCGAACCTGACCGACTCGCCCCTCTACGCCCGCCTCGGCTACTCGACCGCCACCTCACCCGTGCTCGCCGGAGAACACGCCGGCCATCCGCTGGACCAGTCGGTGGTGCTGCTCGACGAGCAGGGCGTGCCCAGCCACCGCACGGGCTTCGAGACGCTCCTGCTCGACCGCCTCGACACGGGGACGGTCGCCGGGGCGTCACGCTGGCGGGCCCACTGGGTCGAGCCGGACCCCGACGTGCCCGATCACGGAAACGGACGCGCCGGCGAGGTACGGCTCGGGCCGTGGGTGCACGTGGCCAGCCTGGTACGCGGCCCGTGGGAGGTCCGCCTCGTCCGGGTCGGCGACGCGACGGGACGCCTCCGCATCGGCGGCTGGCCACTGCCCGCCACCACCCCGGAGCTCCAGCAGGGGATCCACTCCTGGGTACGCGGCGGCGAAGGGCTGGACGCGCACGGCGTGACCCCAGCCGAGAACGCCACCCCGCTCGCCCCATGGACGCTCGTCCCCTGGTGTGCGACGACCCCGGCGGCGCAGCCGGGCCGCTGGTACGAGGCGGCCGTTTACCTGGCCGGCCACCCTCACGAGGGCCGCCCCCCAACGATCACCTGGCACACCCCCGAGATAACCGAACCCGCCACGACGGAAACCGAACCCGCCGCGACGGGGACCGAGCCGCCGTACCCCGCGACCGCCCGGCCGTTCGCCCGGGTGACCTGGCCGGATGGCGCCGCCGACATCATCGACGTCCGCCCCCTGCTCACCCCGTCAGGACGATGACGACCCCCGGACGATGAGCTGCGGCCCGACCACCACCCGATGCGCCGGCCGCTTCGGATCGTGGAGCCGCGCCGTCAGCAGGTCGAACGCCGCCCGCCCGATCGCCGCCTTGGGCGGCCGGATGGCCGTGAGCGGCGGGTCGCACAGCTCGGCCACCTCATCGTCGTAGGTGACCACGGCCAGGTCGCCGGGGATCCTGATGCCCCGATCCTGGCACCGTTCGACCAGCGAGATCGCCTCGGGGTCGGAGTGCACGAGCAGCGCGGTGGCGCCGGAGGCCGCGCAGGCGTCGAGCACCTCGTCGAGCGCCCGCGCCCACCCGGGGTCGCGCCGGTCGACGGTGCGCACGTCGGGCACGTCGTCGGTGGCCAGCCCCAGTTCCTCGCAGGCCAGCCGCCATCCGGCGCGTACGTGCGGCGCCGTCGGGCTGGTCAGCGTGGTGATCACCCCGATGCGGCGATGCCCCAGCTCGGCCAGGTGCCGCACGGCCATCGCCGCCCCCAGCGTGTGATCGCTGACCACGGACTCCATGGCCTCGCGGTACGGCCCCACCACGGCCGCCCGTTCGATGAGGACTACGGGGACCCCGGCCGCCTGCAGCCACCGCACCAGCGCCTCGCCCTCGGAGTTGCCGGTCGTCGGCGCGACCAGCAGCCCGTCGACGCCCACCGTCTCGACCAGCGAGGCGAGCTGCCGCTGCTCGTCGGCCACCTGGTAGGTGGCCCCGCGCAGCACCACCCGCACCCCGGCCTCCCCGGCGGCCTCGCGCACCCCGCGGATGACGTCGGGCCAGTAGTAGTCGAGCGAGGGCACCACCATGCCCACGGTCATCGGCCCGGCCGCCTCGCCCTCGGTGGTGACGGCGGGCGCCCGCGACGGCTCCTCGGCCAGCGCCGCCCCGCCGCGCACCCGCCGGACGACGCCCTCCTCGGCCAGCAGCGTGATGTCGCGCCTGATGGTGATCGCCGACACCGCCAGCTCCGAGGCCAGGTCGTGCACGCGCACGATCCCCCGCCGCCGCAGCAGCTCCATCAGCCGCGCGCGGCGCTCGGCCGGCAACTGGCCCTGCGCCTCGGAGACCGTCATGCGCACACCTCCACCTTCGATACCCGATCTCCATCGTACCGATCGAACCTGATCGAAGATGAATAGACAGTGGGGCCAAACGATCGATGGTCAGGGGGCGTCAGTCTCATCGCAACACGGTGAGTTGTTCCATGTCGTGGCACGCCTATGCGCCGACGTCGTCGGCCAGGCGCTGGAGATAGCCAGCGAACTGCCGCCGGTCGTGCTCGGCCCAGGAAGCGGTCAGCTCCTCGAAGGCCTGGCGCTGCCACCGCCTGGCCCCCGCAAGCAGCTCCTGCCCGCTCTCGGTGAGCCGCAGGGAGGCGCGGCGCCGGTCGTGTTCGGAGGTGGCGCGGGCGAGGTAGCCCGCTTCGACCGTGTCTCTCACCATGCGGCTGGCGCCCGAATGGTCGAGCCCGAGCTGGTGCGCCACGGTGCCCACGGTGATCGCCTCGTGCGCCCCGGCGCCGGCCGGGTACGCGTTCGTGGCCACGGCCTCGACGACCAGGATGTGCTGCATGTGGCGCGGCTCGCCGGTGAGCTCCTCCGACGCCCGTCCGGCCCACCTGCGTGACCAGAAGCGCACCAGGCGGAACAGCGCGGGCCCTCCGTCGTCCCGCCGCTCTTTCATGCCCTCACCCTACGGCAATTTGCATGCGATACGCACATATGATTGTGTGCGAATCGCACGCATCTTCGTTGTAAGGGATCTCCATGGCCATCCTCATGAACCACCTGATCGTCCCTGCCGCCGACCGGAACGAGGCGGCCGCGTTCTTCGCCGACCTGCTGGGCCTGCGAGCCGGCCCGCCCTCCGGGCCGTTCGCGCCGGTCGGCGTCAACGACGACCTCACCCTCGACTTCGACGACCGCCACCAGCCCCAGCCCGGCCACTACGCGTTCCTGGTCGACGACGACACCTTCGACGCGGTCATGGAGCGGCTCAGACGGGATCCGGCGATCGACTACGGCTCCGGTCCCATGAACGGCTGGGACCGCGACATCAACCACCTCGGCGGCGGTCGCGGCGTGTACGTGCGCGACCCCAACGGGCACAGCTACGAGCTGTTCACCGCCGTGCCGCAGTGATCGCCGCTGTGTGGCCAAGCGGAGACCGCTCAGCCGGTCACGCGGTACCAGAGGTTCGTGGCGTGCGGCACGTGGCTCACGCTGACGCGCTCCAGCCTGACGCCCGCGCCGTCCGGCCGGTCGAAGAGCCGGACCCCGTCCCCGAGCATCACCGGCACCACGATCGTGAGCACCTCGTCGAGCAGCCCCGCCTCCAGGCACTGCCGGGCGACGTCCGCCCCGAGCACGTTGACGTACTTCCCGCCCGCCGCGTCCTTGGCGGCGGCGACGGCGGTGGCCAGGTCGCCGACGAAGGTGATGCCGGGCGGTGAATCGGCCGGGATGTGGTGGGTGAGGATGAACTGCGGCCCGCTCCACCCGCCGCCGAACGCCTTCCCCTCCTTCTCGGTGTCCTTGTGCGGGTCATCGCCGCGAAAGGTCCGGTTGCCCACCAGCAGCGCCCCAATGTCGCCGATGAGCTCGTCGACCAGGGGGTTGGGGCCGAGATGCTCCGTCAGCCACGACATGTCGCCGCCCGGCCCGGCGATGAAGCCGTCCACCGACATGCTCACCGAATACAGCAGTTTGCTCATCATCCGCCTCCATGTGAGTAGGGCTCAGAGATATGGACCGCGGATCACGCCCCAACTCATCGCCGTTCGCCGGGCGGCGCGGTCGAGCGGCGCTGGATCAGCTCGATCGGCCCCGCCATCACCTCTGCGACGGTGTCGTCCGGCTTCAGGCTGCCCAGCAGCGTCACCCCGCGGCGGCCGAGCTCGGCCAGCGGCATGCGCACGGTCGTCAGCGCCGGATACAGGTAGCTCGCCAGGGGCAGATCGTGCACGGCGACGATGGACATGTCGCGGGGGATCTCCAGCCCGGCCGAGCGCACGCCCTCCATCGCGCCGATGGCCGAGGCCACGTTCGCGACGAACACCGCCGTCGGCCGCTCTGACCCGGCCAGCAGCCGGCCCATGGCCGCCGCCCCGCCCGCGGGCGTGTAGTCGGCCGCCGTGATCGGGCCCTCCGGCAGGCCCGCGGCACGCATCGCCGCCGAGTACCCCGCCGACCTGCGGGTGGCCGTGTCGGCGCTCGACGGGCCCGCCAGGTGGGCGATGCGGCGGTGACCGAGGCGCACCAGGTGCTCCACGGCGAGCGCGGCGGCCCGCTGGTCGTCGAGGATGACGTACCGTTTGACGCCCCTGCTGCGGTTGTTGAGCATGAGCCACGGGATGGCCGCCCGGTCGAGCTGCTCGATCAGCCCCGGCTCGTCGCCCGTCCCCGCCAGCAGCAGTCCGTCGATGCGGCCCTGGCCGATGCGGTCCATGTACTCGCCGAGCCCGGTGCCCGACCCCATGCCCGTGCCCGAGGCGCTGCCGGTGACCAGCACGTACCCCTGCGCCGCGGCCTCCGCCTCCGCGCCCTTGATGATCTCGGCGTAGACGGGGTTGGCGAAGTCGGGGATGAACAGCCCGAACATGTGCGCGCGGGAGGTGCGCAGGCTCCGCGCGGCGACGTTGGGCCGGTAGCCGAGCTCGTCGATGGCCGCCAGCACCCGCTCGCGCGTCTGCGGCCGGATGTTGAGCGTGGGGTCCTTGTTGATGACGCGCGAGACGACGGCCCTGTCGACCCTCGCCATGGCGGCGACGTCGGCGAGGGTGACCCGTTGAGGCTTCATGCCGGCGATCCGGGCTGCCGGCTCTCGCCGGTGTCCATCGAGCGGTAGAGCGCGTCGAGCAGGCGCAGGGTGCCGAGGTTGTCGGCGCCGGACGTCTCGGGCTCGCCGCCCTCGGCGATCGCCCGCAGCAGCGAGCCCATCGGCCCGGCCACCGCGTCGGGCAGCCACCGCCCGGTCACCGGGTACGGCAGCCAGCCGTCGGTCGGCAGCACCCGGCTGTTGACCTCAAGGGTGTCGGGGCGGCCGTGCGGATAGTCGTACAGCAGGCCGAGCGTGCCCTTGATGGCCCCTCGCGTGCCGTCGATGCGGAAGGACGCCTCCTGGTCGCCGGCGCGGTTCTCGTGGGTGGCGTGCACCAGCGCGCGCAGCTCGCCCGGGTAGACGAGCGTGCTCATCGTCCTGGTCTCGCCCTTGGCGAGCTGGCCGGGGGTGCGGCTGCCGGTGCAGAAGACGATCTCCGGGTCGCCGAGGATCGAGCGGATGGCATCCAGGTAGTGGATGGAGTGGTAGACGATCTCCAGGCGTTCTGTGGCGACGAGCCAGTCCCAGGCGCTCCAGTCGGTCAGGATGTTGACGGTGAACGTCATCGCCGTCGGCTCGCCGATCCACCCGGCGCGCACCATGGCGCGGGCGGCGGCGATGCCCTCGTCGAAGCGGAGCTGCTGGTTGACCGCGACCTTGAGCCCGCTGCCCGCGGCCAGGTCGACGATCCCGCGCGCGGTGGCCACGTCGGGCGCGAACGGCTTCTGGCACAGCAGGTGCTTGCCCGCCGACAGGGCCGCGCGGGCGATGGCGGGCTGCGCCGAGGGCGCGACGGCGATGTCCACGACCGCGACCCGCTCGTCGGCCAGCAGTTCCTCCAGCGTCGCGTACGTCCTGGGCACCCCGTGCCGCCCGGCCACCTGCGCGGCCCGCCCGGCGTCGAGGTCGTACAGGCCGGTCACCTCCAAGCCCGCCCGCCGGTAGGCCGGCAGGTGGGCCACGTCCACGATGGCCCCGGCCCCGACGACCGCGATCGGCAGCCGGTGCCCGGCCGGGATGGACAGGTCCACCGCGGCCGCGATGGGCGCGAACACGTCGATCACGCCGGATCCTCCCCGATGCCGTAGAAACGGGTCGCGGTGCCGCCGAGCACGTCAGCCCGGTCGGCGGCGGACAGGCCCGACAACAGCGCCCCGGTCTCCCGCCACACCTTCGCATAGTCTCCGGCCAGCAGCGCCACCGGCCAGTCGCTGCCGAACATCAGCCGCCCGGGCCCGAAGACCTCCAGCGCGTGCTCGACGTAGGGCCGCAGGTCCTCGGCCGTCCACGTTTCCGCGTCGGCCGCCGTGTTCAGGCCCGACACCTTCGCGTGCACCCCAGGGACCTCGGCCGCACGGGCCAGCAGCGACGCCCACGGCTCCCAGCCCTTCTCCTTGATCGGCGGCTTGGCCAGGTGGTCGATGACCATCCGCAGCCCAGGCACCCGCTCGGCCAGCACCGGGACGTGCTCCAGGTGCCGAGGCAGCACCGCCACCACGTCGAACGGCAGCCCGGCCGCCGCGAGCAGCTTCAGGCCCTCGATCACCGGCTCGCGCAGCACCCAGTCGGGGTCGGGCTCGTCGTGGATGAGGTGCCGCACCCCCGCGAACCTGGGGTGGCGACGGTAACGTTCCAGCGCCCCGGCCGCCTCGCCGGGCCGCTCCAGCGGCACCCAGCCGACCACCGCGCCGATGACGTCATGGGCGTCGGCCTGCGCGAGCATGGCGTCGGTGTCGGCGTAGGAGTCCATCGCCTGCACCAGGACCGTGCGGCCGACCCCCGCCGCCGCGAGCTGGGGGAGCAGCTCCTCCGGCTCGAAGGTGCGGAAGATCGGCCCGTGTTCCGGCGTCAGCCACGGGTACGAGCCCGTCTCCACATTCCAGAAGTGCTGGTGGGCGTCGACGACGGTCATCCAGCCTCCTCACTGATCAATCGTTTGAGCGTGCACAAGGTAGAGCTACCCGGCGAGCCTGTCAAAAGGCGGTTGAACCAGCTCCAGGGTGATCTCGTCCGGGTCGAGGAAGTAGCAGGCGTAGCCGCCCCTGTTGACGCCCGCCGTGATCGCCTCCGGCGGGTTGACGAAACGCACCCCGGCCGCCGACAGCCTGGCGTGCTCGGCGCGGGCGTCCTCGACGGTGAGCGCCAGGTGGGCCGCGCCCGGCAGGTGGCGGGCCGGGTCGCGGGGGACGCCCTTCGGGCGTACGTACTCGACCAGCTCCAGATCGTGCGTCGAGACGCCGCGCGGCTGTCCGGGCACGGCGAGCTGGGCGACGCGCAGGACGGCGTCCGGGTAGCCCACCAGCCTGCGGGTGTAGTCGTTGTCCTGAACCTGCCGGTGCACCAGCGCGAACCCGAGCAGGTCGCGGTAGAAGGCCACGGACCTGTCGAGGTCGGCGACCGTGAAGGAGAAGTGCCAGACGCCCTTCATGGCTTTCCCGACAAATGTCTGACTTCTTCGGTGATCCGGGCGGCGTCCGGCACCAGGGCCTGCGCCAGCACCGGCGCGGCCGGTATCCGCACGTCCGGCGCGCCGATCCTGATCGGCGGCGCGAGCAGCGGCACCCCCGCCCCCGCGACGCGGGCGACGACCTCCGCGCCGAAGCCGCCCGTGACGTTCGCCTCGTGGACGACCGCGAGCCTGCGGGTGCGCTCCACGCTCGCCACGACGGCCTCGGTGTCGAACGGGTTGAGCCACGGCGTCTCCACCACCTCGGCCTCGATCCCGTGACCCGCCAGCGCCCGCGCCGCCTCCAGCACCCGGTGCGTCATCGCGCCCCAGGTCACCACCGTCACGTCGGAGCCCGCGCGGCGGGTGCGCGCCCCGCCCATCGGCTGGACCGGGCCGTCCACCGCGACCGGCTCCTTGGCGCCGAAGTACAGCGTGCGGTTCTCGACCACCAGCACGGGATCGTCGCAGTGCACGGCCGTCACCAGCAGGTCGTAGGCGTCCTGCGGCGTGCTCGGCATGCACACCCGCAGCCCCGGCACGTGCAGGAACAGCGCCTCCAGGCACTGCGAGTGCTGCGCGCACGCGCCCGGCGCGTTGCCCTGCTGGGTGCGGATCGTCAGCGGCGCGCGCAGCCGCCCGCCTGACACGTAACGCACGTTGGCCGCCTGGTTGACGATCTGGTCCAGCGCCACCAGCGAGAAGTCGGCCCACATGATCTCGACGATCGGGCGGCGGCCCATCATCGCCGCGCCCACCGCGCTGCCCAGGATGGCCGACTCGCTGATCGGGGTGTCGAACGCGCGCTCGCCGAACCGTTTGCGCAGCCCCCTGGTCACGCCGAACACGCCGCCGGGCACGCCGACGTCCTCGCCGTAGACGAGGGTCTGCGGCAACTCGTCCATCAGCCGGTGCAGGGCCGCGTTGACGGCCTCGCCGTAGGACAGCTCACGCATACAGGTGCTCCCTCGCGGTCGCGGGGTCGGCGAACGGCGCCTCCAGCGCCGCCGCGGCGGCCGATTCCATCTCCTGGCGCGCCTCGCGCTCCACCGCGTCGACGTCGGCGGCGGACACCCCGTCGGCGAGCAGGCCCGCGCGCAGCCGGGCGATCGGCTCGCGGCGCCTGATCCGCTCCATCTCACCGGGCTGCCGGTAGTCCTCGGCGTCGCCGATGTAGTGGCCGACCAGCCGCTCGGTCATGCACTCCAGCAGCGTCGGGCCGCCGCCCTCGCGGGCGACCTCCAGGGCGTCGCGCACGTGGAAACGCACCGCCTCGGCGTCGTTGCCGTCGATCCGGTGACCGGGCATCCCGTACGCCGCCGCGCGGTCGGCCAGGCGCGGGCCGCGTACCATGTCGGCGATCGGCGTCAGCTCCGAGTAGCGGTTGTTCTCGCAGACGAACACCACCGGCAGGCTGAAGGCGGCGGCGAAGTTCATCGCCTCGTGCACCGCGCCCTGGTTCATCGCGCCGTCGCCGAACACCGACACCGCCGCCCGGTTCGAGCCGTCGAAGCGCCCGGCCAGCGCCGCCCCGCACGCGATCGGCGCGCCCGCGCCCACGATGGAGTTCTCGCCGTGGAAGCCGTACTCGGCGGCCGTGAAGTAGGCCGAGCCGCCCCTGCCCCCGTTGACGCCGCTCGCCCGGCCCATCAGCTCGGCGAACAGCGGCTGCACCGGCACGCCCCGCGCCAGCGCCCAGCCGTGCCCCCGGTAGGTCGCGAACAGCGCGTCGTGCGGCTCCAGTTCGCCGCACGCGCCGACCGGGATGGCCTCCTGCCCGACGCACAGGTGCACAGAGCCCACGATCGGCCCCTCGGCCCGCAGGTCGCGCACCTTTTCTTCAAAGGCGCGGATGCGCCACATGGCCAGCAGGTCCGCCAGTCGTCTCTCACTCATCGCTCATTCCTCCAGGCGTCCAGAGCCGCGGCGCAGATCGCCTCGGCGTCGCCGATGTAGGACTCGGGCGGGATGGGCAGCGCGCCCAGGCCGGCCAGGTCCTCGGGCCCTGCCACGTCGCGCAGCGCGTCGGCCAGCGCCCTGCCGTGCGCGCGGGCCTCGTGCGCGGCCTTGTAGACCAGGTCGTGCGCGCGCTCCCGGCCGAGCGCGGGCGCCAGGCGCATCATGTACGCCTCCGCCATGATCAGGCCGCCCTCCGCGCCCAGGTTGGCCCGCATGGCCTCCGGATAGACCCGCAGCCCGGCGGCGACGTCGGCGGCCGTGGCCAGCGCGCCCGCGGCCAGCTCGGCCAGCAGCGGCACCACATACCACTCGACCTGCCACTCGCCGGCCGCCCGCTCGTGCCCGGCCTCCATCGCGCGGAACAGGCCGGAGCTGAGCGCGCCCGCCGTGCCCGACATGCCGATGACGGCCTCGCAGCCGATCGGGTTGGCCTTCTGCGGCATCGTCGAGGACGCGCCCCGGTGATGGCCGCCCGCCTCGCGCACCTCGCCCACCTCGGTCCGCGACAGGTCCACGACCTCGCGGGCGAAGCGCGCCGCCGTCGCCGCCAGCGACGCGCACCTCACCCCGAACTCGGCCACGCCGTCCCTGGCCACGTGCCACGGAACCGCGGTCGTGCGCAGGCCCAGCAGGCTCGCCACGCCCGCGCGCACCTCGGCGGAGCGCTCGCCCATCGCCGCCGACGTGCCGCCCGCGCCGAACAGCGACACCACGCGCACCCGCCGGGCGGCGTCCGCGACCCGCTCACGCTGGCGCGTCACCTCGGCCAGCAGCACCGCCGTCTTGGCCCCGAACGTCGTCGGCACCGCCTGCTGGGCGTGCGTGCGGGCGGCGACGACGGTGCCGGCGTGCGCGGACACCAGCCGGGCCAGCGCGTCGCCGAACGCGCCGAGCAGCGCCGCCAGCCGGTCGAGGGCCTGGCCCATCTGCAGGGCCAGGCCGGTGTCCATGATGTCCTGCGTGGTCGCGCCGTAGTGCACGCGGCCGTTGGGGCCGTCGGGCAGCGCGTCGGCGATCATCCGCACCAGCGGGAGGATGGGGTAGCCGACGTTCACCGCCTCCTCCCACAGGCGCTCGACGTCGACGGAGGCCGGCACGCACGCCGCGGCGATGGCCCGCGCGTCGGACTCGGAGATCAGGCCCGCCCCGGCCTGCGCGCGGGCCAGCGCGGCCTCGGTGCGCAGCCAGGCCAGCACGGTCGCGTCGGCGGAGAAGATCTCGGCCATGGCCGTGTCGCCGAACAGTTCCGGCAGCAGTTTGAACGTCTGGCGCAAGGTCAGTTCATCTCCAGTCCGCCGTCGACGTTCAGAGCCTGGCCGGTGACGAACGAGGCCAGGTCGCTGGCCAGGAACAGCACCGCCGAGGCGACCTCCTCGGGCCGCCCCGGCCGCCGCAGCGGCGCGCGCTCGCCGACCTCCTTCAGGTACGCGGCGCCCGCGCCTGGGCCGAAGCGGCGGTCGCGGTCGGCGATGATGTCGTCCCACATGGCCGTGAGGAAGACGCCGGGGCAGACCGCGTTCACCCGGACGGGCGCCAGCGCCTCGGCGGCCGACTTCGTCAGCGACAGCAGCGCCGTCTTGCCGGCCGAGTAGTGGGCGGCGTTGGGGCGGCCCGAGCGGGCGGCGACCGAGGCGATGGTCACGATCGAGCCGCCGCCCCGCGCCGCCATCCGCCGCCCGACGGCCTGGGTGAGCCAGAACGTGGCGTTGAGGTTGACGTCCACGATCCGCAGCCACTCGGCGGGCTCGATGTCGAGCAGGGGGGTGGTGCGCATGATCCCGGCGCAGTTGACCAGGACGTCGATCCGGTCGAGCCCGTCGGCCAGCGCCGCCGCCTGGGCCGGGTCGGTGAGGTCGGCCGCCCGCGCGCTCGCGCCCAGCCCGGCCGCCGCCTCGGCGAGCCGAGGGCCCTCCAGGTCGGAGAGCACGACGTCCGCTCCGGCCGCGACCAGCGCCTGGGCGCAGGCGAATCCGAGACCTCCCGCACCGCCCGTGACGAGCGCCGTGCGGCCCGTCAGGTCGATCGTGACAGCCATCCCCGATGGTCTCCCTCTGTTCGGTCAATCGATTGACTTGACGATAACAGCGGCATCACAAACCCAACAAGAGGGAGGTCAATCGGTTTTATTCGGAAATTTCGCCCAACTTGGCTCAGCGGGGTGGCCAGCCGAGTTCGGCGTAGAAGGCCGCCCGCGCCCGCTCGAACGCCTCCCGCTCCAGCACCGCGCCCGCGTGCCGGCCCGCCGTGATCGGCTCGTCGTGCATTCTGGCGGGCAACTCGTCAGGCCCGCCGCCCTCGCGCGCCGCGTAGGCCCGCATCGCGTCGAGCCGCTCCTGCCCGGCCGCCAGCAGGTCCGCCAGGGTGAACTCCGTGCCGAGCACGGCGCCGACCAGCGCGCTCAGCCGGTCGATGGTGAGCGGCCTGGTGGGGGAGGAGGCGAAGACGCACAGGTTGAGCGCGTCGAGCCCGCTCCACAACCGCAGCAGCCGGGCGCTGCGCCGGCCACGCTCGGCGTCCAGCACGGCGACCGGCGCGGGCTCCGCCCCGATCCGCTCGGCCTCGGCGAAGCTGTAAAGGAGCCCGTCGCCGGGGTCGAAGTCGAGGTCGTGCTCCATGGCGTCGTAGCGGGGGCCGCCGGGCGCGACGGCGTACCCGAGGCCGATGCCCGGCTGCACGCGCGGGTCGAAGCAGGGCAGCTCGGCCCCCTTGACGGTCATCGTGTACGCGGCGGCGCCAGGACCGAGCCTCGCCGCCGCCCGCGCCTACCCCTCATCGAGAAGGTCGCCCAGCGGGCCGGGGCGCGCGGCGACGTCCCTGATCAGGCCGGGCAGCGCGGCGGCGGCCCCGAACGCGGGCCCGCCCGGCAGCAGGCCGCGCTCGGCGCACTCCATGGCGAAGGCCAGCGTCCCGCCCAACGAGACCGGGTCGAGGCCCAGGTCGTGGCAGAGGGCGTTGGCGCCGAGGACGGCGTCGAGGTCGTCGATGCCGAGGTTCCAGCCCAGCGACAGGAACGCCTCCTGCCCGAGCCCGCCGGTCCTGCGTTCGGCCGCGCCCGCGGGGGCGTACACCTTGAGGCAGTCGTTCGGGCAGCCGGGGCAGCCGCCCGTGGTCGCCACCGCCCGCCCCTCGTAGTCCGCCGCGCCGGGCACGCGCAGTCCCGGTGGGCCGGACACCGAGAAGTTCCGCACGGCGGCGTAGCCGGGGTCGAGCGGGTCGCCAACCCACCCGGCGAATCCGGGCACGCCCGCCTGCAGCGCGGCAAGCGGGTTCGTGGTCAGCGCGTCCCGGTAGGCGGCGGCCAGCTCCGCGATCACGCCGGGGCCGGCGACCTGCGCGGGGGCCTCGCCGACGCACACGATGGCCTTGAGGTTCTTGGCCCCGAAAACCGCGCCGAGCCCGTACCGTCCCGCGGGGAAGGCGTAGTCCGTCATCACACTGGCGTACCTGACCAGGTTCTCCCCGGCCGGTCCGATCGCCGCGACGTGCGCGCTCTGCCCGTGGCGGGCCCGCAGCGCGTCGGTCGTGGCGGCGACGCCGAGCCCGCGCAGCTCCGCTCCGTCGTGACACGACACCTCGCCGTCCTCGACCAGCAGGTACGACAGCCGCTCGGCCCGCCCGACGACGGCCAGCGCCCTTGCCCCCGCCGCCCGCATCCCGGCCGCGAACGGCCCCAGCGCGTGGGCCTCGCCCGCCACCCCGGTCAGCGGCGACTTGGCCAGGAACACCGCCTTGGCCAGCCCGGGGGCCGCCGTCCCGCCCAGCATCCCGGCCGCCACGTACAGCAGCGCCCCTGGATCGAACGGGTTGAGCCCGGCCGGCGTCCGCTCCGCCATCAGCCGCAACCCCATAATCGACCCGCCGAAATGCCCCTTCTCGGCGGATCGGTACTCCTTCTCCACGCTCCCGCAGGTCAAGTCCACAATGAACGGCACCGCAAAGCCTCCTCGAAACGAAGAACGAAGCGGCACGACATTACATAATCGATCACGGTATGCCGGGATGGGACATCCACCACCGCGACACCCCACGCGCCCGGCCGCACCACAACCGCCGCCACCACCTCCCCGGCCGCGTCCCGCACGGCCGCGCTGACCGGCCGGGGCCGTTCGCCGGTGAACACGCTCAGGACGCTGAGCACCCTGCCGGTCACCGACCGGCCCGTGCCCCCTGGTCGTGGTCATGGCCGTTGCCTCCTTGGGTCAACGTTGACGCCCGTTTCATGTTCTTGGCGCAAAAGTCTTCCGTTCAGCGGTGAAAGCGCTATCGCGAGCCGCGTCCCGCTCGTATGTTGTCGGGCGCAACCAATGCCGCGAAGGAGCTGTTCAGATGGCTGTCGACACCGTGCTGTCCCGCCGGGACGCGGCCAAGCTCCTCGGGGCGGCCGTCGCCGCCGTGCCCCTGCTCGGCGCCGGCCGCCGCGACGGCGTCGAGGACCTGCTGCGGCGGTTGACGCTGCAGGAGAAGGTCTCGCTGCTGCACGGCACCCCCGACCCGGCCTCCAAGGGCCAGGCAGGATACGTGCCGGGCGTGCCCCGCCTGGGCATCCCGGAGCTGCGCCTGGCCGACGGCCCCGCCGGGGTGCGCCTGACGACCGCCGCCGCCACCGCGCTGCCCGCCCCCGTCGCGCTCGCCTCGACCTTCGCCGGGGACCTGGCCAGGAGCTTCGGCGCGGTCATCGGGCGCGAGGGCCGAGCGCTGGGCATGGACGTGCTGCTGTCGCCGATGACGAACATCGTCAGGGTGCCCCAGGCGGGCCGCAACTTCGAGACGTTCGGCGAGGACCCGCTGCTGGCCGCCGCGATCGTGGCCGAGGAGGTGCGCGGCATCCAGGACGAGGGCCTCATCGCCACCGTCAAGCACCTGGCCGCCAACAACTTCGAGAACGACCGCCAGACCGTGGACGTGCGCGTGGACGAGCGCACGCTGCGCGAGATCTACCTGCCGGCGTTCGAGGCCGCCGTGGCGGCCGGCGCGGGCGCGGTCATGGCCGCCTACCCGCGCGTCAACGGCGTCTACGCCGCGGAGAACCGGCACCTGCTCACCGAGATCCTGCGCGAGCAGTGGCGCTACCGGGGCTGGGTGATGTCCGACTGGTACGCCACGCACAGCGGCGTGCCCGCCGTCACCGCCGGGCTCGACATGGAGATGCCCTTCGGCGGCAACTTCTCCGGCCTGGTCGCCGCCGTCACCTCGGGACGGCTGGCCGAATCCGTGATCGACGCCGCCGTGCGCCGCATCCTGGCGCAGCTCGACCGCTTCGGCCTGCTCGGCGCCGGCCGGCCGCGCCCGCTCCTCGATGCCGCGGCCGGCGCCAGGGCCGCGCGGGAGATCGCCCTGGCGGGCGCGGTGCTGCTGCGTAACGAGGGCGACCTGCTGCCGCTGGGCCGCGCCGACCTGGCCGACCTGGCGGTCATCGGCCCCACCGCGGCCAGCCCGCTGGTCGGCGGCGGGGGCAGCGCCCGCGTCATCCCGGTCCGCGCGGACAGCCCGCTGAACGCCCTGCGCCGGCACGGCGCCCGTGTGCGCTGGGCCACGGGTGTGGACCTGGAAGGCGTCCCGGTGCCCGCGAGCGCCCTGTCGCTGCGGCGCACCCAGCAGGGCGGCACGCCGCAGGCCGTCGCCCAGGTGGACCACACCGGCGCGGACGCCCTGCCCGCCGGCACGTCCTGGACCTGGAGCGGCACCATCACCGCCCCCGAGAGCGGCGAGTACGACCTGCGCGTCCAGGGAGCCGGAGGCGTGCCCAAGTTCGACGGGTCGATCTCGCTGACCCTCGACGGCGTCCGGATCGGCTCCGTCGGCGCCCTGCTCGGCGGCAACAGCAGCCTCATCGCGACCTCGGGCGGCCTGACCAACGCCGGCGCGGCCGTCCGGCTGGAGGCCGGGCGGGCCACGCCGATCACCATGGCCGCCGCCGGCGCGGCCGGCACGCCGCTGCAGGTCAGGCTGGCCTGGGTGACCCCGGCCCGCCGTGAGGAGGCGCTGCGGGAGGCCGGGGAACTGGCGGGCAAGGCCAGGGCCGCGCTGGTGTTCGCCTTCAACGAGGGCACCGAGGCCGCCGACCGCGCCTCCCTGGCGCTGCCGAAGGCCCAGGACGCGGTCGTCTCCGCCGTGGCCGCCGCCAACGCGCGTACCGTCGTCGTCCTCAACACCGGCGACCCGGTGCTCATGCCGTGGCTGGATCGTGTGCGGTCGATCCTGCAGATGTGGTACCCGGGCCAGGAGGGCGCGGAGGCCACCGCCATGCTGCTGACCGGCGCCGCCAACCCGGGCGGCAAGCTGCCGGTGACGTTCCCGAGGCGGGCCGAGGACGCGCCGACCGCCCGGCCTGAGCGCTACCCGGGCGTGGACGGCGTGGCCCGCCACAGCGAGGGCGTCTTCGTCGGCTACCGCCACTACGACGCCCGCGGCATCGAGCCGCTGTTCCCGTTCGGGCACGGGCTGTCCTACACCGGCTTCGCCTACGGCGAGTTGTCGGCGAGCCCGTCGGGCGGCGGGCTGAGCGTCTCCTTCACGCTCGCCAACACCGGCCGGCACACCGGGGTGGAGGTGGCGCAGGTGTATCTGTCGCCGCCCGGGAACGTGCCGGTGCCGATGCCGCGGCGGCAGCTCGCCGGGTTCGCCCGGGTGCGGTTGACGCCGGGGGAGCGGCGCCGCGTCACCGTGACGGTCGCGCGGCGCGCACTGCAGTACTGGGCCGGCGGCCGCTGGACGGTGGCCGGTGGACGGCGGACGGTGGAGGTCGGCTCCTCGTCCAGGGATCTTCGGCTACGTCAGGAGGTAACGATCCGATGAGACGGATCCTGATCATCGTGGTCATGGCGTTACTCGCGCTGCCCTTACCCGCCTCGGCCACGTCCGCGTCCGGGGACCGGCCGACGGCGCGTACCGACACCGGATGGGTGCGCGGCGCGCGGGCCGAGCGCGTCGACTCCTTCCTCGCCCTCCCGTACGCCGCCCCGCCCGTCGGCGACCTGCGCTGGCGGGCCCCGCGACCCGCGCCCGCGTGGCAGGGCGTGCGCGAGGCGGCCACCTGGGGCAACCGCTGCCCCGCCGCGGCCGGCTCGAACGGCCCCCGCTCCGAGGCCGAGGACTGCCTGTACCTCAACGTCTTCCGCCCGGCCGGCACCAAGGCGGGCGACCGGCTGCCCGTGCTGTTCTGGATCCACGGCGGCGGCCTGCAGAACGGCTCGGGCAACCAGCACGACGGCACGTTCATCGCCCAGCGCCAGGACGTCGTGGTGGTCAGCGTCAACTACCGGCTCGGCGTGTTCGGCTTCCTGGCCCACCCGTCGCTGAAGGCCGAGGCGGCCCAGTCGGGCAACTACGGCCTGCTCGACCAGCAGGCGGCGCTGAACTGGACGCGGCGCAACATCGCCGCGTTCGGCGGCGACCCCCGGCAGGTCACGATCGCCGGCGAGTCGGCGGGCGGGTTCTCCGTCTGCGCCCACCTGACCGCCCCCGGCTCCGCCGGTCAGTTCGCCCGCGCCGTCATCCAGAGCGGCTCGTGCACCAGCCGCCCCTACGCCGAGGGCGAGCAGGCCGGCACGAACATCGCGACCACCCTCGGCTGCTCCGACGCCGCCTGCCTGCGGGCGCTGCCTGCCGGCCGGCTGGTCGACGGCCCGCAGTTCGCCTCCTTCCTCTACGACACCCCCGCCCTGCCCGAGAACCCCGACACCGCCGTGCGCGCGGGCCGCTTCCAGCGGGTGCCGCTGGTCGTGGGCTCCAACCGCGACGAGGGCCGCACGTTCCTGCAGGGCAACAGGGGCTGGACCAAGGAGCAGTACGAAAGCTGGATCCGCGCCGTGTTCGCCGACCGGGCGGAGGCCATCCTGGCCCGCTACCCGTGGCCCGCGGAGCCGGACCAGTTCACCTCGGCGTACCTGACGGCGGCCGTCTTCACCGACTCCGGCTTCCTGGCCGGGCTCGGCGGCTGCCCGACCCTGCGTTTCATGCGGGCGCTGTCCGCGCACACCCGCGTCTACGGCTACCGCTTCGACCACCGCACGGGCCCCGGCCTCACCCCTGAGCCGATCGGCTACGAATGGGGCGCGGGGCACGCGGCGGAGCTGGCGTACATGTGGCCGAGCTTCGACAACGGCACCCCGATCGCGCCCACGTTCGACGCCTCGGAGCGGCGGCTGGCGCGTGACATGGTGGGGTACTGGGGCTCGTTCACCCGCGCGGGCAAGCCCGGCTGGCCCGACTTCAACCGGACCTCCCTGGTGATGTCGCTGAGGGCCGGGGGCCGCTCCACGCCGGTGCCGGTGGCCACGATGGAGGCAGAGCACAACTGCGACCTTTGGAGCTGAGCGGTACCGACCGGCACGGCGGGCGACCGCTCGCCGTGCCAGATGTCGATTTCTGGCATATGTCCTGGATATTTCGTGAATAAAGTTCCCAACTTCAAATTCTTGTCAACAAAAGTCGGTCGATGTCCGAAGTAAGCTTGATCTCATGGCGACCGGAGCGAACGTCCAGACCAGCACGGGGGCGGGAGCCCTGTTGTCGATCCTCAGGGACGGGCGCGCCCGCACCCGGGCCGAACTGGCCGAGCTCACGGGGCTGTCCAGGTCCACCGTGTCGCAGCGGCTCGACGGCCTGATCGACCAGCGCTGGGTCGTGGCCGGCGACGGCGCGATCTCCTCCGGCGGGCGCCCCGCCTCCATGTTCACCTTCAACGGCGGCGCCCGCGTCGTGCTCGCGGCCGATCTCGGCGCCACCCACGCCCGCCTGGCCGTCATCGACCTGGCCATGACCGTGCTCGCCGAGCGGGCCGTGGAGCTGCCCATCGACGCGGGTCCCGAGCGCACGCTGGGCGCGGTCGCGGCCGCGTTCGACGAACTGCTGCGGGACAGCGGGCGCGAACCCGGGCAGGTCTGCGGGGCGGGCGTCGGTCTGCCGGGGCCGGTCGAGCACGGGTCGGGGCGGCCGGTCAACCCGCCCATCATGCCCGGCTGGGACGGCTTCGCCGTGCCCGAGTGGCTCGGCGCGCGCCTCGAAGCGCCGGTGCTGGTCGACAACGACGTGAACATCATGGCGCTCGGCGAGCACTGGGCCGCCGGGCCCGCCGTCGACCACCTGATCTTCATCAAGATGGGCACCGGCATCGGCTGCGGCATCATCTCGGGCGGCAAACTGCACCGTGGCGCGCAGGGAGCCGCCGGGGACGTCGGGCACATCAGGGTGGCCGACGCCGACGTCCCGTGCCGGTGCGGCAACGCCGGCTGCCTGGAGGCGGTCGCCGGTGGCGCGTCCATGGCCGCGGCGCTGCGCGAGGCGGGAACCGAGGCCCACGGCAGCAGGGACGTGGTGGCGCTGATGCGCGCCGGCGACCTGCGCGCCACCCGGCTCATCAGGCAGGCCGGACGCGAGGTCGGCGCCGTGATGGCCTCGATCGTGAACTTCTTCAACCCCTCGGTCATCGTCATCGGCGGCGACATCGCCGAGGCGGGCGAGCAGGTGCTCGCCGGGGTCAGGGAGACCATCTACAGCCGGTCGCTGCCGCTGGCCACCCAGCACCTGGGCATCAGGGCCAGCGAACTGGGCGACCGCGCGGGCGTCATCGGCGCCGCCGTCATGGTGGTCGAGCACGTACTCGCACCCGGCACCATCGACCGCGCCGTCGCCGGCTGAGAGGGCTCAGGACAGCTTTTCGAAGAAGAACTCGTGCTTGAGGAACGAGGTGTCGTATTCGTGCCCCGGGTACGGCGGGATGAGCTGCGAGGCCTGGAACAGCCGCCAGCCGTCGCGCAGCGCGTCCACCCCCGTCTCGTAGGGCGGCTCGTCCCCGTCGCCCGCGGTCGGGTTCGTCCGGCCGGTGCCGTCATAGGAGGACCAGCCGACCACCGCGGCGTCGAGCGCGGAGCTGGCCAGGTAGAGAACGAGGACCTGCTGCTTCATGCGACCCTCCCGGGGCGGTTGTTCACGCGAGTCGTCCAGTAGTCGATGTCGAAGGTCGGGTCGGCGGTCAGCGCCCGCCACACCCGCACCCGGTTGTGGACCTCCAGCCGCGCGGTGGCCTTCTCGTACCAGGGGAAATGCCGGGCCAGCTCGCCGGCCACGGCCGGGTCGTCCAGGTCCGAGGTGTCCCACAGGCGCACCTGCGGCACGGTCGGGTTGAAGCGGATTTTAAACATGTACCGCCGCACATCGCTGTCGTTGCGCCGCCCGCCGTGCCAGATGCCGTGGTGCAGCAGCATGACGGTCCCGGCGGGACAGGTCAGCCGGGTCTGGCCGCGCAGGTTCTGGTAGCGGCCGGTGTCGCTCTCGTTGGTCCGCCGCAGGTGGCTGCCCGGCACCACCAGCGTGCCGCCCATCTCCGCGTTCACCTCGCGCGGGTAGTACATGAGCTGCACGTCGAAGGCGTCCATGCGGGTGTCGATGATCGCGTCGGCGTGCAGCGGCTGGGCGTGGCCGCCTTTCGGCTCGCGCACGTGGACGGCGTGGTGGTCGACGGTGGGGTCGGGGCCGACGAGGGAACGCAGCGCGCCGGCGACCTCGGGCACCTCGATCAGCCGACGGGCGAACGTCCCCTCGGTGTAGGCCTGGGTGACCGGCGTCCCGTACGGCGGGCGCGGGATGCCCGCCTCCAGCACCTCGATCGCCTGGTCGTTGAGCTCGTCCGGGATGACGCCGTCGAGCCGCAGGTACCCGGCGGCCACGAAGCGGGCGACCTGCACGGAGGTCAGCAGAGTGGTTCGCATGCGACCACCGTAAGATCGGACATGCGCGATGTCGTGGGCGCGAATCATCTACTACTGGTCTATTTTCCCCATATGGACCAGGTGCTGATCGCGCTGTCGGAACCCCCGTACGTGAGCGGCGCGGGCGTCGGCGTGCACGGCGTCGTCTCGCCCCACGACGTGTTCCGCCTGCCCGACCTGTGGCAGCTCCACCTGTACGGCTACGCCGCCGAGCTGGTGGTCGAAGGCAGCACGCACACGATCAGACCGGGGCACCTGAGCCTGATCCCGCCGGGCGCCGAGGTCCACTACCACTATCGGGGCCGGTCGGAGCACCTGTACGCGCACTTCCGCCTGCCCGGCGACGCCGACCGGCACGTCGTGGCGGTGATGCGGGACGCCGGCGACCAGGCGCCGATCATCGCCGCCTCGCTGCGCCAGGCCATCGCCGCCGTCCCCGGCGCCAGGGCGCGGGCCGCGGCCGAGGTGTGGACGGTGCTGTGGCGGGTGGCGAACCTGCCCGTGGCCGGCAGCCCGCACGCCGTCGTGGCCGCCGCGATCGAGTACATCGAGGCGGACCTGGCCGCGCCGCTGACCGTGCCCGCCGTCGCGCGCGCCGCCGGGGTCTCGCACAACCACCTGACCCGGCTCTTCCGCGCCCAGACCGGGCAGACCGTGGTCGCCTACATCCGCCGCCGCCGGATGACGCGGGCGCTGCACCTGCTGCGCGAGTCGACGCTGGCCATCCCCGCGATCGCGGCCGCCGTGGGGATCTCCGACCTGCAGGCGTTCAACAAGGTCTGCAGGCGAGAACTGGGCGCCTCACCCCGTGCCCTGCGCGCCCGCGCGCACCCGTGACCAAGATTTCCGCCGGTGGAAGGCGCCCGTTACCGCCCGGGGCACCAGGCCGCCACGTACGCCGATCACGGTGCTGCCCGGCACCCTGAAACGGAGTACACACCCATGACGAACCCCGCACTCGGCCGCAGGACGTTACTGCAGGCCGCCATCGCCGCGCCCGCGGTCCCCCTGATCACCGCCGCCCCCGCGCACGCGGCCGTGGACGGCGGCCGATTCGACCGCGACAACCCCCGCTTCACGATCGGCGTGCTGCCCGACACGCAGTACCTGTTCGACGAGGACAGCTCCGACCCCGCCCCGATGCGCCAGACGTTCAGGTTCCTGACCGGCGAGCGCGAGAGCAGGAACATCGCGTTCATGACGCACCTCGGCGACGTCACCGAGCACGGCAGCGAACACGAGATCAAGCTGGCGGGCGAGGCGTTCAAGACCTTGGACGGCCGGCTGTCCTACAGCGTCCTGGCCGGCAACCACGACGTTCCCGGCAGCGACGACCAGCGCGGCGACACCGTGTACCTGCGCGAGTTCGGCCCCGCCAGGTACGCCAGGATGCCGACCTTCCGCGGCGCGTCCCCCGACGGCTACAACAGCCACCACGTGATCGAGGCCGGCGGACGGCGCTGGCTGGTGCTCGCCCTCGACTGGCGCATCTCCGACAAGGGCCTGCGGTGGGCGCAGGGCGTCCTCGACGCCGACAAGAGCCTGCCCGCCATCCTCACCACCCACGACCTGGCCTGGGCCGGCGACGACGGGGTCGCGGCGCTGTCGGAGTACGGGCAGCGGCTGTGGGACGGCCTCATCAGGCGCAACGACCAGATCTTCCTGACCCTGAACGGCCACTACTGGCCGCCGGGACGCACGGTGCTGAAGAACGACGCCGGCCACGACGTCCACGTGCACATCGCCAACTACCAGGACCGCTACTACGGCGGGGCCGGCATGGTCCGCCTCTACTCCTTCGACCTGGTACGCAACGTGATCGACGTCGAGACGCTGTCGCCGTGGCTGCTCTCGCGCGACCCGGAGGAGCGCACCGCGCTGGAGGCCGAGAACCTCGAACTGACAGGACCCGTCGACCGCTTCAGCATCGACATCGACTTCGACGAGCGCTTCGCCGCCTTCGCCCCGCGCCCCCGGCCCCCGTCCAGGCCCGCGAAGGCGGTCATGCCGAAGGGCACGGTCGCGTACTGGCGCTTCGACGCCGAAGGGTACGCCGGCGCGGGCGCCGACGGCGCGGTCGTCGCCGCGGGCGCGGTGGTCCGCGACCTGACGGGCGGCGGCAACGACCTGAGCGTGCAACTGCTGCACGCCGGCGCCCCCGAGACGCTGAAGTGGTCGGCCGAGCACCACGAGGGCCAGCCCGCCCACGCCAGCCTCCGCTTCGACGGCGGCAAGAACCCCGACCGGGGCGCGGTGCTCAGGTCCGGCCAGAACGCGCCGATCAACGCCATGAAGTTCGAGTCCGGGTACACGATCGAGGCGTTCATCAAGCTGCCGGAGCCGTTCGAGGGCGACCACGCCTGGATGGGCATCCTGAGCTGGGAGGGCCGCAGCGGCGACGCGGGCAAGTCCAGCGGCTGGTCGCCCGAGGAGCCCACCTGCAGCCTCAACCTGTCGCCCGAGCGGTTCCTGCAGTACGTCGTCTATCCGACCGACCGTGACGCCGACCCCACGTCGTGGAGCCACGCGCTGCCGGTCGGCCGCTGGACGCACGTGGCGGTCGTCAACGACGCGCGCCGCACGACCGTGTACGTGGACGGCTCCAAGATCGCCCGCAACCCGGCGCAGCCGTCCAAGGGCATCTCCACGCTCGGCCGCCCGTTCGCGATCGGCGCAACCCAGTTCGCGCTGCGCTACGGCCAGGGCTACTACGGCTGGATCGGCGACGTGCGCATCGTCGCGCGAGCCCTGAAGCCGAAGGAGTTCCTGACGCCCCTCGGCTGACAGTCCGGGCGGCCCGTCGAAGGGCGGGCGCCCGGCTTTCCGGGTAGGTTGGCCGTCCATGGAGGCACGCCCGAAACACCGCACCCGCACGACCCTGGCGACCATGGCGCTGCTCGTCTGCGCGCCGGCCTGCGGCACCCCGGCGGCCCCGGCTGTCTCCGAGACCCCCGCCTCCTCCACCGCGCCGCCCCTGCCGCCTGCCGCCACGACGGCGTCCGCGGCCAAGCCGCCCGCCCCCGAAGCGCCGATCCCCGAAGACGCGGGTGAGCTCGCGCAAACCCTCCAGCGGACCACCAAGGCCCTGCACGCCGCCATCGACGCCTGGACCCCCAAGGACGGCGACCCGCCGGAGAACGTCGAACTCCTGGCCCTGCACCAGCAGCGCGCCTACCGCCACGCCGCCCGCCACCCCAAGGTGGCCGCCCGCGCCTTCGCCCGCCTGCCCTCCGGCCTGGCCGCGCAGGCCAAGGACAACACGGCCGCCATCCGCGAACTGCTCGCCCTGGCCCGCCCGATCAAGCCGTCGGCCGTGTTCAAGGTCCAGCCGGCCCGCCCGGCGGCCGAGCTCATGAAACACTTCAAGAAGGCCGAGCGCCGCTTCGGGGTGGAGTGGGAGGTGCTGGCGGCGGTGATGTTCGCCGAGACCAAGTTCGGCAGGGTCAAGTCCGACAGCCACGCCGGCGCGCAGGGGCCGATGCAGTTCATGCCCGCGACCTGGAAGGCGTACGGGATGGGCGGCGACATCCAGGACCCGCGCGACGCGATCATGGCGGCGGCCAACTACCTGCGCGCCACCGGCGCGCCGCGCGACTACCAGCGGGCCCTGCACGCCTACAACCCGTCGCAGGCCTACGTCGATGCGATCCTGCTGCACGCCCGCCAGATCAAACGGGACGTCAGGAACTACTACGTCTACTACAACTGGCAGGTCTTCGTCCTCACCACGGCCGGCGAACGCCGCCTGACCGGCCCGGGGAAGTGAGCGGACGCCCCTACGACAGGGCGCGGGCGGCGTGGATCAGCGGAACGTGGCTGAAGGCCTGCGGGAAGTTCCCGACAAGCCTGCCGTAGCGCGGATCGTACTCCTCGGCCAGCAGCCCGACGTCGTTGCGCAGCGTCAGCAGCCGCTCGAACAGATCCTCGGCCTCCTGTTTGCGGCCCTGCATGGCCATCACCTCGACCAGCCAGAAACTGCAGGCCAGGAACGCGCCCTCGCCGCCGGGCAGGCCGTCCACGTCGTTGTCGGCGGCCAGCGGGTACCGCAGCACGAACCCGTCGGACATGAGCTCCTTCTCGATCGCCGACACGGTGCCCACCAGGCGGGGGTCGTCGGCGGGCAGGAACCCCACCATGGGCATCACCAGCAGCGCCGCGTCCAGCTCTGATGAGCCGTAGGACTGCGTGAAGGTGTTGCGCTCGGCGTCGTAGCCCTTGTCGCAGATCTCGGCGTGGATCGTGTCCCGCAGCCTCCGCCACGACTCGACCGGGCCCGTGCGCCCGAACTCCTCGACGTACTTGACGGCCCGGTCGAGCGCCGCCCAGCACATCACCTTGGAGTGCACGAAGTGCCGGCGGGGGCCTCGCACCTCCCACAGCCCCTCGTCCGGCTCGTCCCAGTGCTCGGCCACGTAGTCGAGAAGCTGGCGCTGGATGGCCCACGCCCGGTCGTCGGGGCCCAGGCCGCGGGTGCGCGAGACGTACAGGCAGTTCATGACCTCGCCGTACACGTCGAGCTGGAGCTGTTTGACGGCCTCGTTGCCGATGCGGACGGGCCGGGAGTCCTCGTAGCCGTCGAGCCAGTCGAGGCGCAGCTCGGGCAGGCGGCGTTCGCCCCTGACGCCGTACATGATCTGCAGGTCCTGGGGGCGGCCCGCGATGGCCCGCAGCAGCCACGCCCGCCAGTCGGCCGCCTCGTCCAGGTAGCCGGAGGAGATCAGCGCGTCGAGCGTCATCGTCGCGTCGCGCAGCCAGCAGAAGCGGTAGTCCCAGTTGCGCACCCCGCCCAGGTCCTCCGGCAGCGACGTGGTCGGCGCGGCCACGATGCCGCCCGTCGGCGCGTACGTCAGGCCCTTCAACGTGATGAGCGAGCGCACCACGGCCTCCCGGTAGGGCCCGTCATAGGTGCATCTGGCCACCCACTCCGCCCACATGGCCTCGGTCTCGCGAAGCTGGACCTCGCTGTCGATCTGCGGCGGCATCTCCTCGTGGGAGGGGTGCCAGGTGAACACGAACGGCAGCCGGTCGCCCTCGTTGACGGTGAAGGTCGCCCGGTGGGCGTAGTCGCCGCCCTTCAGCGGCACGGGGGAGTGCAGCCACACCGAGTCGGGGCCGCCGATCGCCTGCAGGTGGCCGTTGTTGCGCCGCACCCACGGCACGATCCGCCCGTAGTCGAAGCGCACCCGCAGCTGCGTGGAGACCTCGACGCTGCCGGAGACGCCCTCGACGATGCGCACGACGTCGGGGTTGCGGTCGCGGGGCGGCATGAAGTCGATGACGCGGACCGTGCCCGTCGGGGTGTCCCACTCGCTCTCCAGGATGAGCGTGTCGGAACGGTATTGCCGTCTCGTGGCGGGTTTGCGGCCTGTCGGCCCCAGCCACCAGTGCCCGTTGCGCTCGGTGCCGAGCAGTGAGGCGAAGCACGACGGGGAGTCGAACCTCGGCAGGCACAACCAGTCGATCGACCCGTCCCTCCCCACGAGCGCGGCCGACTGCATGTCTCCGATCAGGGCGTAATCCTCGATCCGCATGCCTAGACGCTACTCGGCGCGCGGGTGGTCCCGTGACCGGACCGATCATGTCGCGTCATGGCCGGTCCGGTCACGTCAGAGGGAACCACCGTGTGAACAGCTGCGTCAACGGCCCGATCGCCAGCGCGAAGACCAGCGTCCCCACGCCCACGGTGCCGCCGAGCAGCCAGCCCGCGGCCAGCACGGTGACCTCGATGAGGAAGCGGCCCAGCCGTACCGACAGGCCGAGCCGTACCAGCCCGGTCATGATGCCGTCGCGCGGCCCCGCGCCCATCCCGGCGCCGATGTAGAGCCCGGTGGCCAGGGCGATCGCCACGACGCCAAGCGCCACGAAGAGAGCCTGGAACGCCAGGTTTTCCGGCGTGGGCAGCAGGAAGATGGCCGCGTCGGCGAACAGGCCGACGAGGACCACGTTGCTGATCGTGCCGATGCCCGGCCGCTGCTTCAGCGGGATCCACAGGAGCATGACCAGGGCGCCGACCACGATGATGACCATGCCGATCGACAGGCCCGTCCTGACGGCCAGGCCCTGGTGGAAGACGTCCCAGGGGCCGTTGCCCAGCCCCGACTCCACCTGCAGGGCGATGCCGAGCCCGTACAGGGCCAGCCCGCCGTACAGGCGCACGAGGCGGGCGGGGAGGGAACTCAGCCGGGGCCGCGGGACGGTCGATTCGCTCATAATGGCCCAAGAGTGGCAGGCTTCGAGCTTGCCAAAACAGAGCCAATCACGAAAAGTGGCCTTATGAGGCACCTCTCGGCGACCCAGGTGGCACGGCTCGTCAACCTCGACCCGGCCGCCCGACCGTACTACCGCGTGCTCGCCGACGGCATCCGCGCCCTGGTCATGGACGGCCAGATCCCCGTACACGTCCGCATGCCCGCCGAACGCCACCTCGCGCAAACCCTCAAGGTCAGCCGCACCACCGTGACCTCCGCCTACGACCTGCTGCGCGAGCGCGGCTTCCTGGACAGCCGCCAGGGCTCGGGAAGCTGGACCGCCCTGCCCGACCCGGCCACGGCCCCCGACAACCCGTGGCTCAGCGCCGGCGCCGACAACCTCCTCCAACTCCACTGCGCCGCCCCCACCGCCCCCTCCGCGCTCCAGCGGGCCATGACGGAGGCGGTCGAGGACCTGCCCAGGTACGGCATGGGCATCGGCTACGACCCCCTGGGCCTGCCGGCGCTCAGGGAGCGCATCGCCGCCCGCTACACCGCCAGGGGCGTGGCCACCAGGCCCGAGCAGATCGTCGTCACCACCGGCTCCCAGCACGCCATCCAGCTCGTCCTCGGCCGGCTCATCGGCGCGGGCGACCCGGTGATGGTGGAGTCGCCGACCTACCCGCACGCCATCGGCGTGGCCCGCCAGCGCGGCGCCAGAATCGTGCCCGTCGGGATCTCCCACGAGGGCTGGCAGCCCGACCTGGTCGCCACGGCCATGCGCCAGTCCGCGGCCCGCCTGGTCTACCTCATGCCCGACTTCCAGAACCCGACCGGCGCCCTCATGGACGAGGCCACCCGCGCCGCCGTCACGGGGGCCGCCCGGCGTGCCGACACGATGCTGCTCATCGACGAGACCTGGTCGGAACTGGCGCTCGACGAGGTGCCGCGGACGGCGCCGATGGCCGCCTTCGACACCGACAACCGCGTCGTCAGCATCGGCTCGGCCTCCAAACTCTGGTGGGGCGGGCTGCGCATCGGCTGGATCCGCACCACCGCCGCCCTGGCCCGCGCCCTGGCCACACACCGCGCGGTCGTCGACATCGCCAGCCCCGTGCTGGAACAGCTCGTGGTGGCGCGGCTGTTCGACCGGCTGGAGGAGACGCGGGCAGAGCGCCGCCGCGCGCTGCGCGCCTCCCGCGACGCGCTGGTGTCGGGGCTGAGGGAGCACCTACCTGAGTGGACGTTCACGGTGCCGCGCGGCGGGGGCGTGCTCTGGGTACGCCTCAACGGCGAGGCCGCCACCCCGCTGGCCGACGCCGCCGCAGGCCACGGCGTCCGCCTGGCGCCCGGGCCCTGGTTCGGACTCGAAGGGACCCTCGAGGGCTACCTGCGCCTGCCGTTCACCCTGCCGCCCCAGACCGTCACGGAGGCCGTCACCCGCATCCGCGCCGCCCGCGACCACGGCCCCCTCACCACCCCACCCCCCGCGGACCCGGTCATCGCGATGGTGTGAGTGGATAAACCTCGACCTTCGCCCGATGTCCGCACGCTGCCCGCAACTTGCCGTCCGTTGTGACCAGCACACACCCGAGCGCCTCCGCCAGCGCGATGTAGGCGGCGTCGTAAACCGTCAAGTTATTGCGCAGAGCCCAGATCCGATCGGTCAGTTTCTCCAGCGGATAGCGGATCAGGGGGGAGTCGGCGAAGTCTTCACGCGCCGCATGCGCCCGATCGAGCGTGAGCTTGCCGCTCATCACGAGTCCGCGTAGAGCGCTCAAGAACTTGATGTCGAGCAGGCTCGGAGCGTGCAGCGTGCCCGCTTCTCCGAAAGCGCGGGCCAGGTCGGCGTCGGGGCGCTCGGCCTGCAGGACGTGGACGACAGCGGAGGCGTCGACGACGATCACTGGCCGCGACCTTCGCGGATCGCCGCCAGGATGTCGTCGTTGGTGGGCCCACCCTCGCGCGGCCGCCGCAGCGCCCGCTCGACGACTTCGGTAGTCGTGGGCCGAGTGATGAGCCGCAACTGGCGGCGCAGATAGTCGGAGACCGTCAGTCCTTCGATCTCCGCCTGAACGCGAAGCGCCTCGTACGTTTCGTCCGGGACGTCGTCAATGCGTATCGTCTTCGCCACGCTCTGTGTCACCTCCCGAACGTTAGCCGTCTCCAGCCTGCGATGTCGTCTGCTTCCCCACAACCGGCCCTTGTCAATCGCCGATGCCCTTGGCCAGGGGGGCGCGCCAGTTGCGGCGCATGGCGGTGATTCGCAGCCCGAAGGCCAGCAGCGCGGCGGCCAGTGTCGCGGGCCAGCCGTGCAGCCCGGACATCGACAGTCCCGCCATCACCCCCGATCCCAGCATCGCCGGCACCGCGTAGAGTTGCCGGTCGTAGAGCAGGGTGGGGATCTCCCCGGCCAGGACGTCGCGCAGCATGCCCCCGCCTATCGCCGTCGCGAGCCCCAGGAGCGCCGCGTGCAGCGGGCTGAGCCCGTACTCCAGCGCCTTCTCCGTCCCGACCGCGCAGAACAGCCCGAGCCCGGCGGCGTCCAGCACCAGGATGGCGGGCATCACGCGGGCCACGTGCGGATGCCAGAAGAACACGATCACCGTCGCCGCCACCGGTACCAGCACGTAGCCGAGGCTCTGGAAGGCGGCGGGCCGCACGTTCAGGATCAGGTCGCGCACGATACCGCCGCCCAGGGCGGTCATCTCGGCCAGCATCCCCATTCCGACCACGTCGAGCCGTTTGCGCACTCCCATGAGCGCGCCCGACAGGGCGAAAACGAAAATACCGACAAGGTCGAGAATTTCAGACACGTTCGGAATGTCTATCGCATCTCCGGCGGTGCATGGTGCTCGGCCATCATCACCCGCAACGTCCGCGTGAACATGAACAGCACCACCCCCGCCACGATCGCCATCACCGCCAGCACCAGGTAGTAGGCCGGCTCGGACAGCACCCGGCTGAGCCGTCCGGTCTGCCCGCCGACCGAGTCGCCCACCGCGAACGAGATGAACCAGACCCCGAGCATCTGTCCCTTGAACGCCTCGGGCGCCAGCTTCGTCGTCACCGACAGCCCGACCGGGCTCAGCGACAACTCGCCGAACACCTGGATGAGGTAGACCAGCACCAGCCACCACACCGACACCCGCCCGGGCCCCGCCAGCGCCGCCGCCACGGCCATGACGACGAAGCTCACCCCCACCGTGATCAGCGCGAACCCGAACTTCTGCGGCGTGCTCACCCGCGTCCCCAGCTTCACCCACAGCGCCGCGAACACCGGCACGAAGATCATGATGAACAGCGGGTTGAACGACTGCGTCGTGGCGGGCTGGATCTTGATGCCGAACAGCGACAGGTCGGTGTGGTCGCGGGCGAAGAACAGCAGCTTGCTCGGCGCCAGGTCGTAGATCATCCAGAAGATGGACGCGGCCACGAAGAGCCAGATGTAGGCCTTCACCCTGATCCGCTCATCCTGGGTCAGGTTGTGGCTGCCGAGCAGGAGGTAGGCGAAGTACGCGACGGTGACGGCCAGGATGATCAGGGTGATCACGATGGTGAGCCGGTCGACCGTGAACGTGCCCGTCGCCACCCACACGCTCAGCCCGATCACGGCTGCCGCCGTGCCGAGGGCGAGGACGAGGCGGAAGTGGCGGCGTTCGGCGGGCGACAGGCGATGGCCGGGGCGCTCGCCGACGCCGCGCAGATGCCGGCCGCCCCAGACGTACTGGGTCAGGCCCAGCGCCATGCCGACGGCGGCGGCGCCGAAGCCCAGGTGCCAGCGGTCGCCCGCGGCCAGCCAGCCGACCACGATGGGCGCGAAGAAGGCGCCTATGTTGATGCTCATGTAGAACAGCGAGAACCCGGCGTCCCTGCGCCCGTCGTCCCCTTCTGGATAGAGGCGGCCGACCATGACCGACATGTTCGGCTTGAGCAGGCCGGTGCCCATGACGATCAGCGACAGGCCCAGCCAGATGAAGAACGGCGAGGTCACCGGGACGGCCATGCTGATGTGCCCCAGCATGATGAGGACCCCGCCGCAGAGCACGGCCCTGCGCGCCCCCAGGATGCGGTCGGCGATCCACCCGCCCGGCAGCGCGACCAGGTAGATCAGCGCGCCGTAGACGCCGACGACCGCCTGGGCCGTCTCCTGGGACATGCCCAGCCCCTGGTGGACGGGGGAAGCGGCAAGAAACGTCGCCAGGATCGCCCGCAGGCCGTACCAGCTGAACCGCTCCCACATCTCGGTGCCGAACAGCGTGGCCAGCCCCCAGGGATGCCCGAAGAACGTCCGCTCGCCCTTTGCCATGCGCCGACCCTCCCGATGAGCAACCGATCGATTACTCTACGTGACGCACGCGATCTTTCCCCGTAAGGGTCTTGCCGCTTCCAGATGCGTGTGGTGCGATGCAAGCCATTCATGCAAGTGAATACTGACCGGAGGCAGGCGCCATGGCCGACGTCCTCGAAGTCCGGGCCGAGATCGAGCGGCAGATCGCCGGCCGTACCGTCTGCGACCAGCTCGAACGGGCGGCTGAGCAGCATCCCGACGCGCCCGCCTACTCCGACCCCGACGGCGACGCCTGGCGCACCCTGACCTACGCCCAGGCGCGGCGACGGGTCCTGGAGATCGCGGCCGCGTTCGTCGCCATCGGGCTGGAGCCCGGCGAGTCCGTGGCGCTCATGATGGTCAACCGCAGCGAACACGTGCTTGCCGACCTCGGCGCCGTGCACGCGGGCGGGGTCGGCTGCACGGTGTACTCGACCTTCGCCCCCGACCAGATCGCCTTCGTCGCAGGGGACGTGGCCGCCCGGTACGCAGTGCTCGGCGGCCCCGCCGAGCTGGCCCGCTGGCAGCCGGTCCTCGGCCGCCTCGACGGACTACGCAAGATCATCATGCTGGACGGCACGCCCTCCGGCGACGACCGCTTCATGTCCTGGGACGACTTCCTCACCCTCGGCCGCGCCCGGCTGGCCGAGGACCCCGGCGCGGTCGGCGCCCGCTCCGCCGCCGTCACCGCCGGCGACGTGGTCACCGTCCTGTACACCTCGGGCACCACCGGCATGCCCAAGGGCGTCCCGCTGACCCACACGAATGTCTTCTACGAGGTCGCGGCCACCGACCGCCTGACGTCCCTGCCCATGCGGGGCACGCAGATCTCCTACCTGACCTACGCCCACATCGCCGAGCGCATCCTCAGCCTCTACCTGCCGCTGGTCAAGGCCTCCCACGTGCACTTCTGCACCGACCTGGCACACCTCGGCACGACGCTCGGTCAGGTCAGGCCGATGATGTTCTTCGGCGTGCCGCGCGTGTGGGAGAAGATGATGGCCCGTCTGCTCGCCGTGCTGGCCACCCAGCCGGAAGAGCAGCGCAGCGCCGTACGCGCGGCCATGGAGGCGGGCGCCGCCTACATCGAGGCCGGACAGTACGGCCGGACGATCACCCCCGAGATCCGGGCGGCCTACGAGCAGGCCGACGCCTCGCTCCTGTCCGTCATCCGCGCCATGATCGGCTTCGACCGCGCCGAGTGGACCGCCACCGGCGCCGCCCCGCTCCCCGACGAGGTCCAGCACTTCTTCGCCGGGCTCGGGCTCAAGGTCATCGACGTGTACGGCATGACGGAGACGACCGGCGCGTTCACCGGCAACAGCCCCGCCTGCTACCGCCTGGGCACCGTCGGCATGGCTGAACCCGGCGTCGAGATCCGCATCGCCGAGGACGGCGAGATCCTCACCCGCAGCCCGCTGAACACCCGCGGCTACCTCAACCGCCCCGAGGGCGGCGCCGAGCTCATCGACGACGACGGCTGGGTGCACACCGGCGACATCGGCACCGTCGACGAGGACGGCTTCTACCGCGTCGTGGACCGCAAGAAGGAGCTCATCATCACCGCAGGAGGTGAGAACATCTCCCCGGCCGAGATCGAGAACCACCTCAAACAGCACGCCCTCATCGGCCAGGCCCTCGCCTTCGGCGACAACCGGCCGCACCCGGTGGCCGTGCTCACCCTGGACGCCGAGGTGGCGCCCGGCTGGGCGCGGGCGCGCGGCATCGCCTTCGGCTCGCTGGCCGAACTGGCCGAGCATCCCGAGGTCCTCAAGGAGGTCAAGGCCGGGGTCGAGGCGGCCAACGCCAAACTGGCCAGGGTGCAGCAGGTGAAGAAGTGGGCGCTGCTCGGCGTCGAGTGGACCGCCGAGACCGAGGAGCTGACCCCGAGCCTCAAACTCAAGCGGCGGATCATCCACGCGAAGTACGCCGACGTCATCGAGGGGCTCTACAGCCGATAGCGGCTTTTGCCATTCGGGGCGTGTGTTGTGGTCCTGGTCATTACCGGATGGTTCCTACCGTCTCGATCATGACCAGAAGCCTTCTTCTCGTCTCGCTCGCGGCGGGGTCGTTCTCCGTGCCCGCGCCATCCGCCGCGACCGAGCCCGCCATCCGTTCCATCACCGTACGTCCGGCCGACCCTGTGGTCGGGGCGCGCGACTCCGTTCGCCTGGTGATCGATGTGATCGCCAAGGGAGCGAACGGCAAGGACGGCGTCACCGTCAAGGTCGAACCGGGCGCTCCGCCCGGCCCCGTTCTCAGCGCCAAGCCCCCCGCACTCGACACACCCGCCCAACCCGCTCAGCCGGCGGACCCCGCCCAACCCGACCTCCCACCGCAATCCGACCTACCAGCTCAACCCGACCAACAGAGCCAGCCCGACCAACCGGAGCAATCCGACCTGGAAGACACCACGCCTCTGCGACCGGACTTGGGCTCCTTCCAATCACAGCCCACGATCATGACCCCACCGGAGCAGTCACCGAACACGGGCCTGGGACAGGACGCGACGGGCGGCGCGTCCACCGAGGCGTTCTCCCCGTTCGACTGGCACCGGGTGGCGACCCCGCCTGCCCGGATGAGGGACGGATGGGAGACCTGGCGTTTCCTGCCCGACAAGCGCCTGAACCGCTACTACCCGACGGGCGTCTGGACGATCACCGCCACGGTCAGGGGCCAGAACGGGGCGACGGTCACGGAATACGAGACGTTCCAGTTCAAGCGCGCCACCAAGCTCTCCTCGGTGCGCGTGGAGAAGGCCGGGGACGACGTGCGCCTGCGCGGCTCGCTGACCAGGATCGACCCGCGCGGCTTCACCGATTTCGGGCCGTTCGCCAAGCAGCCGCTGCAGATCCTCTGGCGCGCGGAGGCCGCGGCTGCCTGGCAGCAGGTCGCGCAGACGCATACCGACGGCGCGGGGGCGTTCGTGAGCACGGTGCAGGATCGTTCGGAAGGCTTCTGGCGGATTCGCTATCCGGGAACAGGACACTACGCGATGTATACCTCACGAATCCGACAAATCATGCAATAATTCATCAAATCGCATATCTCATCATTGCTGTTGCGGAATTGTGATCCACTCCGCGCCAACTTTCCTTTCCCCGAACGCGTCAATGGCGGTGACGTGCTCCGCCTTGGAGCCCGTTTCCGGACGGGGAAGGAATTCCAATTGAAGATGCGACGTCTCGCCGCCGGTCTGGCGGCCGCCGCTCTGGGCACCACGCTGGTGGCCACCGCGGCCTCGCCCGCGCTGGCGGACGACCCGGGTCTGGACCCCGATGTCGCCGGTGGCCACACGAGCCTCCAGTTCGACGCCGGCCCTGAGCCGGCCTGGCGCGGCCGGCCCATCACCCTCTCGGGCAAGCTCTCCGTGCAGTGCGACGAGGACTACATCAACGGCTTCGTCTCGGTGCACAACGCCGACTACTGCAAGGACCAGGAGCGCTGGCACCGCCTGGCCTCCAAGCGGATCACGATCCTCTTCCAGCCTGACGGCAGCGGCAGGTGGGAGTACGTGGACACGCTGCGGACCAGCGGCAGCGGCTACTTCTCCACGAAGGTCCCCGCTCGCACGTCCGGCACGTGGCGCGCGGTCTTCGGGGGCGCCAGGTGGCTGGCTCCCTCGGAGGGCAAGGACTGGGTCAAGGTCGTCGGCCGACACCGCTGACAGCACCGCCAGGAACGCCCGGCCAGGTTGGCCGGGCGTTCCGCATTCCTGCGGCGATGCCCGCTCAGCGGCGGGGCGTTCCCACCTTCGGCCCGCGCCGCTCAGTAGTGCACGGCCACCTGGCATCGGTGGTGCTTCGGGCTGACGGCCTCGTCCACCACCGCCACGGCCAGGTCGGCGAAGGAGAACCCCTCCTCGGCCCCGGCCACCTGCCCGCCCCCGATCCGGTACCGCCCCGTGCGGGCCGCCTCGTCGTCGAGCATGACGGGTGGCGGCGCCAGCACGACCCAGTCGAGCCCGTCCGGTCCGGTCGCCTCGAACACCTTCAGTTCCGCCGCGTGCCCCAGCGAGAACATCCGCGCATCGGCGGGGAATCCGGGCGTGTCGATGACCCGGACTCCGGGTGAGACCTCCAGCAGACTGCCGATGCCGAGCGCCACCAGTCTCGGCACCCCCGCCCGCGCCAGCCCGCCGGCCAGGGCATGGGCGCCCGCCGTGTAGAACTCCTCCGACGACATGTCGAGCCGCGCCGTGGCCTGGACCGCCACGTCGTGCCCTGCCGCGACCTCCGCCACGCTCGCGCCGTCGGTGACGTCCCCGGCGACCACCCGTACCCCGTCGCCCGCCAAATCCGCGTATTTCGCGGGATCGCGTACGACGGCCGTCACCGCGTACCCCCGCCCGACCGCCTCCGCGACCACCCGCCGCCCGGCCCGCCCACCGGCACCGAACACCACGATCCCGCTCATCCCGAACACTCCCTCCATCGCACGAGGCGGCCCGCCACTGGGGCCGCCGTCCCCGCAGACGCTAGAGGGCGACATATCGCTTTCCGCAACGATAGTTACCTACGATGGCGGCATGCCCGAGCCCCTGGATCCGGACATGTTCACCGGATGCCCCCCGGTCGCCTCCCCCATCCGCATCGGCGACAAGTGGACCGCGAAGATCGTCCGCTCTCTGGAGTCGGGCCCGCGCCGCTTCACCGAACTCCAGACGGTCCTGCGCGGCATCACCCCGAAGGTGCTCACCGAGTCCCTGCGCGCCATGGAGCGCGACGGCCTGCTCACCCGCACGGCATACGACGAGATCCCGCCGCGCGTCGTGTACGAGCTGACCGACCTCGGCCGCAGCCTCCTGGAGCCCATGAACGCCGGCTGCGAATGGGCCAGGAAACACCTGTCCGAGCTGATCGACGCCCGTAAGTCCTGGCACGCCGCAACCTGACGCCCGCCGCGCTGCTCTGCCGGCCCTCTGCTCGCCGGTCCGGCCCGCTGTCCGTGCCGTCTCGTGATCACAGCGCCCAGTCTCCCGTCACGGGGCCGATGTCGTCCGGGACCACATCGTATGCCTTGACGGGCATATGCTGTTAGCGGCATATTAGCCCCCATGAGCGTGGATGCGTCATTCGCCGTGCTGGCCGAGCCCACCAGGCGCAAGATCCTCGACCGCCTGAGGGGCTCGGAACGCAGCGTGGGCGAGCTGGCCGAGGAACTGGCGATCAGCCAGCCGGCCGTGTCCAAGCACCTCAAGGTGCTCCGCGAAGCCGGCTTCGTCGTCTCCCGCGTCTCGGCGCAACGGCGGATCTACCGGATCCAGCCGCTCCCTCTCCAGGCGGTGGACGCCTGGCTGGCGCCCTACCGCCGTCTCTGGAACGACCACCTCGACGCCCTGGAGCGTCACCTCGACACCATGGAGGACTAGATGAACGCCTCATTCGACCCCGGCCCCCTCGCCGACGTCGGCTGCCGCCCCGCCGGCCCGGGCTGGACGCTCGTCTTCGTGCGCGACCTGAAGCATCCGCCCGAGAAGGTGTGGGCGGCCCTGACGGAGCCGGGCCAGTTGAGCCAGTGGGCCCCGTTCACCTCCGCCCGCGACCTGGCCGAAACCGGCGCCGTGACGTTGACGATGATCGACGGTGACCAGTCCGTGGACATGCCCGCCTCCGTGACCAGGGCCGAGCCGCCGGCGCTGCTCGAATACACCTGGGGCCCCGACGTCCTGCGCTGGGAGCTGGCCCCCACCGCCCTGGGCACCCGCCTGACGCTGCTCCACACCGTCGGCGAACGGGCCGCGGTCCCGAAGATGGCCGCCGGCTGGCACCTGTGCCTCCGGGTCGCGGAACAGCTCCTCGACGGCCGCCCGATCCCTCCGATCCGCGGCCAGATCGCCCTGGAATACGGATGGGAGGACCTTAACGCCGCATACACCGCCAAACTAGGCGCGGAGGAGGAATCGATCTAGTTTGAGATGTGTTGTCGTGCCACAAAGGCCATTTTTGGGCGTCGGCCGACAGGCGTCGTAGTCTGGCCCTTTGGCCAACGGAACAGGAGGTGACGCCCCGTGTTGCGAGACTCGTTCGGACGGGTGGCGACAGATCTGCGGGTGTCCCTCACGGACAAGTGCAACCTGCGCTGTACGTACTGCATGCCCCCCGAGGGTCTCGACTGGCTGCCCAACGCCCAGCTCCTGACCGCCGACGAGATCGTCCGTCTCGTGACGATCGGCGTCGAACGGCTGGGCGTCACCGAGGTGCGCTACACCGGCGGCGAGCCGCTCCTGAGACGTGAGCTCGTCGACATCGTCACCCGCACCACCGCCCTCGCCCCCCGGCCGCAGGTCTCGCTGACCACCAACGGCATCGGCCTGGCCCGCCTGGCCGAGCCGCTGGCCGCCGCCCTTCTCGACCGGGTCAACGTCTCGCTCGACACGCTGGAGCCGCAGACGTTCAAACGGCTGGCGCACCGCGACCGGCACGCCGACGTCGTCGCCGGGCTCGCCGCCGCCCATGACGCGGGCCTGCGCCCCGTCAAGGTGAACGCCGTCCTGATGCGCGGCGTGAACGACCACGAGGCCGTCCCGCTGCTGCGCTGGTGCCTCGAGCAGGGCTACGAGCTGCGCTTCATCGAGCAGATGCCGCTCGACGCCCAGCACGGCTGGAGCCGCGAGGGCATGGTCACCGCCGATGAGATCCTCGACCTGCTGTCGGCCTCCTTCGACCTGACGGCCGACGACCCGCAGGAGCGCGGCAGCGCGCCCGCCGAACGGTTCCTGGTCGACGGCGGTCCTGCGCGGGTGGGCGTGATCGGCTCGGTGACCCGCCCGTTCTGCGGCGCGTGCGACCGGGTACGCCTCACCGCCGACGGGCAGGTCCGCAACTGCCTGTTCGCCACGGAGGAGTCCGACCTGAAGACCCCCATGCGCGCGGGCGCGTCCGATGAGGAACTGGCCCGGCGGTGGATCGCGGCGGTGGCCCGCAAACGCGCCGGCCACGGCATCGACGACCCGTCCTTCCTCCAGCCCGCCAGGCCCATGTCCGCCATCGGCGGCTAGGCCCCGGCATGGACGACGCGCGCGCCAGGGCCTATGACGCGGTGATCCTTGCCGGGGGAGCGGCCAGCCGCCTCGGCGGAGCGGACAAACCCGCCCTGACAGTCGGCGGCAGATCCCTCATCGAACTCGTCGTGGCGGCCGTCTCCGGCGCCGAGCGGGTGGTCGTGGTCGGTCCAGAACGTCCGATCCCCGCGGTCGTGTTCACCCGCGAGGACCCGCCCCGCGGCGGCCCCGTGCCCGCCCTCACGGCAGGGCTGAACGAGGTCACGGCCCCGTGGGTGGTGCTCCTGGCGGGCGACCTGCCGTTCATGACCGCCGCCCACGTCCGCATGCTCCTGTCGGCCGCCCGCGCGGACGGCGGCGCCGTCATGGTCGACGGCGACGGCCGCGAGCAGTGGCTGGCCGGCGCCTGGCCGGCCCCGGCGCTCAAACAGGCGCTGGCGCGTTACGAGGGCAGCTCGCTCAAGGGCCTGCTGGCCCCGCTCGTGCGGGCGCGCCTCGCGCCGCCCGGACGCCCGTGGTTCGACTGCGACACAATGGACGACCTGGAGGAGGCTCGCATGAACGTGCTCAACGAATGGACCATCCTGGCCTGCGAGGAACTGGGCATCGACCCGGCCCGAGTGGACCGCGACCTGATCCTCGACCTCACCAAGGAGGTCGCCCACGGCGTCGCCAGACCGGCCGCGCCCCTGACGGCCTACCTGCTCGGCCTCGCCCAAGGAGCGGGCACCGCCCCGGAGGACGCCGCGGCCAAATTGATCACATTGGCGAAGAACTGGGGCCAGGCCACCACCGAGAAGCTGACTGACGGCTGACACTCGAACGAACTCTTGAAGTCAAGCTCCCTCCCGCCTGAAGATTTCCTGGGAATAACGAGGCGAGAGGGGATGTAAACGATTTCGGGAAAGCGGCCCTATCCGACTGCTCCACCGCCCCGAGCTTGATCGTCCGGGGGCGGGTTTTGCCGGGAAAAGGGCGACGCCGGGTGGTTACGGGGGCAAACCACCCGGCGTCGCTTCATCGGCGTTCCGACGGGGGCCCGGAACGCCGGCACCAGCACTCCGACGGGGGACCGGAGCGCTTGGCTAAAGCGTACACCTACAACCCATGGGATGCGTCAAGACTTAGTCACGACCCGATCTCGCGTCGATGCAGCGGTATCTCGCTTTGGTTAGCTTCAGGGGACTGAAAGGTAGGAGGCGGGGCAGCCTTCCCCCTCTCATTGGCCCCGATTACCGCTATGTATGGCAAAAAGACGGCACCGGCGATGAACAGCAGCCGGTACGGCCACGGCACCGGCACCACGACGGCCAGGATCAGGCAGAGCGTCCGGATGCCCATCTTGATGAGGTAGCTGACCTCACGCCGGTGGATGTCGGCCGACAACGACGGTCTGGCGTCCGTGACCTGGTGGACGTCTGGCTTCCTGCGCCACCCCTTCATATCTTCCACCGTAGACCTCGGACGGGCCGGGCGCGACGGCGCCCGGGAACGCGGACGGGGGTCATGCGATCATGGCCTTCGAGTAAGGAGGATGCGAGATGACGGACCGAACGTACCGGGTCACCGAGATCTCTCCCATGGTGAGAGCCACGCGCTGAGCCCAGAGGGCTGAGCGGCCCTCAGAGCCTCCGGCGCGGGCCTGGCGCGGGTATTTTGCGCGACGTCCGCGCCAGGCGGCTCAAGGGGCCTCTGGACGCCAACAGCCGCCCCCGCACGTCACCGCGCCTGGCTGAACCGCCCTCGGCGCCCGCCTCCGAGCGGTTAGGTTGGCGCGTGTGAGGCTAGATTGGCGCGTGTGAGGCCCGAGTTCCGCATCCTGCTGGTGTGCACGGCCAACATCTGCCGCTCCGCCATGGCAGAGGTGATCGCCGACGCGATGCTCCACTCCGCCGCCCTCCCCGTGGCGACGGGGAGCGCCGGAGTGCGGGCGCCGGCCGGCCACCCGATGGCCCCGCACGCCGTCACGGCCCTCGACAAGCTGGGCCTCGACGGCAGGGCGCACCGGGCCCGCATGCTGGACCCTGAACTCGTCCGCTCGGCCGCCGAACGGCGCGACCCCCCGGCGGGCGCCGGAGGTGTACGACCCGTACGGCGGCCCGCCGGCGGGGTATGAGGTCTGCGTGACGACCCTGGGCGACTGCCTCAGCCACGCCCTGGCCGCCCTCCTCGGCCCCCGCCGCCCGAACCCTTGAGGATCAGCTCGCCTGGCTCACCGTGGACATGTTGAAGTCGGGCACCCGCACCGCCGGCATGATCGTCCTCTGGAAGTAGTCGTTCCACTCCCGGGGCAGCGTGCGCTCACTGCCCCCGACCTCCGTCAACCGCCCGAGCAGGTCGACCGGGCTCTCGTTGAAGCGGAAGTTGTTCACCTCGCCCACGACCTCGCCGTGCTCCACCAGATACACCCCGTCACGGGTGAGCCCGGTGACGAGCAGCGTCTGCGGATCGACCACACGGATGTACCACAGGCAGGTGACGAGCAGCCCGCGCCGGGTCGAGGCGATCATGTCGTCGAGGGCGGGCCCGCCGGACGGCACCGACATGATCAGGTTGTCGATCCCCGGCGTCACCGGCAGCCCGCTCAGCTCGGCCGAGTAGCGCGTCTGCAGCAGCGCGTCCAGCCGCCCGTCCTTGATCCAGTCGGTCGGCCGCAGCGGCAGCCCGTTGTCGAAGACGGAGCTGTCGCGGCTGGAGGCGTGGGCGGTCACGAACGGCGCGCACGCGATGCCCGCCGCCCCCGGATCGCTCGACAGCGACACCGGCAGCGTCGCGAGCCGCTCGCCCACGCGGGTGCCTCCGCCCGGCTTGGCGAACACCGACCGCCCGTCGAGCGCGTCCCTGGCCCCCGCCGACCAGAACAGGTAGATCATCAGGTCGGCCACCGCGCTCGGCGGCAGCAGCGTCTCGTAGCGCCCCGCGGGCAGGTCGACCCGGGTCTTGGCCCACTCCAGCCGCCGCGCCAGCGAGGAGTCGAGCGCGGCCACGTCGACGTCGGTGAAGTCTTCGGTGGACACGCCCGTCCACGCGGACCGCTTCAGGTCGGCGGACTTGGCGTTGAGCTCAAGGCGCCCGGTCGGCTGGTCGTGCCGGAGTCGCACGCCCGTGGACGTGCCGACGAACGTCGAGGTCAGCGAGTGTTCGGCGAACCCGTACAACCTCCTGCCGCCCGCCTCGGCCGCCGAGAACGCCTCGCCGAGCGCGGGTGCGAACCCCTCGAACACCCCGATGTCGGTCGGCCGCGGCTCCGCGTCCCAGTCGGGGGAGGCGGGCAGGCCCTCGACGAGCGGCCGGGCGTCCTCGGCGGGCCTGGCCTGGCGCGCCGCCGCGTCGGCCGCCGCCACCACCTCCGCCAGCTGCTCGTCGCGGACGGCGGCCCGCGACACGACCCCGACGCCCTGCCCCGCGACCGAGATCACGGTCAGCCGCGACGAGCGGGCGACGCCGTTCGTGGTCAGCGTGTTGCCCGCGAAGCGCAGGTTGGCCGTGGACCCCTCGTCCACCAGCACCACGCAGCCGTCGTTCGTGGACAGCTCCAGCGCCCGCTCCACCATCTCCTGAGGCGTCACTTGCCGCCCTCCTGCACCGTGTTGAGGATCCGTACGCCCCTGAACAGCGCCGACGGGCAGCCGTGGCTGACCGGGGCGACCTGGCCAGGCTGGCCCTTGCCGCAGTTGAAGGCGCCTGCGAGCACGTATGTCCCCGGCCCGCCCACGGCCTCCATCGACTGCCAGAAGTCCGTCGTGGTGGCCTGATAGGCGAAGTCGCGCACCTGCCCGGCCAGCTCACCCTGGGAGATCTTGTACGCCCGCTGCCCGGTGAACTGGAAGTTGTAGCGCTGCATGTCGATCGACCAGCTCTTGTCGCCGACGATGTAGATGCCCCGCTCGACGCCGGAGATGAGCTCCTCGGTCGAGGGGCCGCCGGGTGCGGGCGCCAGCGACACGTTGGCCATGCGCTGGATCGGCATGTGGCCGGGGGAGTCGGCGAAGGCGCACCCGTTGGAGCGCCCGAACCCCTTCATCAGCGCCATCCGCCGGTCGAGCTGGTAGCCCACCAGGACGCCGTCCTTGACGATGTCGAAGCTCTGCCCCGCCACGCCCTCGTCGTCGAAGCCGATCGTGGCCAGGCCGTGGGTGACGGTCCTGTCGCCGGTCACGTTCATCACGGCAGAGCCGTAGACGAGCTCGCCGAGCTGGTCGAAGGTGGCGAAGCTGGTGCCGGCGTAGGCCGCCTCGTAGCCGAGCGCCCGGTCCAGCTCGGTGGCGTGGCCGATCGACTCGTGGATCGTCAGCCACAGGTTGGACGGGTCGATCACCAGGTCGTAGTCGCCCGCCTCGACCGAGGGGGCCGCCAGCTTCTCGGCCAGCAGCTCGGGCAGCCTGGCCAGCTCCTCCTGCCAGTCCCAGCCCGTGCCCGTCAGGTACTCGTAGCCGCGCCCGACCGGCGGCGCGATCGTCGACATGTCGTCGAAGCCGCCCTGTGCCGCCTTCATCGCGTTGAGCTTGGGATGCACGCGCACCCGCTGCTGCGTGGTCATCGTGCCGGAGGTGTCGGCGTAGAACTTCTGCTCCTTGACCTGCAGCAGCCGGGCCGAGACGTGGTCGGCGCCCTTCAGCAGCCCGGCCGACCAGTCGGCCAGCAGGCTCACCTTGTCGGCCGACGGCACCTCGAACGGGTCGACGTCGTAGGCCGACACCCACACCGCCTCGGAGTGCACCGGCTCGGGCGCCAGCTCGATCGGCTCCCTGTTGATCGGGGCGCTCACCTCGGCCACCCGCACCGCCTGCTCGGCCACCGTCGCGGCCGCCTCGGGCGTCAGGTGGATGCCGGCGGCGAACCCCCACGTGCCGCCCTTGACCACGCGCACGGCGTAGCCGAGGTCGTCGGCGTCCATGGCGCCTTCGAGGCGCGTGTCGTAGAGGCTGAGCGTCTCGGCCCTGACACGTTCGAGCCGGAAATCGGCGTGCTCCGCGCCCAGGTCACGAGCGCGTTGCAGGGCGGCGTCCGCGAGCTGCCGCAGGGGCAGCCCCAGGAAATCTGGATCGATCTGGCGCATGTCCACGATCCTAACCCTGTGATCTTGTGCGCCCCGGACAAGCGCATACCGGCGGGTAGGGGATACGGTCTGTTGCCATGGGACGCTCAGTACTCGTCACCGGGGGCAATCGCGGCATAGGCCTGGCGATCGCCCGCGAACTCGCCGCGGCAGGCGACGCCGTCGCGGTCACCTACCGATCGGGGGAGCCGCCGGAAGGCCTGTTCGGCGTGCGCTGCGACGTCACCAGCATGGACGACGTCGAAGCCGCCTTCGACAAGGTCGAGGCCGAGCACGGCCCGGTCGAGGTGCTGGTGTCCAACGCGGGCATCACCAAGGACACGCTGCTGGCGACGATGAAGGAGGACGCCTTCACCGACGTCATCGACGCCAACCTGACCGGCGCCTACCGCGTGGCCAAGCGGGCCATCAGGCCCATGATGAAGCTCAGGCGCGGCCGCGTGATCTTCATCTCCTCCGTCATCGGCCTGACCGGCCAGGCCGGCCAGACCAACTACGCCGCCTCCAAGGCGGGCCTGATCGGCTTCGCCCGCTCGATGGCCCGCGAGTACGGCTCGCGCAACATCACCGCCAACGTGGTCCTGCCCGGCTTCGTCGCCACCGACATGACGGCCGACCTCGACCAGGAGGCGATCGTGGCCAACATCCCTCTCGGGCGGCAGGCGACCCCCGAAGAGGTCGCTCGCGTCGTCCGCTTCCTGGCCGGCGACGACGCCTCCTACATCACCGGGGCCGTGATCCCGGTCGACGGCGGACTCGGAATGGGGCACTGACGTGGGACTTCTCGAAGGCAAGCGCATCCTCGTGACGGGCGTGCTGACCGACGCCTCGATCGCGTTCTCGGTGGCCAAGCTGGCCCAGGAAGAGGGCGCCACGGTCGTGCTCACCGGGTTCGGCCGGCTGAGCCTGGTCGAGCGCATCGCCAAGCGCCTGCCCACGCCGGCGCCGGTGCTGGAGCTCGACGTCCAGAACACCGAACACCTCGACACGCTGGCCTCCCGGGTCGGCGAGCACGTCGACGGCCTCGACGGCGTCGTCCACTCCATCGGCTTCGCCCCGCAGACCGCGTTGGGGGGCAACTTCCTCAACACCTCGTGGGAGGACGTCGCCACCGCGCTGCAGGTGTCCACCTACTCCTTCAAGTCCCTCGCCGTGGCCTGCCTGCCGCTGATGAAGGAGGGCGGGGCGGTCGTCGGGCTCGACTTCGACGCCTCCAAGGCCTGGCCCGTCTACGACTGGATGGGCGTGGCCAAGGCGGGCCTCGAGTCCTGCAGCCGCTACCTCGCCCGCGACCTCGGCAAGCAGAACATCAGGGTCAACCTGGTGGCGGCGGGCCCGCTGCGGACGATGGCGGCCAAGTCGATCCCGGGCTTCAAGGAGTTCGAGGACAGCTGGCCGGAGAAGGCCCCGCTGGGCTGGGACCTGTCCGACACGGTCCCGGCGGCCAAGGCCTGCCTGGCGCTGCTGTCCGACTGGTTCCCCGCGACGACGGGGGAGATCGTCCACGTGGACGGCGGCGTCCACGCCATCGGCGCCTGACCGGCCCGACCACCTGACCGCCAAAACAACGGGCGCGCCGGTAATCCGGCGCGCCCGGGCGTTCTCCTACGGTCAGGCCACCCGGTGGCGCCCGTTGCTCACGCGGCCCGGCTCGAACGGGATCGACTCCTCCGGCTCGGCCCGGTGCCGCCGCTGCTGCACGATTCTCGTCGCCAGCACGGCCGAGCCCAGCAGCGCGATCGTCAGCAGGGTCCCCAGCACGTCGGAGGCGGGCGGGGTGGGCCGCACCACCCGCTGATCCTGCATCGGCACGGTCAGCTCGTGCGCGAACGGGTTGGGCCACAGCAGGTCGACCCGTGGCTCTTCGACGTCGGCGACCTTCTTCTCCACCACCGGCCGCTCGGTGTCGAGCTGCTGCGGGCGGCGGTCCGGCGGGGTCGGCGCCTGCGTGGCGACCGCCGGTGACTCCTCTTCGCCGCGTCCCTTGGAGCGGTTCTTGCGTTCGGCCGGCGAGGTGGGCTCCGGCGTGAGCGACTCGACCTCCGTCCGGGCCTCGCACGGCGCCGTCGGCGGGCACACGTCCTCGTAGGTCTCGCCCGTGATCCCCATGCTGGTGGGGTTGGGCGACGGCTGGGTGGTGCTTCTGGTCGAGGGCTCGCCGGTCGGCGCCGTCTCCCCGACCCGGCTCAGCACCTCGTCGGTGGTCTTGTCCACCTCCTCGGTCACCCGGTCGGTCTTGCCCTTGCCCAGGGTGGAGACCGTGCCCGTGACCACGCTCACGACGTCGCACAGCGTGTTGGTCACGCCCGAGAGCAGGCCCCCTTCACGCGTGCAGTCCTGCGCGGCGGCCGACGCGGCAGGAGCCCCCGATGGGACGGCCGCCAGCGCCACCGCGAGAACTCCAGCCGAGATCGCGGTCCTGCTCCCCATCCGTCCCCTCCTGCGTCGCTTCCGGAGGAAATCTTTATGGACATCGGCAGTCAGACGCAGGCGTTTGCCGGGTAACGTTTCGATTCGGTATCGAGTAGTGATACGCGAGACGCTCTCTGGTTCCCGGCCCGCCTCGCCGCACCGTGTCCGCGCGGGGTCAGTCGAGTGACGAAACGTCATCGAGGGCCTCTCGGATCTCTATGGGCAGCTCCACGTCCTCGGCCGGCAAGGCCCCCGTGAGCTGCGCGTGCGTACGGGCTCCGACGATGGCCGAGGCCACCCCCGGCTGGTCGCGCACCCACGACAGGGCGACCGCCACCGGCGAGACGCCCAGCCCGTCGGCCGCGGTCATGACGGCCTCGACGACGCTGCGGCCGCGCTCGTCGAGGTAGGGGCGGACGAAGTCCGCGAAGTGGGGCGTCGCGGCCCTGGAGTCGGCAGGGATCCCCGTGCGGTACTTGCCGGTCAGCACCCCCCGGCCCAGCGGCGACCAGGCCAGCACGCCCACGCCCAGGTGGGCCGCGGCGGGCAGCACCTCGCGTTCGGGCTCGCGGGCCAGCAGGGAGTACTCGACCTGCGCCGAGGTGATCGGGATGCGCCCCGGGATCATCTGCTGGGTCACCGCGGCCGCGGCGAGCTGCCAGCCGGCGTAGTCGCACACGCCCGCGTAGACGGCGCGCCCCGAGGAGACGATCGCGTCGAGCGCCGCCAGGGTCTCCTCCAGCGGAACCTCGGCGTCGTAGGTGTGCAACTGCCACAGGTCGACGTAGTCGAGCCCGAGGCGGTTGAGCGAGTCGTCGACCGCGGCGATCAGGTGGCGGCGGGAGGCGTCGCGCGGCCTGCGCCCCGCCGGCGTCACCACGGCCTTGGTGGAGATGACCAGCTCGGAGCGCGGCACGGAGTCGCGCAGCATCCGGCCCAGCAGGCGCTCGGCGTCGCCGCCGGTGTAGACGTCGGCCGTGTCGACGAGGTTGCCACCCGCCTCGACGAACGTGCGGAGCTGGGCGGCCGCCTCGTCCGCGTCGGTGTCACGCCCCCAGGTCATCGTGCCGAGCCCCAGCCGGGACACCGACAGGCCGCTGTGGCCGACATAGCGCTGCTCCATGATCCCGCCAGGCTATCAACAACCAAGCAGCTCATCGGGCTCCCGCACCACTGTTTTTGGTGGTCAACGCGGGGGGCGGCGCCCGTCTCGTCAGCCGGCGGGAGGGCGTGGCGGCGGTGCCCGTTCACGGGGTGATCGGCGCCTGCGACACTTGCTGGGTGACCACGCTGCTTCTGGCCCGGCACGGGCTGACGGACCTCACCGGCCCTGTGCTGGCCGGCCGCACTCCCGGAGTGCACCTGAGCGAAGCGGGCAGGGCGCAGGCCGCCGCGCTCGCCCGGCGCATCGCGGGCGTCCGGCTCGACGCGATCGTCTCCAGCCCGCTCGAACGCTGCAGGGAAACGGCCCAGGCGGTCGCCGAGGAGCGCGATCTGGACGTGGTGAGCGAGGAGGGGCTCATCGAGTGCGGCTACGGCGCCTGGACGGGCAGGCCGCTGAAGGAGCTCGCCCAGGAGCCGTTGTGGCAGGTCGTGCAGGCCCACCCGAGCGCGGCGACATTTCCGGAAGGGGAGTCGCTGGCCGAAATGCAGCATCGGGCCGTCGCGGCGGTCAGAGGGTGGAATCAACGCCTGGGGGAGAAGGGATTCTACCTGGCGTGCAGCCACGGAGACGTGATCAAGGCGATCGTCGCGGACGCCCTGGGCCTCCATCTCGATCACTTTCAGCGGATAACCGCCGATCCGGCGGCGCTCACCGTCATTCGCTACGCCCCCTTGCGTCCCTTTGTTCTCAGGCTTAACGATATGGGGGAATTGCGGCTTCCTGAGGATTCGGAGGAGAAAGACGGGGGAGAAAACATCACCGGGAGCGATGCCGCCGTCGGCGGCGGACCCGGAACCACGTAAGGTCAGGCTATGCCGGTCTTCGACTACGACCCACCAGAGAGATTCGTCGCCGGCGCCTTGGGGCAGCCGGGCGCGCGGGTCTTTTTTCTGCAGGCCAGGGCCGAGGGCAGACTGACCACGGTGGCGCTGGAGAAATTGCAGGTCGCCGCGCTCGCGGGCAGGCTCGACGAGCTGCTCGACGAAGTGCTGCGCCTGAGCGGGGGCACCGCCCACGTACCCGCGATGGCCCCCGCCGACCTGGCCGACGACGCCCCCCTCGACGTGCCGGTGGCGGAGGACTTCCGTGTGGGCACCATGGCCCTGGCATGGGACGCCGACAAATCCCAGGTGGTGATCGAGGCGCAGGAGGTCGTCGAGGAGGAGGACGTCGACGACACCGACCCCGCGGTTCTGCGCGTGCGCATCAGCGCGGGCGCCGCGCGCGCCTTCACCCAGCGGGCCCTCCAGATCGTCGCGGCGGGCCGCCCCCCATGTCCCCTGTGCGGGCAACCGCTCGACGCCGCAGGGCACGTCTGCGTACGCCTCAACGGCTACCGCGGGGGTGAGGCGGCTTCATGACCGCTCCGGAGAGCGAACCGGCCATCAAGTCCTCCCATCCCCCTGGCACACGCGACGAAGAGGCTCTCACGCTGCTGCGCGACGGCCGGCTGGAGGTGGCGGGCCGGTTGGTCGAGGCGACCAACATGACGCTCTACTGCTCGGTCAAGCTGGCCTCGCGCACGGCCGCCTGCGTCTACAAGCCGGTACGCGGCGAGCGCCCCCTGTGGGACTTCCCCGACGGCACGCTGGCCGCGCGTGAGGTGGCCGCCTTCGAGGTGTCCCAGGCGACCGGCTGGCGCATCGTGCCGCCCACGGTCCTGCGCGAGGGCCCCTTCGGGCCCGGCATGGTCCAGCTCTGGATCGACACCGAGCGCGAGATCGACCTCATGCGGCTGGTCAAGAGCCGCAACCCGGTCGTGCGCCGGATGGCGGTGTTCGACGCGGTGGTCAACAACGCCGACCGCAAGGGCGGCCACCTGCTGCCGCTGCCCACGGGCCACGTCTACGGGGTCGACCACGGCGTCTGCTTCTCCGCCGAGGACAAACTCCGTACGGTCCTGTGGCAGTGGCGCGGCAAGCCGCTGGCCCGCGAGGCGGTGGCGGTGCTGGCCAAGCTGGAGCGCGACATCGAGTCGGGCTCGCTGGGGCGGCGGCTGCGCGAGCTGCTGACGCTGGCGGAGGTGGAGGCCACCTGGCAGCGGGTGCGGCGGCTGCTGGACACCGGCGTGCATCCGTACCCGTCGGAGGGCTGGCCCGCCATACCCTGGCCCCCCATCTGAGAAGAGCAAAGCGCGTTTATTACCCTTTGCGGTGTGTGCACCCTGATCGTAAGAACCGGGCGGCCCCTGACACTCATGGGCGTGCGGGACGAGTTCGCCGATCGTCCGTGGGAGGGGCCGGGGGAGCACTGGCCCGACTACCCGGGGGTGATCGGCGGGCGTGACCTCAAGGCCGGGGGCACCTGGCTGGCCGTCAACCCGGCGGCCCGCCGCGCCGCCGCCCTGCTCAACGGGCGCGGCCTGGCGGCGCGGGAGACGACGAAGGTCTCACGGGGCGATCTGGCGCTGCGGGCGGCCTGCACGGGGCTGCCGCCCGACGCCGACCTCGGCCGCTACGACCCCTTCCACCTGGTCCTCGCCGACCTGTCCGGGGTCCGCCTGCTGAGCTGGGACGGCGTGCGCCCGTCCATCTCGCAGCTGCCCGAGGGCGTCAGCATGGTCGTCAACACCGGCCTCGACCCCGGCAGCGAGCGGGTCGCCGCCTACCTGCCGAGGTTCCGCGGCGAGGACTGGCGGGAGCTGATCACCGCGGAGCCGTCCGCCGACCCGGGCGCGCTCATCGTCCGCCACGAGCTGCCCGACGGACGCCTCTTCGCCTCCCTGTCGGTGATGGAGGTCTCGCTCGCCCCCGGCGACGTGACCTACGACTTCACCGACCTGACCGCCGAACGGGACGGATAGGCTCAAAGGCATGAGATCGTGGTCTGCCCCTAACATTCCCAAGCTCCCAGGTGAGAGCATTCCGCTGAGTCTCTACGACACCTCGGCCAGGCAGGTGAGGCAGACCGATCCGGGCCCGACCGCCAGGATGTACGTCTGCGGCATCACCCCCTACGACGCCACCCACCTCGGCCACGCCAACACCTACCTCGCCTTCGACCTCGTCGCCCGGATGTGGCGCGACGCCGGCCACGAGGTCCACTACACGCAGAACGCCACCGACGTGGACGACCCCCTGCTGGAACGGGCCACACAGACCGGGATCGACTGGCGGGAGCTGGCCGAGCGGGAGATCGAGCTCTTCAGGAGCGACATGGAGGCGCTGCGGATCCTGCCGCCGCGCGAGTACGTCGGCGTCACCGAGGTCGTCGGCCGGGTCGCCGACCTGATCGCCAAGCTGTCGGCCAAGGGCGTCACCTACGACCTCGACGGCGACGTCTACTTCAACGTGGCCGACGCCCCCAAGTTCGGCCAGGTGTCCGGCTACGACGAGCAGCGGATGCTGGAGCTGTTCGCCGAGCGCGGCGGCGACCCCGACAGGGCGGGCAAGCACCATCCGCTCGACTGGCTGCTGTGGCGGGCCGAGCGGCCCGGCGAGCCGGCCTGGGAGTCGCCTCTGGGCAGGGGCCGTCCCGGCTGGCACATCGAGTGCACCGCGATCGCCCTCGACCACCTCGGCCCCGGCTACGACGTCGCGGGCGGCGGCTCGGACCTGATCTTCCCCCACCACGAGTGCGGCGCCTCAGAGGGCCACGCGGCCACGGGGGAGTGGCCGTTCGCCAAGTTCTACACGCACGCGGGCATGGTCGGGCTCGACGGCGAGAAGATGTCGAAGTCCAAGGGCAACCTGGTCTTCGTCTCCCGGTTGCGCAAGCGGCACGACCCGATGGCGGTGCGGCTCGTGCTGCTGGCCCACCACTACCGGGCCGACTGGGAGTACGTTCCCGAGCTGATCGCCGAGGCCGAACGCCGGCTGGCGGTGTGGCGCTTGGCGGCCGGGCTCTCCTCGGGGCCGCGCGCCGACGACCTGCTGGCCACCGTCCGCGCCCGGCTCGCCGACGATCTCGACACCCCGGCCGCGCTGGCCGCGATCGACGCCTGGGCCGAACGCGCGCTCGCCGCCCAGGGCCCGGACGGCGACGCCCCCACCCTGGTCAGGAACCTCGCCGACGCCCTGCTCGGAGTCGCACTCTAAACCCCCGCACTCGCTGCCGGCCCGCACCTCCACGTGAGGCGCGGGCCGGCTTTCTCGTGCTTGACACCCCACCCGAACACCGCGCCGACCTCCCAGAAGGCGGCGACGTCCCCCGCACCTGGCTCGACATCACCCGCCTGCGCGCCGACACCGGCTTCGAGCCCGCCTACGACACCGAGCGCGCGGTCGCCGACCACCTGGCCTGGCTGCGCGCCGGCAACGCACGCTAGAGCGGGCACGCTCACAGCCGTTCCGGCTCGATCACCGCGGCCGGCTCCGTCGCGAACCACCCGATCGTCCGGGCGAGCCCCTCGGCCGCGGGCACCCGCGCCCGCCGGCCGAGCTGGTCAAGATGTTCACTGGACCTCCCTGTCGAACGTCCTCGGGGGATCAACCCCCCAGGGCGGCCAGACGGCACACCTTGCCGTCGATGACCTGCGTGTACACGGCCTCGGTACGCTCGGCCACGCTCGCCCAGCCGTACCGCTCGCGGGCCCGCTGCGCGCCGGCGGCACCCAGGGCGGCGCGCCTGTCCGAGTCGCCGAGCACGTCCTTCAACGCCCTGGCCAGGGCGCGCGGCCGGCGCGGCGGCACCAGCACGCCGCAGCCGGCGACCGTGTCCAGGTGACCGCCCACCGCCGAGGCCACCACCGGCACCCCGCACGCCATGGCCTCCACCGCGACCAGGCCGAACGGCTCGTACCACGGCACCGTCACCAGCACGTCGGCCGAGCGCATCAGCGCGGGCACGCGCTCGCGCGGCACGCTGCCGATCACGTGCACCCGGTGGCCGAGCCCGTACGCCCCGGCCAGCTCGCGCAGCCGTACGGCCTCCTCGTCGCCGGCCCGCCCGCCGGCGATCACCAGGTCCGCGCCGGGCAGGTGACGCAGCGCCCTGATCACGGTGTCGACGCCCTTGCGCGGCACCATCCTGCCGAGGCTGAGGATCATCGGGCCCCGGGGACGCGGCGCGACCGGCCCGTCGGGGCGGAACTGCGACAGGTCCACCCCGCACGGCACCACCGCGATGCGGGACTCGGGGACCCCCATCGCGCACAGCTCGCTCACCTCGTCGCCGCAGGTGGCCAGCACCGCGTCGGCCCGCTTGCCGATCTCGCGCTCGGTGTCGATCCGGTGCGCGGGGCTGGTGTCCGCCGCGCCCTGCCAGCGCCGCTTGACGGTGCCGAGCGCGTGGAAGGTCTGCACCACCGGCAGCCCGTCCGCCGCCCGCAGCGCCGCCTGGCCGCTCATCCAGAAGTGCGCGTGCACGACGTCCGGCGGGCGCGCGGCCCACCGTTGCGCCAGCCGCTCGGTGAACTCCGTCATGTACGGGGGCAGTTCGTCCTTCGGGACGGGGGCCGCGGGACCGGCGGTGACGTACTCGACCGTGACACCCGGCGCCATGGTCACCGCCCCGGGTTGCGACGCCGAAGAGCGCCGGGTGTGGACGACGATCGTGTGCCCGCGTTCGGCCAGCGCGACGGCCAGCTTGGCGACGTGGACGTTCTGGCCGCCGGAGTCCACGCCGCCGACCGCCGCCAGCGGGTCCGCGTGCTCCGAGATGAGATCGACCTTCACTGCGTCAGCTCCCTCACTGCCTTGACCACCTGCTTACTCGTCACTTGGGACAGGCACGGGTGTCCGGGCGCCGGGCAGGTGCGCGCCCTGCTTCCTCGACAGGGCGCGCTGGTCGCCCAGCAGCACCGCGGTCACGCCGTGCGGGGCCCACCGCGCCGTGGGGACGACGGGGCGAACAGGCTCATGACCGGGGTTCCGGCCGCCGCCGCCAGGTGCGCGGGGCCGGTGTCGCCGGCGACGAGCACGCTGGCGCGCTCGATGACGGCGGTCGGTTCCGCGAATGTGGTCACCCCGCCGAGGTCGGCCGCGACGTCGCTGGCCACATAGGCGGTGAGGTCACGTTCGGTTCCGGTCACGACGACCTGGTGCCCGTCTTCGGTCAGCTCCCGTACCGCCTGCCGATGTCGCTCGGCGGGCCAGGTGCGGGCGGGGGCCGACGTCCCCGGGTGCACCACGACATACGCGCGCTTGCCGGCATCGGCGCCGACGTCCAGAAGATGCCCGGAAATCTCCCCGATATCCGGGAGCGGCCGCTGAACAGCAAGATTTCCCTCATCACCCTCCGGCAACTCGAACCCCGCCGCCCGCGCGACCGCCGGCATCCGCTGCGCCTGCGGCACGTCCACGCTCGCGTCCACGACGTGGCGGACGTCGAGCAGGGAGCCGGGGGTGGTCGTCGCTGATCGCGCACGGCGAGGTCTCCTGATTGCGCATCGCCCCCCGCAGGTGGCGCGCGCAGGACCTCGTCGGTCCCCTCTCCCGGAGATTGCGGGAACCGCTACCGAGAGAAACGGCTCTCAAACCTTCGACTCGTGCACGACCTGTGAAAACAGGCACATTGCCCCGCGTTTGGTCACTGTATGTAGTTGTTTGTCCGGAATGTCCCCGGGTAGCTGCCGGGCAGCGCGACCGAGGTGAGAGGTGGAGGTGAGAGGTGTTCGAAAAGCGACGTCCCGGCGCCGTCCTCTTCGATCGAGACGGGACCCTGATCAGGGACGTGCCGTACAACGGCGACCCGAACCTCGTCCAACCCATGCCGGGCGCGGTCGAGGCGCTGGCTCGTCTCCGGCGCGCCGACGTGCCGGTGGCCGTGGTCACCAACCAGTCCGGCATCGCCAAGGGCCTGCTGACCCCGGACGACATGGACCAGGTGAACGCCAAGGTCGAGGAGCTGCTCGGCCCGTTCGACGCCTGGGCGATCTGCGTGCACGACGACGCCGACGGCTGCACCTGCCGCAAACCGGCGCCGGGACTGGTGATCAGGGCGGCCGCCGTGCTCGACGTCAGCCCCCGCGACTGCGTGGTCGTGGGCGACATCGGCCGCGACATGGAGGCGGCCAGGGCCGCCGGCGCCAGGGGCATCCTGGTCCCCACCGATCAGACGCCGTGGGAGGAGATCCAGCAGGCCCTTGAGGTCGCCGAGGACCTGGCCGACGTCGTGGACCGCGTGCTGAGCGACGCCGAGGGCCCCGTGGCGGCCGTCTCGGCGCCCTGGGCCCGCGCGATGGGCTGGAGCCGCTGGTGAGGATCCGGCACGTGCGAATGGCGTGCAAACATGGGCGACGTCCCCCCGACCCCGGCCACCTCCGCGTCGGCCCGCTTGCTGTCAGATGGGGATCGGCCGTTGTCCGAGGTATGAGGCCCGACAGCGTGGGTAGACGCCAGAAGCATGATGATGCTCGACTGGACACGCAGGGCCGCCTGCCTCGACCTGGACCCGGAGTTGTTCTTCCCGATCTCCATGGAAGGACCGGGCCGGTCCCAGGTCGAGCAGGCCAAACACATATGCCAGGGCTGCCCCGTACGCGAGCCGTGCCTGGCCTACGCGCTGGACACCAACCAGGCCTACGGAGTCTGGGGCGGCACCGATCCGGCGGAGCGGCGGGAGCTCAGCCTGCCGGCAGGACCTCCGCGAGAAAACGTTCCCGCTCGGCCGCTTCGAGGTGGTCGCTGAACAGCACCCCGTCGAGGTGGTCGGCCTCGTGCTGCAGCACCCTGGCCAGCACCCCGAGAGCCCGCACCGTCACGGGTTTGCCGAACATGTCGCGGCCACGCGCCGTGACCATGTAGGAACGTTCCAGTGGCCACCACACGCCCGGAGCCGACAAACAGGCCTCGTCGGCGACCACCCGCCTGTCCGACAGCTCCAGCCTCGGGTTGACCAGGTGGCCCGACTTGCCGTCGTAGGAGTAGACCACCACCCGCACCGGCTCCCCGATCTGCGGAGCCGCCAGGCCCGCGCGGCCCGCGCCCGCCCGCATCGTGGCCGTCAGCGACTTCACCAGTTGGCGCAGCTCACGATCGAAGTCGTGGACCGGTGCCGCGACCGAGCGGAGCACCGGGTCGTCGAACGTGCGAATAGGCCGGACCGTCACCCGAAACTCCCCGATAGGCGGCGTCGTCACGCTGAACGTTTCCCCGCGGTGCGCCCCGCCAATCCCGAAGCCTCTGCCTTGTAGCACAGCGGTAACAGAGGAGACCCAGGGGTGAAACCCCCCGAAAGCAGTATCAGAGGGTGATCTCACTTGCGTCACACGCGCCTGTGATGCCTGGCCAGGTGCTCGGGGCCCGGCCAGGCATCCGCTACGACCTGGAGGTGGGGGCATGAGTGTCTCGACTACCGACACGAGGATGGTGGGCCGGTGAGCGTGCTGCCGCTGGAGGCCGGCTCCTCCCCGGAGACCGCGCCCGACGCCCTGGCGGGCTTCACCGTCGGCGTGACCGCGACGCGCCGCCGCGAGGAGTTCGGCGCGCTGCTGGAGCGGCGCGGCGCCCGCGTGGTCAGCGCCCCGGCGATCCGGCTGGTCCCGCTGGCCGAGGACGCCGACCTGCTCGCCGCCACCCGGCAGAGCCTGCAGGGGCCCATCGACGACGTGGTCGTCACCACCGGCGTCGGATTCCGCGGCTGGATGGCCGCCGCCGAGGGCTGGGGCCTGTCCGGCGACCTGGCCGATCACCTGTCCAAGGCGCGCCTGCTGACCCGCGGGCCCAAGGCCAGGGGAGCGGTGCGCGCCGCCGGGCTCAACGACCACTGGACCCCCGCCACCGAGTCCTGCGCGGAGGTCAAGCAGTACCTGCTGGCCCAGGACCTGCGCGGCCGGCGCATCGCGGTGCAGCAGCACGGCGAGCCGCTCGACGACTTCGTGCGCGAGCTGCGCGCGGCCGGCGCCGAGGTGATCGAGATCCCGGTCTACCGCTGGCTGCCCTACCGCGACATCTCCCCGCTGCGCCGGCTGATCAGCCAGACGATCTCCGGCTCGGTGGACGCGGTCGCCTTCACCAGTGCGCCCGCCGTGCACGCCATGCTGGGCGCCGCCCGTTCCGAAGGGCTGGAGGAGGCGCTGCTGGCGGCCTTCGGCGGGTCCGTCGTGGCCGCCTGCGTGGGGCCCGTCACCGCGGGGCCGCTGGCCGCGCGCGGCGTGCCGACGCTGCAGCCTGACCGCTCGCGGCTCGGCGCTCTGGCCCGCGCCCTGGCCCGCCACCTGCCCGAGCACGGCGTCACCCGGCTCGTGGCGGGCGGGCACCGGCTGGAGATCCGCGGCCACGCCATCGTCGTGGACGGGGAGCTGCGCCCGCTGCCGCCCGCCCCGATGGCGGTGCTCAAGCGCCTGGCCGACAAGCCCGGCCACGTGGTCTCGCGCGCCGACCTGCGTACCGTGCTGCCGGGCAGCATCGCCCGCGACTCCGCCGAGCACGCCGTGGAGATGGCCATCACCCGGCTGCGCCGCGCGCTCGGGCCGAGCGGGATCGTCGAGACCGTGGTCAAACGCGGCTACCGGCTCGCCTGCCTGTACGAGGCGGGCCTGTGAGGCCCACGCTCGTCCTGACCGCGCACGGCACGCGCAGCGCCGCGGGGGAGCGGACGCTGTCGGCCCTGGCAGAAACCGTCGAAAGGGCCCGCCCCGGGCAGCGCGTCGAGCTGAGCTACCTCGAGATCAGCTCGCCGCTGCTGTCGAAGGTGCTGCCCGCCGTGTCCGGTCCCGTGGTCGTGGTGCCGCTGCTGCTGGCGGGCGGCTACCACGCCCACATCGACCTGCCCGAGGTGATCGCCGGGGGCCGCCCAGACGCCGTCGTGGCCGGCTGGCTCGGGCCGCACCGGCTGCTGACCTCCGCGCTGGCCCGCAAACTGGCGCGGGCGGGGCTGCGGGCCACCGACGCGGTCGTGCTCGGCGCGGCGGGCTCCTCCGACCCCGCCGCCCTGGCCGACGTCCGCGCCGCCGCCCACCAGCTCGCCGTGCGCCTGGCACGCCCGGTCACCGCCGCCTTCGCCTCGGCCGGCTCGCCGTCCCTGGAGGAGGCCATGGAACGGCTCAGGGCGAGTCCGGCCGCCCGGGTGGCGATCGCCTCCTACGTGCTGGCTCCCGGCTTCTTCCACGACCGGCTGGCCGCGGCGGGGGCGGGGCTGGTGAGCGAGCCGCTGGGGGCCGACCCCGACGTGGCGGCGCTCATCTGGCACCGCTACGACGAGGCCCTCGCGCCGAGCGGGGCGCGGCGCGAGCAGGCCCGCGCCTCCCGCTGAGCGGCACGCCACGTCAGGCCGGCTCCAGGCGCAGCTCACGGATGATCTCCCGTGCGCTGACCTCGCGTGCCGGCCCCGCCTCGGCCCCCATGAACATCTCGATGTAGGCCCGGTGGAAGCAGCCCGCGATCAGCAGCCGCGCGCTGGCCTCCGGGTCGACTTCGGCCCCCACCCGCCCCAGCCGCTGCTCGGCGGCCAGGTAGGCGGCCAGCGGCGCGGTCTCCGCGCACGGCCCGAGCCCCGTGTCGCGGACGGCCTGGCGGAAGCGGACCGTCACGCTGGGGGAGGTGAACGCGGGTAACGCCGCGCCCTGCACCTGCAGGTAATAGTCGATCCCCGCTCGCGCTATCGGCAGGAGATTGTCCGATACGTTTCCTTTCCCCGTGCGATGGGATAGGTCGTGAAGAATGCTGAGCCAGAACGGGAGCCGGTCCTGCAGCAGCGCGAGGAAGTGATCCACCGAGCCGCCGCTGCGGTCCTGCCTGAGTGAGACGGCCATCTCCAAGATGCGCCGCCTGGTGTCCTGGCTTTGGTGCGGATCTACATGGGAAGTCGCCATGGCGTGCCTAACGTGCGCGGTCAGTCGAGCAGGCATCACGGCGCGAAGCGGGCGCGGCGGACTAGAGAGCGCTAATCTGGGGCCCCAGCTCCGTGCGACATTATCCGATCCCCGATTATTACCTGAAACCGCTAGAAAAAGGGGGATTCAGCCGCTGAAATTTAGCTGTCGGTGTCGCGGTCCCTGCGCCGCAGGTAACGCTCGAACTCGGCCGCGATCGCATCGCCGCTGGCCTCGGGCAGCTCAGCGGCGTCCTTGCGCTCCTCGAGCTCCTTGACGTACTCGGCCACCTCGGTGTCCTGGGAGGCCAGCTCGTCGACGCCGCGCTCCCACGCCCTGGCCTCCTCGTCGAGGTCGCCCAGCGGCATCGGGATCTCCAGCACGTCTTCGAGCCTGCGCAGCAGCGCCAGCGTGGCCTTCGGGTTGGGCGGCTGGGCGACGTAATGGGGCACCGAGGCCCACAGCGAGATCGCGTCGAGCCCCGCCTCGCCGAAGGCGTGCTGCAGCACCCCGACGATGCCCGTCGGGCCTTCGTACCTGTTCAGCTCCAGATGGGTCGAACGGGCCAGCGCCGCGTCGGTGGCGCTGCCGAGAACCGGCACGGGCCGGGTGTGCGGCGAGTCGTTGAGCAGCGCGCCCAGCATCACGGCCAGCTCGACGCCCAGCTCGCGGCAGACGTCGATGATGTCGGCGCAGAACGAGCGCCAGCGCATGTTGGGCTCGATGCCGCGCAGCAGCACGACGTCGCGCTCGAGGCCCGGCGGGCGGGCGCGCAGCAGCCGCGTGGTCGGCCACACGAGCGAGCGGCTCAGCCCGTCGTTCATCTCCACCACGGGCCGCGTCACCTGGAAGTCGTAGTAGTCGTCGGGATCGAGCGCGATCAGCGGCTCGGCCTTCCAGGCCGACTCGAGATGGGCGATCACACCGCTGGAGGCCTCGCCCGCGTCGTTCCACCCCTCGAACGCGGCAATGAGCACCGGGTCGACGAGCTCGGGGAGCCCTTCGAACTCAATCACGTGTCGCCTCCTCTCTCCATCGTCGCGCTTAGCCTATGCGGAAAGCGGGCGTCGGCGTCACCGATCTCCGCCCGATCATCCACGCCGCGCTTGCCAGGCCCGCCCCCGAACCCGCACGCCCGCCTGCGTACGGAGCGCGCGCACGCGCATACAGCGGGCACCCGCCGCCCCTACGCCCGTGGCGAACGCCCCCCGGGCCGGCGGCCTCTGCCCGCCCGGCGCGCGATCAGGCGCGATGGCCCGGTGCTCCAGGCCCGCTCGACCGGCGCCCCAGCGCGGCCCCCATCGGCCCAGCTCGCGCCGCGCCCGCTCCAGCCACGCGCCACGTCCGCTCGATCAGGACCCGATCGGGCACCGGATAAGCTCTACCTCATGAGCATCTCCCCGTCCTTGCGAGAAGTGTTGTCCCAGCGTGTGATCGTCGCCGACGGCGCGATGGGCACGATGCTGCAGGCGCAGGACCCGACGCTCGACGACTTCCACGGCCACGAGGGCTGCAACGAGGTGCTCAACGTCACCCGGCCCGACATCGTGCGCGGCGTCCACGACGCCTACTTCGCCGTGGGCGTCGACTGTGTGGAGACCAACACCTTCGGCGCCAACCTGGCCGCGCTCGGGGAATACGACATCCCCGAGCGCGTGTTCGAATACTCCGAGGCCGGCGCCAGAATCGCCCGCGAGGCCGCCGACCACTGGTCCACGCCCGACCAGCCGAGGTTCGTGCTCGGCTCGATGGGCCCCGGCACCAAGCTGCCCACGCTGGGCCACCTGCCGTACGCGAGCCTGCGCGACGCCTACCGCGACAACGCCGCCGGCCTCATCGCGGGCGGCGCCGACGCCCTGATCATCGAGACCTCCCAGGACCTGCTGCAGGTCAAGGCCGCCGTCATCGGCTCCAGGCGGGCCGTGGAAGACTCCGGCCGCGACGTGCCGATCATCGCGCAGGTGACGATCGAGACCAACGGCGCGATGCTGCTCGGCTCCGAGATCGGCGCGGCCCTGACCGCGATCGAGCCGCTCGGCGTCGACGTCGTGGGCCTCAACTGCGCGACGGGGCCGGCCGAGATGAGCGAGCACCTGCGCTACCTGGCCCGCCACTCCCGCCTCAAGCTGTCCTGCATGCCCAACGCCGGCCTGCCGGTGCTGACCGCCGACGGCGCCTACTACCCGCTCAGCCCGCAGGAGCTGGCCGACGCCCACGAGACCTTCACCCGCGACTACGGGCTGTCGCTGGTCGGCGGCTGCTGCGGCACCACCCCCGAGCACCTGCGCCAGGTGGTCGAGCGGGTGCGCGGCAAGCAGGTCGCCGCCCGCCGCCCCCACCCCGAGCCCGGCGCCTCCTCGCTCTACCAGACCGTCCCCTTCCGCCAGGACACCTCCTACCTGGCCATCGGCGAGCGCTGCAACACCAACGGCTCCAAGGCCTTCCGCGAGGCCATGCTGGAGGGCCGCTGGGACGACTGCGTCGAGACGGCCCGCGACCAGGCCCGCGACGGCGCCCACATGCTCGACCTGTGCGTCGACTACGTCGGCCGCGACGGCGTGGCCGACATGAAAGAGCTGGCCTTCCGCTTCGCCACCGCCTCCACGCTGCCGATCATGCTCGACTCCACCGAGCCCGCCGTGCTGCAGGCCGGCCTGGAGATGCTCGGCGGGCGCGCCGCGGTCAACTCCGTCAACTACGAGGACGGCGACGGCCCCGACTCCCGCTTCCAGAAGATCATGCGGCTGGTGCGCGAGCACGGCTCGGCCGTGGTGGCCCTGACCATCGACGAGCAGGGCCAGGCCCGCACCGCCGAGTGGAAGGTCCGCGTGGCCAGCCGCCTCATCGACGACCTGACCGCCAACTGGGGCATGCGCGTCGAGGACATCATCGTCGACTGCCTCACCTTCCCCATCGCCACCGGCCAGGAGGAGACCAGGCGCGACGGCCTGGAGACCATCGAGGCCATCGGCGAGCTCAAGCGCCGCTACCCGGGCGTGCAGACCACGCTGGGCCTGTCCAACATCAGCTTCGGCCTCAACCCCGCCGCCCGCATGGTGCTCAACTCGGTCTTCCTCAACGAGTGCGTCAACGCCGGGCTCGACTCGGCCATCGTGCACGCCTCCAAGATCCTGCCGATGGCCCGCATCCCCGACGAGCAGCGCCAGGTCGCCCTCGACATGGTCTACGACCGCCGCCGCGACGGCTACGACCCGCTGCAGCGCTTCATGGAGCTGTTCGAGGGCGTCGACGCCGCCGCCCTGCGCGCTGACAGGGCCGAGGAACTGGCGGCGCTGCCGCTGTGGGAGCGGCTCAAGCGGCGCATCATCGACGGCGAGCGCAAGGGCCTGGAGGCCGACCTCGACACCGCGCTGGCGCAGCGGCCCGCCCTGGAGATCATCAACGAGGTGCTGCTCGACGGCATGAAGACCGTGGGCGAGCTGTTCGGCTCCGGGCAGATGCAGCTGCCGTTCGTGCTGCAGTCGGCCGAGGTCATGAAGACCGCCGTGGCCTACCTGGAGCCCCACATGGACCGCCTCGAGGGCGAGTCGAAGGGCCGCATCGTGCTGGCCACCGTCAAGGGCGACGTGCACGACATCGGCAAGAACCTCGTCGACATCATCCTGTCCAACAACGGCTACCAGGTCGTCAACCTCGGCATCAAGCAGCCGGTCTCGGCCATCCTCGAGGCCGCCGACGAGCAGAAGGCCGACGTCATCGGCATGTCCGGCCTGCTGGTCAAGTCGACGGTGATCATGAAGGAGAACCTGGAGGAGATGAACTCCAGGGGCCTTTCTGAGCGATACCCCGTGCTGCTCGGCGGCGCCGCCCTGACCCGCGCCTACGTCGAGCAGGACCTGGCCGGGCTGTTCGAGGGCGAGGTGCGCTACGCCCGCGACGCCTTCGAGGGCCTGCGGCTGATGGACTCCTTCATGGCCGTCAAACGCGGCGTCGTCGGCGCCTCGCTGCCGCCGCTGCGCGAGCGGCGCGTCAAGACCGGCGCCGTGCTCGAGCGCACGCCCGTGGAGGAACTGCCCTCCCGCTCCGACGTGGCCGCCGACAACCCCGTGCCCGCGGTCCCCTTCCACGGCGACCGCGTAGTCAAGGGCATCTCGCTGGCCGACTACTCCGCCTTCCTCGACGAGCGCGCCCTGTTCCTCGGCCAGTGGGGCCTCAAGCCCACCAGGGGCGGAGACGGGCCCGGCTACGAGGAGCTCGTCGAGACCGAGGGCCGGCCGAGGCTGCGCATGTGGCTGGAGCGCATCCAGACCGAGGGCCTGCTGGAGGCGGCCGTCGTCTACGGCCACTTCCGCTGCGTCTCCGACGGCGACACCCTCATCGTCCTGGACGACGACGGCGGCGAGCGCACCCGCTTCACCTTCCCGCGCCAGCGCCGCGATCGCCACCTGTGCCTGTCCGACTTCTTCCGCGCCAAAGACTCCGGCGAGGTCGACGTGGTCGGCTTCCAGATCGCCACCATGGGCTCGAAGATCTCCGACGCCACGGCCGAGCTGTTCGCCAAGGACGCCTACCGCGACTACCTCGAACTGCACGGCCTGTCGGTGCAGCTCACCGAGGCACTGGCCGAATACTGGCACGCCAGGGTCCGCTCGGAGTGGGGCATCGGCGGCGAGGAGTCGCTCGACGACATGCTCAAGGTCAACATCCAGGGCTGCCGCTACTCCTTCGGCTACCCGGCCTGCCCCAACCTGGAGGACCAGGTGCAGTTGTTCGGGCTGCTCGACCCCGAGCGCATCGGCGTCACCCTGTCGGAGGAGTTCCAGCTCCACCCGGAGCAGGCCACGTCCGCGCTGGTCGCCCACCATCCCGAGGCGAAATACTTCAACGTCTGACCGGCTCCCGTCGCCCGCCGTTCACCGGCGGGCGGCCACAATCGCTAACGCGCGAGCGGACTGCTCGCAGGCACGTGACGAACACGACGGGAACGGGATGGACGCGGTCTTCTTCGACATGGACGGGCTGCTGGTCGACAGCGAGAGGGTCTGGCTGGAGATCGAGACCGAGGTGATGGCCCGCCTCGGCGCCGCCTGGACGCCCGAGCACCAGGCCCACCTGGTCGGCGGGTCCATGGAGCGCACCGTCGGCTACATGCTGGCCGTCTCCGGCGCGGACGTCAGCCCCCAGACCGTCGCGTCCTGGATGAGCGAGGGCATGGTGCGGCGCCTGACCCAGGGGGTGCGCGTCATGCCGGGCGCCGGCGAACTGCTCGACGCGCTGCGCGCCGAGGGCGTGCCCGTGGGGCTGGTCACCTCGTCGCTGAAGGAGATCGCCGACGCGGTCCTCAAGGGCGTGGGCCGCGACCGGTTCGACGTCGTGGTCACCGCCGACGACGTCACCCGCACCAAGCCGGACCCCGAGCCGTACCTGACGGCCGCGCGGCTGCTGGGCGCCGAGCCGGTGCGCTGCGTCGTCCTGGAGGACTCTCCGAACGGCGTGGCCGCGGCCACGGCGGCCGGCTGCGCCGTGGTGGCCGTCCCCAGCCTGCTGCCCGTCGAGGCGGCCCCCGGCCGCCTGGTGGTCTCCTGCCTGCGAGAGGTCGCGGTCGCCGACCTCAGGGCGCTGCTGCCGTGATCCCCTAGGGGAAAAGTGGTTCTCTCGGAGGATGGGGGACCGCTTTCGCGTGCCAGGATGGGGAAGACGAGCCACAACGAGGGGCGGCGACTTTGGTAACGTTCAACGCGATCGCATGGCTGCCGCTGTGTGCAGGTGTGACCATCGCCGGGCTGGTGTTCAGCTTCCTGGCCTTCAGACGCCGGGGCGCGGCCTCGGGCCTGCGGGTGGGGGCCTGGGCGCTGCTGCCGCTGGCGGCCTACCTGACCGGCGCGCTGCAGTCACTGTGGACCATCGGCACGACGATCGTCGGCTTCGTCACCGGGCTGGTGTTCAACCCGGCGGTGTGGGCGGGCGTCGCCGTCGCCGGGCTGTCGGTGGTGCTGTTCGTGGTCTCCGGGGTGATGCGCGGCAGGAAGCTGCGCTTCGGCAGGAAGAGCAAGCCGCAGACCGAGGACCCGGTTCAGCCTTCAGCGAACAAGCCGGCCGCCCCGGCCACGCCCCAGCAGCCCGCCGTGGCGCCCAAGCAGCCCCGCAAGGATGACGACTTCTCCGACATCGAAGACTTGCTGAAGCGCCGTGGAATTAGCTGATGCAGTGCTATGTCACAGTTCTGAGACGCAACCGGGACGACTCGTAGACATTCTCCCCAAGATCGATACGAATCCGTTTCGCGTCAATCACAGTTAAGCCACAGCAGCCTCTGAGGGACTGGTCACAGCAGCTCAGGCCATAGATTCTGCCTCCTGAGACCGCGATAAGCGGGCTCTAAGTCGCATGGGCGCACTACTCTGACCGAGATCGCGCCACACGGACGACGTCGTCTGGAATCCAGGGGGCCACTGGCATGACCGCACCGCTCGACGTTCCGGGCTCGACCATGGAGGCCGGACCGGAGACCGTGCTTGAGGGGACGGGATCTTCGGTCATCCGGGGCCGCTCGCTCGGACAGATCGCCTGGATGCGCCTCAAACGCGACCGCATCGCGATGATCGGCGGCATCGTCATCGTCCTGCTCATCCTGATCGCGATCTTCGCGCCGCTGCTGGTGTCCTGGTTCGGGCACCCGCCGAACGAGTGGCACCGCGACAGGATCGACCCCGCCATCCAGGCGCCACTGGGCACCTTCGGCGGCATGAGCTGGGACTACCTGCTGGGCGTCGAGCCCACCACGGGCCGCGACCTGTTCAGCCGCATCCTGTACGGCGCCCGCATCTCGCTGCTGATCGCCTTCTTCGCGACCCTGCTGTGCGTCGTGCTCGGCACCGTGCTCGGCATGATCGCCGGCTTCTTCGGCGGCTGGGTCGACACCGTCATCAGCCGCCTGATGGACATCTTCCTGGCCTTCCCGCTGCTGGTGTTCGCCCTGGCGCTGGCCGGGGTCATCCCCGACAAGGCGTTCGGCATGTCGGGCGACACGCTGCGGATCAGCCTGCTGGTGTTCATCATCGGGTTCTTCAACTGGCCCTACATCGGGCGCATCATCCGGGGCCAGACGCTGTCGCTGCGCGAACGGGAGTTCGTCGACGCCGCAAGGAGCCTGGGCGCGCGCAACCACACCATCCTGTTCAAGGAGATCCTGCCCAACCTGCTGGCGCCGATCCTGGTCTACGCGACGCTGCTGATCCCCTCCAACATCCTGTTCGAGGCCGCGCTGTCCTTCCTCGGCGTGGGCGTGCGGCCGCCGACCCCCACATGGGGCGGGATGCTGGCCGACGCCGTCCACAACTACGACGTGGCGCCCAACTACATGCTCTTCCCCGGTCTGGCGATCTTCATCACCGTGCTGGCGTTCAACCTGCTCGGTGACGGCCTCAGGGACGCCTTCGACCCCAAGGCCCGATAGGACCTCACTTTTCCCGCAAGTTCTCAACTCCTAGATACAAGGGGTGTGTCAGGTCGATGAAGATAAGATCAAAGGCGTCGGCAGTCGCGGTGACCGCCGCACTCGCCGTGGTCGTGTCCGCCTGCGGCGGCGGTGGTGGCTCCCGGAGCACCGGCAGCCCCGGCGGTGACGACAAGCCCGCCAGCCAGTACAACGCCGCGGTCACGCAGATCGTCAACCCCTCCGACAAGACCGGCGGCACGCTGCGCATGGGCATGCCGGGCGACTTCGACTCGGTCGACCCCGGCAACATGTACTACGGCTACTCGTGGAACTTCGCCCGCTTGTACACGCGCGCGCTGGTCATGTTCAAGCCGGTGCCGGGCGAGGAGGGCCTCAAGCTCGTCCCCGACCTGGCCGAAGAGCTCGGCAAGGCCAGCGACGGCGGCAAGACCTGGACCTACAAGCTGCGCGCGGGCCTGAAGTACGAGGACGGCTCGCCCGTCACCTCCCGCGACGTCAAGTACGCCGTCGCCCGCTCGCTGGACAAGGAGATCCACCCCAGCGGCCCGACGTACTTCAACGACTGGCTCGACGTCAAGGACTACACCGGCCCTTACAAGATGAAGGGCAAGCTCGACGACTTCAAGGCCATCGAGACGCCCGACGACCAGACGATCGTCTTCCACCTGAAGAGGCCCTACGGCGGCTTCGACTACTTCGCCATGCTCTCGCAGACGGCCCCCGTGCCCGAGGCGAAGGACACCGGCACCAAGTACAAGGAGCACCCGGTCTCGACCGGCCCCTACATGTTCAAGGCGCACGAGCTCACCAAGCGCATCGAGCTCGTCAAGAACCCCAACTGGGACCCGGCCAGCGACCCCAACCGCAAGCAGCTCAACGACTCCGTCGAGGTGCTGCTCGGCCAGAACGAGGACGACCTCGACCAGCGGCTGCTGTCCGGCAAGATCGACGTGAAGATCAACAGCACCGGCGTGTCGGCCAACGCCCGCAAGACGATCCTGACCGACGACAAGGTCAAGCAGTACGCCGACTCGGCCCCGCTCGACCGCACCTGGTTCGCCAACATCAACGGTGACGTCAAGCCGCTCGACAACATCAACTGCCGCAAGGCGATCATGTACGCGGCCGACCGCTCCGCGATCCAGGGCGCCTACGGCGGCCCCGAGGCCGGCGGCGACATCGCGCTCAGCCTCATGCCCTCGAAGATGACCGGCTACCAGAAGATCGACCCCTACGGCGTCGAGGCCGCCCCGGCCGGCGACATCGCCAAGGCCAAGGAGGCGCTCGCGGCCTGCGGCCAGCCCAACGGCTTCAGCACCACGATCTCCTACCGCAACGAGCGCGCCGCCGAGAAGCAGACCGCCGAGGCGCTGCAGCAGTCGCTCGACAAGGTCGGCATCAAGCTGGAGATCAAGGGCTACCCGCAGGGCGACTACTTCAAGCTCTACGCCGGCAAGCCCGACTTCGCCAAGAACAACAACCTCGGCATCATCGTCTACGGCTGGGGCGCCGACTACCCCGAGGGCTTCGGCTTCTTCCAGCAGATCGTCGACAGCCGCGTCATCCGCCCGGCCGGCAACACCAACCTGGGCGTCAAGGACCCGAAGATCGACGAGCTGATCGACCAGGCGGCCGCCGAGCAGGACGACACCAAGCGCAACGCCATCTGGGCGCAGGTCGACAAGCAGGTCATGGACTCGGCGTTCATCCTGCCCTACGTCTGGGCGCGGGGCCTGTTCTACCGGCCGCCGACGCTCAAGAACGTCTTCATCAGCCAGAACTGGGGCATGTACGAGTTCCTCACGCTGAGCACCCAGTAACAGCCCCGACGGTGAACCCCGCCGGAACGTTCGTCGAAAGCAGGTGAAGGCTTCGGCGGCCGGGCCCACCAGGCCCGGCCGCCCTCGCCGAGATCAGTGTTCACATACATTCTCAGACGGTTGATAGCGGCTGTCATGCTGCTCTTCGTGGTGAGCATCACGACGTTCGCCATCTTCTTCCTCGTGCCTCGGCTCGCTGGGATGTCTGCTGACGACCTCGCCTCCCGCTACGTGGGCAAGGCGGCCAACGCCGAGGTCATTCACGACACGGCCATCCGGCTGGGCTTCTACGACCCGATCTTCGTCCAGTACGGGCGCTTCGTGCAGGGCGTCTTCGTCGGCGTCGAGCGCAACTACGGCCCCGGCGTCGAGCTCTGCCCCGCGCCCTGCCTCGGCTACTCCTACATCACCCAGAACCCGGTGCTGCCCGACCTGCTCGACCGCCTGCCGATCACGCTGTCGCTGGCGCTCGGCGCCGCCGTCGTGTGGGTGATCTTCGGCGTGGCCACCGGCGTGGTGTCGGCGCTGCGGCGCGGCAGCTTCTTCGACCGCGCCGCCATGGGCATCGCCCTGGCCGGCGTGTCACTGCCGATCTTCTTCACCGGCATCATCTCACTGGCGATCTTCCGCGACCAGCTCGGCCTCGTCGGCGACGTCGCCGACTGGGTGCCCTTCACCGAAGACCCGTTCGTCTGGGCCAACAACCTCATCCTGCCCTGGGTGACGCTCGCCTTCCTGTACGCGGCCGGCTACGCCCGGCTCACCCGGGCGGGCATGCTGGAGACCATGTCGGAGGACTACATCCGCACCGCCAGGGCCAAGGGCCTGCCGGAGCGGGTCGTGGTGCTCAAACACGGGCTGCGCGCCACGCTGACACCCGTGCTCACCATGTTCGGCCTCGACCTCGGGCTGCTGCTCGGCGGCGCGGTGCTGACCGAGAGCACCTTCTCCCTGCCCGGCATCGGCAAGTACGCGGTCGACGCCATCGGCAACAACGACCTCCCCCAGGTGATGGGCGTCACCCTGGTCGCGGCGACCTTCATCATCCTGGCCAACCTGATCGTCGACCTGCTCTACGCGGTCGTGGACCCGAGGGTGAGGCTGGCATGAGTGAGTTTCTGCAGGTCAAAGACCTCAAAATCCACTTTCCGACCGATGACGGCGTGGTCAGGTCCGTCGACGGGCTGACCTTCAGCCTCGACCGGGGCAAGACGCTCGGCATCGTCGGCGAGTCCGGCTCCGGCAAGTCGGTCACCAGCCTCGGCATCCTCGGCCTGCACAAGGGCAAGGGCGCCGACATCTCCGGCGAGATCTGGCTCGACGGCGAAGAGCTCGTCAGCGCCTCCCAGGAGCACGTGCGCGGGCTGCGCGGCAAGAAGATGTCGATGATCTTCCAGGATCCGCTGTCGTCGATGCACCCCTTCTACACCGTCGGCGACCAGATCATCGAGGCGTACCGCATCCACCACAAGGTCTCCAAGGCCGTGGCCAGGAAGCACGCCGTCGACATGCTCGGCCGGGTCGGCATCCCCGAGCCGCAGCGCCGCGTCGACTCCTACCCGCACGAGTTCTCCGGCGGCATGCGCCAGCGCGCCATGATCGCCATGGCGCTGTCCTGCGACCCCGAACTGCTCATCGCCGACGAGCCGACCACCGCGCTCGACGTGACCGTGCAGGCCCAGATCCTCGACCTGATGCTCGACCTGCAGCGCGAGTTCGACTCCGCGCTGATCATCATCACCCACGACCTGGGCGTGGTGGCCGAGCTGTCCGACGACATCCTGGTCATGTACGCGGGCAAGTGCATCGAGTACGGCACCGCCGACGACATCTTCTACCGTCCCGAGCACCCCTACACCTGGGGTCTACTGGGATCGATGCCCCGCCTCGACCGGGAGCCCACCGAACGGCTCCTGCCGATCAAGGGCTCCCCGCCGTCCCTGATCAACGTGCCGCCGGGCTGCGCCTTCCACCCCCGCTGCCCCTACGCCGACAAGAGCGGCGAGAAGGCCAAGACCGAGGTGCCCGCGCTGGCCGAGACCGAGGGCGGCCACCTGGTGCGCTGCCACCTCGACCGGACCGAGCGGCGGGAACTGTGGGACAACGAGATCAAGCCAGTGCTGGAGACTCAGTGACCGACAACGAGCCGCTGCTTTCCGTGCAGGACATGGCCAAGCACTTCCCCGTCACCCAAGGCCTGCTCAAGCGGCAGGTGGGCGCCGTCAAGGCGGTCGACGGGATCAGCTTCGAGGTGTTCAAGGGCGAGACGCTCGGCCTGGTGGGGGAGTCGGGCTGCGGCAAGTCCACCACCGGCCGCCTCGTGACGCGCCTGCTCGAACCCACCGCCGGCAAGGTGGTCTTCGAGGGCCGGGACATCACGCACATGACGCAGGGCAGGCTCAGGCCGCTCCGCCGCGACATGCAGATGATCTTCCAGGACCCCTACTCCTCGCTCAACCCCCGCCACACGGTCGGCACCATCGTCGGCGCCCCGTTCCGCATCCAGGGCATCGAAACCGAAAGCGGCATCAAGAAGGCCGTCCAGGACATCCTCGACCTTGTCGGGCTCAACCCCGAGCACTACAACCGCTACCCGCACGAGTTCTCCGGCGGCCAGCGCCAGCGCATCGGCATCGCCCGCACGCTCGCGCTCAAACCCAAGCTGATCATCGCCGACGAGCCGGTCTCCGCCCTCGACGTCTCCATCCAGGCCCAGGTCGTCAACCTGCTCGAAGACCTGCAGAACGAGCTCGACCTCACCTACGTCGTGATCGCCCACGACCTGTCGGTGGTGCGCCACATCAGCGACCGGGTCGCCGTCATGTACCTGGGCAAGATCGTCGAGATCGCCGACCGCAAGCAGCTCTACAGCTCGCCCATGCACCCCTACACCAACGCCCTGCTGTCGGCCGTGCCCGTGCCCGACCCCAAGGCCCGCAAGGAACGCGAGCGCATCCGGCTCACCGGCGACGTGCCCAGCCCGCTCAACCCGCCGCCCGCCTGCCGCTTCCACACCCGCTGCTGGAAAGCCCAGGAGATCTGCAGAACGGTCGAGCCGCCGCTGCAGGACTCGGCCCCCGGCCACCGCGTGGCCTGCCACTTCCCCGAGAACGCCCCCGCCCCCGCCTCCTGAGCGGGGGCCCGGAGGGGTCAGGACATGGCGCCCGGCGTGATGAGGCCCGTCTCGTAGGCCAGCACCACGGCCTGCACGCGGTCGCGCAGCCCCAGCTTGGTCAGCACGTTGCCGACGTGCGTCTTGACGGTCGTCTCGCTCACCACGAGCTTGGCCGCGATCTCCGCGTTGGACATGCCCTTGGCGATCAGCCGCAGCACCTCCAGCTCCCGCTCGGTCAGCCGGTCGAGCCGGGCGGGAGCGGACTGCTCGTAGGCCGAGGGCAGCCTCGCGGCGAACCGGTCGAGCAGGCGCCGCGTCACGCTCGGCGCCACGATCGCGTCGCCGGCCGCCACCACCCTGATCGCCTGCACCAGCTCATCAGGCGGCACGTCCTTCAGCAGGAACCCCGACGCGCCCGCGCGCAGCGCCTCCACGATGTACTCGTCGAGGTCGAACGTGGTCAGCACCAGCACCTTCGGCACGTGCGCCGCCGGCGCCGCCTCCCGCACGATCCTGCGCGTCGCCTCGATGCCGTCGACCCCGGGCATGCGGATGTCCATCAGCACCACATCGGGCAGCAGCGCCCGCGTCTGCTCCTGGGCGTCCTTGCCGTCGCCCGCCTGGCCCACCACCGTGATGTCGGGCTCGGCCTCCAGAATCAGGCGGAATCCCGTGCGCAGCAGCGGCTGATCATCCACCAGCAGCACTCTGATCGTCATTGGCCGTCCTTCAACGGGAACCTCGCGCGCACCTCGAAACCGCCCCCCGGCAGTGGACCGATGCTCAGGATTCCACCATAGAGTGCCACCCGTTCGCGAATGCCGACCAAACCATGGCCCGGTTGCGAGGCCACAGGCGGACTCCCGCGGCCGTCGTCCTCCACCCGCACATCCAGCTCGCGCGGCTCGTGGCGGACGGTCACCACCGCCTTGGCGCCCGCGCCCGCGTGCCGCAGGCTGTTCGTCAGCCCCTCCTGGACCAGCCGGTAGGCCGCCAGGTCCACCCCGGCCGGCAGCGGCCGAGGATCGCCCTCGACGTCGAGGCGCGTGGGCAGGCCCGCCTCGCGCATCTGCTCGGCCAGCGCCGGCAGATCCTGCACGCCCGGCTGGGGGCCCAGCTCGGCGCGGGAGTCGGTACGCAGCACGCCGACGATGTTGCGCATCTCGGTCATCGCCATCCGGCCCGTGTGCTCGACCGCCGACAGCGCCTCGCGCGCCAGATCGGGGTCGGCGGCCAGCACCCTGCGCGCCGCGGCGGCCTGCACCGTCATCACGCTGACGTGGTGGGCGACCACGTCGTGCAGCTCGCGGGCGATCCTCGAACGCTCCTCGGCCCGCGCCGCCCGCGTGTCGGCCGCGTGCGCGCGTTCCAGCCGCTGCGCCCGGTCACGCAGCTCCTCCAGGTAGGCCCGGCGCAGGCGCAGGTTGCGGCCCGCCCCCCACACCGCCACCAGCACCACGGCCACCACCATGTGCTCGCGCCAGTTCGCCACGCTGATCGGGCCCAGCATCGCGCCCACCGCGTAGGCCGTCAGCGACGCCAGCAACGACGCCAGCGCCACCGCCAGCCCCCGATAGGAGGCCACCGAATACAGCAGCACCAGACCCGGCAGGCTCGGAGCGCCGGAGCCGTAGCCGGACACGGCCAGCAGGATCTCCGGCGCCAGCCCCGCGCACAACGCCGCCACCGGCCAGCTCCGCCGCACCGCCACCGGCAGGCACGCCAGCAGCACCAGCACCGCCCCGAACGCGTCCGGAGCCCGCAACCCGCCGACGGAGACCCCCTCGGCCTGCAACCGGTCGGGGCTGTAAAGGGCGAACAGCGCCACCGAGGCCACGGCCACCACGCCGGCCAGCACCGTGTCGTGGAGCCTGGTTCGGTTTATGCGCACCGCTTCACTGTAGGACCAGGTGAGAGCCCGTAACCTCCTCCCTCGGGAGGATTAGCCGCATCCTTCCACTTGATCACTGATCACAGCTCGTCGGTCGCGGAACGGCGGTTGCTGCGCACGGTGTCGCCCGGCTGGCGGTCGGGCACCGGCGGCGGCGTGCCGCCGAACTCCGGGCACAGCGCCTGATGATCGCACCAGTCGCACAGCCGGCTCCTGCGCGCCCGCCACTCGCCGCTCTCCAGCGACCGCTCGATGGCCGACCACAACGCCATCACCTTGCGCTCGGTGGCCAGCAGATCGTCCTCGTCGGGTGCGTAACGCAGCACCTCGCCCGCGCCGCCCAGATAGACCAGCTGCAGCAGCCGCGGCACCTGCCCGCGCAGCCGCCACAGCACCAGCGCGTAGAACTTCATCTGAAACAGCGCCTTGGCCTCGAACTCCGGCCCCGGCGCCGTGCCGGTCTTGTAGTCGACCACCCGCACCTCGCCGGTGGGCGCCACATCGAGCCGGTCGAGGTAACCCCGCAACATCAGCCCGCCCTCCAGCACCGCCTCGACGTAGAGTTCGCGCTCGGCCGGCTCCAGCCGCGTCGGATCCTCCAGCGTGAAATAGCGCTCCAGCATGCCGCGCGCCTGCTCCAGCCACTGCGCCTGCTCGGCCTCATCGGCGAACATCCGTTCGTACTGCGGATCGTCGGCCAGCAGCCGCCGCCACTGCGGCTCCAGCAGCTCCAGCGCCGCCGCCACGGAACGCCGCGGCGCCGGCAGATCGTAAAGGCGCTCCAGGACCGCGTGCACCACCGTGCCCCGCACCGCGGCGGGGGAGGGCTTCTCGGGCAACTGGTCGACGACACGGAAGCGGTACAGCAGGGGGCAGGTCATGAAGTCGCCCGCCCGGGAGGGGGAGAGGGCTCCGATGATCACCGGTTCGGTCAACGTCATGCACCGCACTCTAGGTCAACATCCCGACAGAATAACGCCCGCGAAACCAGGATCTCGTGATCTGGCGCGTAGCATCAAGGCAGCAACAGCACGTACCGCTGGGAATCCGCCATATAGGTCCTCTGTCCGGGCAGGAAGAGGGAAGGCGGGTCCGCCGGCGGCAGAGACGGTCAAGAGGAGTGCGGTGAGCGAGCAGAGCCCGCGGCGGGAGTTCTCGGGTCTTCGGATGGGGAAGCCGTTCGGCATCCCGGTGTACGTCTCGTGGACCTGGTTCGTCGTCGCGGCCTTCATCACGATGATGTTCGGGCCACGCTTCCGGCAGATGCTGCCAGAACTCGACAGCACAGCCGCCTACGCGGTCGCGTTCGTCTTCGCGGTGCTGCTGTATGTGTCGGTGCTGCTGCACGAACTGGCCCACAGCGTGCTGGCCAAGTGGTACGGCCTGCCGGTGCGCCGCATCACCCTCTACCTCCTCGGCGGCGTCTCCGAGATCGAGAAGGAGCCGCCGACGCCCGGCAAGGAGTTCATGGTCGCCGCCGCCGGGCCGGCGCTCTCGCTCGGGCTGGCCGGCCTCGGCCTGCTCGGCGACATCTTCCTGATCAACAACGGCGGCATCCCCGAACTGCTCGTCTGGCAGTTGTGGGTGGCCAACCTCATCGTCGGCGTGTTCAACCTCATGCCCGGCCTGCCGCTGGACGGCGGCCGGATGCTGCGCGCCGGTGTGTGGAAGCTCACCAAGAACCCCGGCTCCGGCACCGTCGTGGCCGCCTGGGGCGGGCGGGTGCTGGCCGTGCTGCTGGTGGCCTTCCCCGTCACCACGTCGCTGCTGGGCGGCCAGGACCTCGACATCACCGACCTGCTGTGGCCGCTGGTGCTGGCCTCCTTCATCTGGATGGGCGCCTCCCAGTCGCTGCGCGTGGCCAAGATCCGGGCCAGGATCCCGCAGGTCAACGCGCGCGCCCTGGCGCGCAGGGCGATGCCGGTGACCGCCGAGACGCCGCTGTCGGAGGCGCTGCGGCAGGCCGGCGAACGCAGGGCGGGCGCCCTGGTCGTGGTCGGCCACGACGGCCAGCCCCTGGCCATCGTCAACGAGGCCGCCGTCCAGGCCACCCCCGAGCACCGCCGCCCCTGGGTGAACGTCGGCTCCCTGGCCAAGTCCCTGGAGCCGTCCATGGTGCTCGGCGCCGACCTGACCGGCGAGCCGCTCATCGACGCCATGCGCGAGGCTCCCGGCAGCGAGTACCTCCTCGTGGAGGACGGCGGCGAGATCTACGGCGTGCTCGCCACCGCCGATGTGAACCGGGTTTTCACCGGCGTCTGATTTGTCCCACTCGTTTAACCGGCGACCCATGGATAGGGTCGTGTCCAGCACTTTCAGGTGGGCCGGAATTCCGCGATGCGACGACTGGCCGATAGTGTGCTGTTTGGCCAAACTTGCACAGTTGAGGGGTTTGTTGCGGCCCACCGGTTCACCGAATCGAGACGGCGGGCCCGCGACACGGCCTCGCCGTCTGGGTATGCGTATGGCTGGTGGCCAGCACGGCGAGTGCGGGTGCCGTAACAACGCGGGCTTCCGGGGAGGAGAGTTGAGTGACCGAGCGCAGCGAGGGCACCGATGAGCGCAGCACGGTCGTCATGAGGGAGGACGCATGACACTCCCTGCGTCAACCTCAGGCGGCGACGGGCTCGTTGAGGTCATCAGTGAGCAGGGAAGCATGGGCCCGACGAAGGAGGGTTCATGAGCGAGCTTGTCGAGGTCATCAGTGAGCAGGGGAACATGGGCCCGACGAAGGAGGGTTCATGAGCGACCACGGCTTCGGATTGGTGCGTCCGCTTCCCGGAAACGGCCTGGTGGCCTATGAGGGCGGGCTCTTGCTGGTGTGCGACCCCGGCGAGGGCACCGCTGACGACCTGCTCGACGCGCTGCGCGAGACGGCCGCCTCCGGCGGCGACGGCCGGGCCCTGGCCCGGCGCGCCGCCCAGGTCCTGGCGGCCAACATGGCGGGCGACCCGGCCACCTGCGCGGTCGCCGGCCCCGTCGGCGGCGGCGGCGTCGCCGTCCTGGTCAGCGGCTCGGCCGCGGCCACCATCACCACCCACTCCGGCGAGACGCGGCTGGCCGGCAGCGACTCCCTGACCTGGGCCGACCGGCTCGTCACCGGCGGCGTCGACCAGGTCGAGCTGAGCCTGCCCGGCGCCGGCGCCCCCCCCGAGGTCGTCCGCTTCGACGGCGGCATCGTGCACGGCGGCGGCCTCGTCGGCGACCTCACCGACCAGCCCGTGGCCCACGCCCCCTCCCGGCCGCTGACCAGCGAGATGCCCGCCACGGGCTACCACCTCGAGCCCGACCTCGTCCAGCAGCCCTCCCAGCCCCAGGTCGAGCGCCCGCCCTACCCGCTGGCCGACCAGCCGCCGGTCGTGCCGGCCCCGCCCGTGGGGCCGCCCCCCGGCCCGCCTTCCGGGCCCCAGGAGGCGCCCTTCGCCGCCCCCGTGGAGCAGCCCCCCGCCTTCCTCCAGGAGCAGCCGCCGCCCCTGCCCGACCCCCATCAGCACTTCCCCTTCGAGGACGAGCCGCCGGCCGGCGGCACCGCCGACCAGCCGGCCCCGCCGCACATGGGCCAGCCCGACCACTTCGACCAGCCCGCGCCGCCCATGCTCGGCCAGCCCGACCACTTCGACCACCCGGGCCCGCCGCCGCCCCAGGAGCAGCAGGCCGACCACGGCGACCGGCCCCTGGTCTACGGGGTCGACTGCAAGAACGACCACTTCAACGACCCCCGCGTGCCCTACTGCGCCGTCTGCGGCATCGCCCTGGTGCAGCGCACCCTCGTCCCCTACAAGGGCCCGCGCCCCGCGCTCGGCGTCCTCGTCCTCGACGACGGCACCGCGCTGCCCCTGGAAAGCGACTACCTGCTGGGCCGCGACCCTGAGCGTGCCCCCGAGGTGGCCGGCGGCACCGCCAGGCCCGCCAAGGTCACCAGCCCGGACGGGTCGGTGTCCCGGCGGCACCTGCGGGTGGCCCTCGACGGGTGGGACGTCAACCTGGTCGACCTCGGCTCCGTCAACGGCACCCAGATCCAGCCGCCCGGCGACCCCAACTTCTACGACATCCCGCCCAACGAGCCCGTCACCATCGCACCCGGCACGACGGTCCGCGTCGGCGTCTCCCGCACCATGCGCTTCGAAGCCCATCGAGGGTAGGACCTCTCACCGGCCCGCGACGCCCGCGCCCCCGCCGCCTGAAGGCGGGGCCGCGGGCGTCCTTACTGCGGACGATCTGCCCAGGCCGGCGTTACCGGTGAATGACCAGAGGGTTTGTGTGCTTCCTTGTTCTGACGCTTGAACGCGGGGCGGGGGAAAGGCCCTCGGGATCGATGGCCGGGGGTGGGGCGCAGGGCCCGCGGGGACGACGGGCGGGCCGTCCGGCAAGGCGTTGAGGGGTGCGGAGGGGCTGCCGGGAAATATTGCGAGTTTGCGAAGGATGCGTTAATTGAAGGGAAAATCCGCGGGCGCCGGGCGGCGTCGAAGAGGGCGGAGCGCGGGCGAATGCCGGCGTGAATGTGTCCGGGAAACGGCCGGGTCTTTCCCGGGATCCGGTCTATCCGTATGAGGGCGCGGCGGGCAGGCTCGAACGCCGGCCGCCGTGCCCTACGACGGTCGTACACGGGCCCACAGCATGTCATCGGCCCGCTTCCCGTCCGGCCCCGGGAGCATCTCCCGGTGCACGCCCTCCGTGAGGAACCCCGTCCGCTCCAGCACCGCCTGCGAGGCCGCGTTGTCCACGTTCGTGCCCGCCACGATCCGGTGCAGGACGGTGTTGGCGAACGTCCAGTCCACCAGCAGCCGCACCGCCCGCGTCATGAGCCCCTTGCCCCGGTAGGCCGCCAGCAGCGAATACCCGACCATCGCCTGCCCCAGCACGGGGGCGACCTGCGTCAACTGGATGTGCCCCGCGAACGCGCCCGAGACGGCCTCCCGGATGCCCAGCTCGATCCGCTGCCCCGACACCCACCAGTAGCCGGTGTGGCGGCAGCGCCGCTCGGCGTCCTCCAGCGTGCCCGCCGGCGCCATGGCGTAGGCCGCGACCGTCGGCTCGTTGATCATCCGCAGGTAGTCGGCGGCGTCGGCCACGGTCATCGGGCTCAGCCGCACCACCCCGTCGGACAGCTCCCCGCCCTCGAACGGCGGCAGGTACGGCCTGGTGTCTTCGACGGCGTCCCCGGCGAGCCTGCCGAACAGGACGAAGTCGGCATGACGCCCGTCCCGCAGCCGTTTGGCCTCCCGCCGCCGGCCCTCCTCGTGGAAGCCCGCCTTGTAGGCCACCCGCAGGCTCGCCACGTTCTCCAGCTCACTCTGCAGCTCCAGCCTGCGCACCCCCTGGTCGAAGGCCCAGTCGCAGACCGCGCGCACGGCCGTGCCCGCCACGTTCCTGCCCCGCGCCCACGGCGCCACCAGGTAGCCGATCTCGGCCGCGCCCCAGCGGTCCGGCGGCAGGACGTCGACGGAGCCGGCCCACCGGCCGTTCTCGGTGATCGCGAACTCCGCGCCGCCCTCACGCCACCTGTCCTCGGCCCGCGCCAGGAAGGCGCGCGCGTCGGAGGCCTCGTACGGCGCGGGCAGCAGCGGCAGGAAGCGGGCCATCACCGGATCGCCGCAGGCCGCCGTGATCGCCTCGACGTCGCCCTCGCCCGGGGGCCGCAGGATCAGGGAGCCGGTGGAGATCACATCGCGCGGGAGCATGCCCCATAGATACCGCGCGTCCGGACCTGCTCGAAACCCCTATAACCTTGCCGCCATGGGTTTCCGCAGGCATGGGCCTTTCCAGGTGGGGGATCAGGTGCAGCTCACCGACCCCAAGAACAAGCGCCACACGATCACGCTCAAGCAGGACGGCGTCTTCCACACCCACAAGGGCGCCATCCCCCACAGCGACCTGATCGGGCAGCCGGAAGGCTCCGTCGTGCGCTCCTCCGGCGGCACCCAGTACCTCGCCTTCCGCCACCTGCTGCAGGACTACACGCTGGCCATGCCGCGCGGCGCGGCGGTCATCTACCCCAAGGACGCCTCGATGATCGTCGGCATGGCCGACGTCTTCCCCGGCGCCAGGGTGATCGAGGCCGGCGTCGGCTCCGGCGCGCTGACCTGCTTCCTGCTGCGCGCAGTCGGCCCCGAGGGCCACCTCACCTCCTACGAGCGGCGGCAGGAGTTCGCCGACGTGGCACGGGGGAACGTGGAGAAGTTCTACGGCGGGCCCATGGACGACAACTGGCGCCTGGTCGTCGGCGATCTGGTGGCCTCCATCGACGAGGCCGACGTCGACCGCGTCATCCTCGACATGCTCGCCCCCTGGGAGTGCGTCGACGCCGCCGCCAAGGCGCTCACACCGGGCGGCGTGATCTGCTGTTATGTGGCCACCACGACCCAGATGTCCAAGACGGTCGAGGTCATTCGCGATCACGGGTGTTTCACCGAGCCGCATGCGTGGGAGACCCTGGTTCGCGACTGGCACGTCGAAGGGCTCGCGGTAAGACCTGATCATCGGATGATCGGCCACACCGGATTCCTCGTCACCGCCCGCCGCATGGCCGACGGCGTGACCCCGCCGCCGCGCCGTCGCCGACCGAAGGGGACGACGGAAGAACTATGACAATTTGGCCACGAGGCTGCGTTGGCGCGTGACACGGGAACAGATCCCCGTGTTCATATGCTGGGAGTATTAAACGCACTATTAGGGATTATTCACCGAACACTGAATGTCACTCGACGAACACTGCCCGGCCAGGTTACGGAGGGGCCCGAGATAGGTAAGGTCCTTAGTAGTCGCCCTCGACTGGGAAGGAGGTGACGGGGCGTGGCAGCTCGCGATGATGCTGAGGCTCGAGCCGCGCAGCGCGAACGGGAGGTCGCTGATCTTTCAACACAGGTCTCCTTCCTGCAGGAGGAGATCACCGCGCTGAGGCGGAAGCTGGCCGAGTCACCCCGTCAGGCCAGGGTCCTCGAAGAGCGTCTCCATGAGGCACAGGCGAACCTCGCGGCCGTGACAGGCCAGAACGAACGCCTGGTGGCAACCCTCAAGGAGGCCAGGGACCAGATCGTCGCCCTCAAGGAGGAAGTCGACCGGCTGGCGCAGCCGCCATCCGGCTTCGGCACCTTCCTGGAGGCCAGAGAAGACGGCACGATCGAGGTGTTCACCGGCGGCCGCAAGCTCCGCGTGAACGTCAGCCCAGCCGTCGACGCCGACTCGCTCAGGCGTGGCCAGGAGGTCATGCTCAACGAGGCGCTCAACGTGGTCGAAGCACTCGGCTACGAAGAGGTCGGCGAGATCGTGATGCTCAAGGAACTGCTCGACGAGGGCAAGCGGGCTCTGGTCATCTCGCACGCCGACGAAGAACGCGTCGTGCGACTGGCCGAGTCACTGGTCGGCCAGCCCATCAGGGCCGGCGACTCACTCCTGCTCGAACCTCGCTCCGGCTACGTCTACGAGCGCATACCCAAGTCCGAAGTCGAAGAGCTCGTGCTCGAAGAGGTCCCCGACATCTCCTACGAGGAGATCGGCGGCCTCGGCAGGCAGATCGAGCAGATCAGGGACGCCATCGAGCTGCCCTACCTGCACGCCGACCTGTTCCGCGAGCACAAGCTGCGGCCCCCCAAGGGCGTGCTGCTGTACGGGCCGCCCGGCTGCGGCAAGACGCTCATCGCCAAGGCCGTGGCCAACTCCCTGGCCAAGCAGGTCGCGGAGAAGACCGGCCAGTCCGGCAAGAGCTTCTTCCTCAACATCAAGGGCCCCGAACTGCTCAACAAGTACGTCGGCGAGACCGAGCGGCACATCCGCCTGGTCTTCCAGCGGGCCCGCGAGAAGGCCTCAGAAGGCACCCCGGTGATCGTGTTCTTCGACGAGATGGACTCGATCTTCCGCACCCGCGGCTCCGGCGTGTCCTCCGACGTCGAGAACACCATCGTCCCCCAGCTGCTGTCGGAGATCGACGGAGTCGAGGGCCTGGAGAACGTCATCGTCATCGGCGCCTCCAACCGCGAAGACATGATCGACCCGGCGATCCTGCGGCCCGGCCGCCTGGACGTCAAGATCAAGATTGAGCGGCCGGACGCCGAAGCCGCCAAGGACATCTTCTCCAAGTACCTCGTCGCCGACCTCCCCCTGCACCCGGAGGACCTGACGGAGCACACCGGCTCCCGCGAGGCCACCATCCAGGGCATGATCCAGAGCGTCGTCGAACGCATGTACACCGAGAGCGAGGAGAACCGCTTCCTCGAGGTGACCTACGCCAACGGCGACAAGGAAGTCCTCTACTTCAAGGACTTCAACTCCGGCGCGATGATCCAGAACATCGTCGACCGGGGCAAGAAGATGGCCATCAAGCAGTTCCTCGAAAGCGGCCAGAAGGGCCTGCGGGTGCAGCACCTGCTCACGGCCTGCGTGGATGAGTTCTCCGAGAACGAGGACCTGCCCAACACCACCAACCCCGACGACTGGGCCCGCATCTCCGGCAAGAAGGGCGAGCGGATCGTCTACATCCGCACCCTCGTCTCCGGCAAGCAGGGCACCGAAGCCGGCCGGTCCATCGACACCGTCGCCAACACCGGCCAGTACCTGTAAACCGCCTGAACGGAAGGGCCGACCCCGGCCCTTCCGTTCACCGGCACGGTAAAGGGGGCGGCGACACGGGCGATAGGCATGCGCGCCGCCCCGATCAGGCGCACACTGAGCCTTGTGACCACGCTCAAACACGTAGACGTGCACGTCGAAGGCATCGTCCAAGGTGTGGGCTTCCGCCCGTTCGTCTACGGCCTGGCCAACCGGCTCGGCCTGGCCGGACGCGTACGCAACGACGTCAACGGCGTCTTCATCGAGGTCGAAGGCGCCCTGTCCGGCGTCGAGGAGTTCCTGACCGCCCTCGAACGCGAGGCACCCAGCCTGTCGGAGATCGAGCGGGTCACCGTCGTCAGCGGTGAACCCGCCGGCCACGACGGCTTCACCATCGCCGCCAGCGACCCCTCCGGCCTGCGCCGCGCCCTCGTCTCCGCCGACAGCGCCACCTGCGACGACTGCCTGCGCGAACTCGCCGACCCCGCCGACCGCAGACACCGCTACCCGTTCATCAACTGCACCAACTGCGGCCCCCGCTTCACCATCGTGCGCGGCGTCCCCTACGACCGGCCCCTGACCACCATGGCCGGCTTCGGCATGTGCGCCGCCTGCGCCGCCGAATACCACGACCCCGGCGACCGCCGCTACCACGCCCAGCCCACCTGCTGCCCCGCCTGCGGGCCCCGGCTGCGCCTGCACGACGCCCGCGGCGCCGAACTGTGCGGCGACCCCATCACCGGCTGCGTCACCCTCCTGCGCGCAGGACGCGTCGTCGCTGTCAAAGGCCTCGGCGGCTTCCACCTGGCCGTGCCCGCCGCCCACGAACAGGCCGCCGCCACCCTGCGCGGCCGCAAACACCGGGCCGACAAACCCTTCGCCGTCATGGCCGCCGACCTGGCCCAGGCGCGGCGGCTGTGCGCGATCGACACCGCCGCCGCCGAACTCCTCACCAGCCGCGCCCGGCCCATCGTCCTGCTGCCCCGCCTGCCGGACGCGCCCGTGGCCCCCTCCGTCGCCCCCGGCAACCGCAACCTCGGCATCATGCTGCCCTACACGCCCCTGCACCACCTCCTGCTCGCAGAACTCGCCGAACCCCTCGTGTTGACCAGCGGCAACGTCTGCGACGAGCCCATCGCCCACGAGGACGCCGACGCGCTGGCCCGCCTGGGCGGCATCGCCGACGCCTTCCTGCTGCACGACCGCGCCATCCACGTACGCGCCGACGACTCCGTCGTGCGCCCCGCCGCAGGACAGGTGAGCGTACTGCGCCGCGCCCGCGGCTACGCCCCGGAACCGCTCGCCCTGCGCTCACCCGCCCGCCGGCCCGTACTCGCCTGCGGCGCCGAGCTCAAAAGCACCTTCTGCCTGCTGCGAGGACGGCGGGCGTTCATCTCCCAGCACATCGGCGACCTGGAGAACTACGAGACGCTGCGATCCTTCGTCGAAGGCATCGACCACTACTGCGGGCTGTTCGACATCAGACCCGAGATCGTCGCCCACGACCTGCACCCCGACTACCTGTCCACCAAACACGCCAGGGAAATCCGCGGCGCCGACCTCGTCGGCGTCCAGCACCACCACGCCCACATCGCCTCCTGCCTGGCCGACAACGGCGACGCCGGACCCGTGATCGGCGTCGCCTTCGACGGGCTCGGCTACGGCGCCGACGGCACCCTGTGGGGCGGCGAATTCCTGCGCGCCGACCTGACCTCCTACGAACGCCTCGCCCACCTCGCGCCCGTGCCCATGCCCGGCGGCAGCGCCGCCATCCGGCAGCCGTGGCGCATGGCCGCCGCCTACCTGCGCGACGACCACCCCGGCCTCGACGTCGCCCGCCGCAACGCCCCCCACTGGGCCGACGTCCTCGCCCTGGCCGCCGGCGGGATCAACTCGCCCATGACCTCCAGCGCCGGACGCCTGTTCGACGCCGTCTCGGCCCTGCTCGGCATCCGCGACAAGATCACCTACGAGGGGCAGGCGGCGATCGAGCTCGAACAGCACGCCGACCCCGCCGAGACCGGCACCTACCCCACGGCCGTCCGCGACGGCGACGTGCTCACCCTCGACGGCTCCGACCTGGTCCGCGCCGCCGCCGCCGACCTGGCTGCCGGGGTCGCCACGCCCGTCATCGCCGGACGCTTCCACAACGGCGTCACCGACGCCATCGTCGGCACCTGCCGCACCCTCAGGGAACGCACCGGGCTGACGGGAGTGGCGCTGTCGGGCGGGGTCTTCCAGAACGAACTGCTGCTGGAACGGACCACCGGACGGCTGCGCGAGGCCGGGTTCCGGGTGCTGCGGCACGTCCGCGTGCCCCCCAACGACGGCGGCATCAGCCTCGGCCAGGCCGCCGTCGCCGCCGCCAGAGACCTCATGTGATCATGGAGTACCTCAACTCCGCCCGCGCCCCCTACAGCGCGCGAGAGCGCGAGCTCATCGGGACCGAGCACGCCCGCCAGGCCCGGGCGCGTTTCTCCGCCCACCCCGCCTACCGGCCCACACCCGTGCACACCATCGCCGGACTGGCCGGCACCGGGGCCGTGCTCGTCAAGGACGAAAGCGCACGCATGGGACTGGGCAGCTTCAAGGCCCTGGGCGGCGCCCACGCCGTCCACCTGATCGCCGAACGCGACGGCACCCCGTTCGTGTGCGCCGGCGCCGGAAACCACGGCATCTCCGTGGCCTCAGGCGCGTGCGTCGGCTACCTCCGTCGTCTACCTCAGCCAGGACGTCCCGGAGGCGTTCGAGCGGCGGCTGCATGACCTCGGCGCGCAGGTGCGCCGCGCTGGGACGCACCACGAGCAGAGCCGCCCGGGGGTTCTGGGCCTCGACGACGCCTCGCACATCTTGCTGGTGGGAACAGAGGGACCAGCGGAACCAAAGTGATCAGAGTTACGTCAAAGGGGCGTGCAACCACCTAACCGGCCCAGGCACGCCCGGGGAGACGGCCGGTTGGCCGAGCTCGACCTGCTCCGCTTCGTCGCCGCTCTGGCCGTCGTCGCCTTCCACTACCTGGTCGCCTACGCCTCGGTCTGGGGCGACAGGCCCGCCGAACTGTTCCCGGCACTGGCGCCCATCGCGGGACTCGGCATCCTCGGAGTCGAGCTCTTCTTCATCATCAGCGGCTTCGTCATCCTCATGACGGTGTGGGGACGCGGACTCGGCGGCTTCGCCCGTTCCAGACTCGTCCGCCTTTATCCCGCGTACTGGCTCAGCCTCGCCTCCGTCGCCGCGCTCTACGGGCTCACCGGCGCCAAAGCACTCGACCCAAAACTTTCGCCAGGCGACTACCTGGTGAACGCCACGATGTTCCAGCGGCTGTTCAAAATCACCGACGCCAGCGGCGTCTACTGGTCGCTGTGGGCCGAGCTCCGCTTCTACCTCCTGATCGCCATCCTGGTGATCATCGGCGTCACCTACGGACGCGTCCTGATCTTCGCGGGAGTGTGGCTGGCGGCCGCCTTAGGCGCCACACTGCTCGACAACGACCTCCTCAACGAGATCGTCATGCCCGACTACGCCCCCTACTTCATCGCCGGCATGGCCCTCTACCTCATCCACAAACACGGCAACGCCTGGCTCCCCTGGCTGTACGTGGCCGCCGGATACGCCCTGTCGCTCCCCTCCGCCCTCGACCGCGTCCACCGGCGCGTCGACGCCGCAGGGTTCAAGAACATGCCCGTCACCGACATCAGCGTGATCATCACGATCACCCTGGTCTTCGCCCTCATGGCGCTGGCGGCCCTCGGCGTGCTGCGGCTCAAACCCTCCAAGACGCTCACCGCGCTCGGCGGCATCACATACCCGCTTTACCTCTTCCATGGCGTCGTCGCCGTGGCCCTCATCCCCGTGCTCACCGGGCACCTGCCCCCCTGGGCCACCGCCACCACGACCGTCCTGGCGGCGATCCTGCTGTCGTATCTCGTACACTCCTTTGCCGAACGCCCCATCCAGCGACTACTCAAGCCCCGCAGACCGCCGCAAACCACAACAGCTCCGGTCGTACAGGCGGAAAAGGCGTCGGTGCCATAACTCTGTGGCCTCGGGGCACTGTGAAGGGCATAGGCTCGGGCATATAAACGGCGGATAGACAGACCCGGACGAACAGAGGGTGTTGCATGACGGTGCGTCGGGTGATGGGCATCGAGACCGAGTACGGCATCTCCGTACCAGGTCAGCCAGGCGCCAACGCGATGGTGACCTCCTCCCAGGTGGTCAACGCCTACCTGGCCGCCTCGGCGGCCCGCGCGCGCAGAGCACGCTGGGACTTCGAGGAAGAAAACCCCCTACGCGACGCGCGCGGCTTCGACCTGGCCAGAGAGGTCGCCGACCCCAGCCAGCTCACCGACGAAGACCTCGGCCTCGCCAACGTCATCCTCACCAACGGCGCCCGGCTCTACGTCGACCACGCCCACCCCGAATACTCCTCGCCCGAATGCACCAACCCACGGGCGGCAGTCATCTGGGACAAGGCCGGCGAAAGAGTCATGTACGACGCCGCCACCCGAGCCTCCGCCATCCCCTCCAACGCCCCCATCCAGCTCTACAAAAACAACACCGACGCCAAAGGCGCCTCCTACGGCTGCCACGAGAACTACCTCATGCGGCGCGCCACCCCCTTCGCCGACATCGTCCGCCACCTCACCCCCTTCTTCGTCTCCCGCCAAGTCGTCGTCGGCGCCGGCAAAGTCGGCATCGGCCAGGACTCCCGCGGCGAAGGCTTCCAGATCAGCCAGCGCGCCGACTTCTTCGAAGTCGAAGTCGGCCTCGAAACCACGCTCAAACGGCCGATCATCAACACCAGAGACGAACCTCACGCCGACCCCGAGAAATACCGGCGACTCCACGTCATCATCGGCGACGCCAACATGTCCGAGATCTCCACCTACCTCAAACTCGGCTCCACCGCGCTCGTCCTGGCCATGATCGAAGAAGGCTTCCTCACCCGCGACCTCGCCGTCGACAACCCCGTCCAAGCCCTGCGCGCCGTCTCACACGACCCCACCTGCCGCTACGAGATCCCCATGCGCGACGGCCGCAAGCTCACCGCCGTGCAACTCCAGATGGAATACCTCGAACAAGCCCGCAAATACGTCGAAGAACGCGGCACCGCCCAAGACGAGATGAACAAGGACATCCTCGACCGCTGGGAATCCGTCCTCACCCGCCTCGCGGAAGACCCCATGCAACTCGCCCGCGAACTCGACTGGGTCGCCAAACTCGAACTCCTCGAGGGCTACCGCACCCGCGACGGCCTCAACTGGTCCCACCCCCGCCTTCAACTCGTCGACCTGCAATACTCCGACATCCGCCCCGACCGCGGCCTCTACAACCGCCTCGTCGCCCGCGGACGCATGCAACGCCTCGTCAGCGAAGAAGAAGTACAACGCGCCGTGGAAAGCCCACCCAGCGACACCCGCGCCTACTTCCGCGGCCGCTGCCTCAGCCAATACAGCGAATCCGTCGCCGCCGCCTCCTGGGACTCCGTCATCTTCGACATCCCCGGCAGAGAATCGCTCCAGCGCGTCCCCACCCTCGAACCACTACGCGGCACCAAAGCCCACGTCGGCGAACTCTTCGACCGCTGCCGCACCGCCGCCGACCTCGTCGCCGCCCTCACCGGCGGAGACTGACTCACAACAGGCCCACCCCCAGCGTCAGCGTGCCCGCCGCCAGACACACCCCACCCGCCACCGCCAACCAGATCAACCTGCTCGGCTTCGTGTCACCCGGCCGCACCACCGACAGGAAGAAGCCCAGCGGCATCAGGATCGGGGCCGCCACGATGAGCGTGCGCGTCAGGCTCTTCACACCCTCCGACAAGTTCGCCTGATCCACATACAGCATCGCCACCAAGGCGAACAGCACCAGAACGCCCGCATGGGCGTGACCCGCCCGCCACAGGCCCCTGCGCACCGGGTTGTCCAGGTAGCCGGGGACGTTTCGCATCAGGAACGACAGCAGCGAGACGCCGCCGAAGGCGACCAGCGGGACTGTGATGAGGAGCACACCGGCCGTGCTCAGGGACGAAGGGGACATCTCAACCTCCTATGGGTTCGGGGGTCCCAGTATTGGATAGGGGGACTATCTAGTCAAGCGCGCAAGATCGCTGGGCGATCGGCGCGAAATGTCGGCTCGTTCGGGGAAGATATGCCTAGAGGCAGTCCCCCAACTCTGGAGGTAGGACATGGCAACCAAGGACACCGGCGGCCAGAAGCAGACCGGTAGGCGCGAGTCCGAAGTCGAGGAGACCGAGGCCTCGGCGGCACCCGACGTCCAGGAGCGGCAGGAGAAGCTCACGGACGATGTCGACGCAATTCTGGACGAAATCGACGAAGTTCTCGAAGAGAACGCAGAGGAGTTCGTGAGGAGCTATGTGCAGAAGGGCGGCGAATAGGGCGAAAACGGACATAGAAAAGGGGTAAATCGGGTGGAAACGCCGGACGGAATGAAGCGGTGCCCGGACTGCGGTGAGATCAAGGCGGTCTCCGAGTTCGGGCTCAATAAGCGCATGGCTGATGGGCGTGCGCGGTATTGCAAGGACTGCTTTCGTAAGCGTTCCACTCAGAGTTATCGCAAGCGCATGGCCGAGCAGGGGAAGGCCGTGCGTGAGCGGGTCGAAGTTCCAGCGGGGCACAAATACTGCCCTCGGTGCGCCGAGATCAAGGCCGTGGGTGAGTTCGGTGCCAACCGGGCCGCGAAAGACGGGCTGACCGCTTACTGCAAGCCGTGTCACACGCGTGTGACGCTCGAGAACAGAATCAAGAATCACGGGAGCGACCGCAATTACAAGCTGAAGCTCCGTTATGGCATCACCGAGGACGACTTTGAGCGCATGCTCGCCCGTCAGGGCGGGCTCTGCGCCATCTGCCAGGTCGTTCCCGGTACGTTCGTCGATCATTGTCACCGGACCGGCGCGGTCCGGGGTGTGCTCTGTTTCAACTGCAACAACGGGCTCGGGCACTTCGGCGACAACCTGGTGTTGCTGGAGTTGGCCGCGCACTATCTGGGTGGTGACGTTCTCTGGCAGGAGTTCGTGGTTCCGCCGGGGCGGCGGGCTGACGGAGTGGTGGCGCCGTCGCGGACGTATCACCTGTCGCAGCGTTATGGGATGCGTCATGAGGATGTGGAGCGGATGATCTCGGCTCAGCACGGGTTGTGCGTGGTGTGCTGGGGTCGGCCGCCGGAGCATGTGGATCATTGTCATCGCACGGGTGATGTGCGGTATGCGTTGTGCCTGCCGTGTAATACGGGGATCGGGCAGTTCCGGGATGATCCTGGGGTGGTGTGGCGGGCGCTGGCGTATGTGGAGGCGGCCGAGGTCGGGGGGTATGACGAGGTGGGGGTTTCGGAGGAGGAGTTGGCGGGGTTGTTCGTGGAGGAGGAGCGGCTTTGTAGTGAGTTCTATGCGGGGGCGGTTCGGGTGGGGTGAGTTCAGGTTGGGGGCTTGGTGTATTCGACGGCGACTCCGAGGAGGCGGATGGGGCGGTTGAGGTCGAAGCGGTTGAGGAGGGTGGTGGCGGTGTTTTTGATGGTTTGGGGGTCGTTGGTGGGGGTGGGGAGTGTGGTTTGGCGGGTTCTGGTGATGAATGGGGTGTAGCGGATTTTGAGTGAGACGCGGGTTATTTGGCGGTTTTCGGTGGCGGCGTCGTGGGCGACTTGGGTGGCGAGGGTGGCTATGTGGTGGGTGATGTCGTCTTTGTCGGTGAGGTCGTGGGGGAAGGTGGTTTCGCGGCTGTGGCCGCGGGCGATCCACGGGGTGGTGGTGATGGTGGTTTCGCCTTTGCCGAGGGCGAGGTAGCGGTACCAGGGGCCGTTGGTGGGGCCGAGGTGGCGGGCGAGGTCTGTGGGGTCGGCGGCGGCGAGTTGGGCGACGGTGTGCAGGCCGAGTTGGGCGAGTTTTCTGGCGGTTTTGGGGCCGATGCCCCAGAGGGCGTCGGTGGGGCGGTCGTTCATGGTCTCGGCCCAGTTGCCGCTGGTGAGGCGGCGGATTCCGGCGGGTTTGGCGTGGCCGGAGGCGAGTTTGGCCTGGTGTTTGTTCTCGCCGATGCCGATGGAGCAGGTCAGGCCGGTGCGCTGGTGTACGGCGTGCTGGAGGGCGGCGGCGAGGGTTTCCGGGTCGTCGGTGGTGGCGCCGAGGAAGGCTTCGTCCCAGCCCCAGATTTCGACGCGGACGGGGAAGTCGCGCAGGACGGCCATGACGTGTTGTGAGGCGGCTTCGTAGGCGGGTGGGTCGCTGGGCAGGAAGACGGCGTCGGGGCAGCGTTTGAGGGCGGTGCGCAGGGGTGTGCCGGAGTGGATGCCGTATTCGCGGGCTTCGTAGGTGGCGGTGGCGGCGACGGTTCGGGGTTTGGTGGGGTCTCCTGTGCCTCCGACGACGACGGGTTTGCCGCGCAGTTCGGGGTGGCGCAGGAGTTCGACGGCGGCGATGAACTGGTCGAGGTCGAGGTGCAGGATCCAGTCCTTGGTGGACATGGTGTCCAGTATGGTCGGCGGCGGTTCAGGGGGCCCGCAGGAGGGTGCCGTCGCGGTCGAGCAGGGCGCGGCGGGGGGTCGCGAGGAGTGGTTCGTCGCCTTCTGGGACGACGAGCTGGAATGTGGGCGTGGGGGATTCGAAGGCGAGGAGGGTGGCGACTTCTCCTCGCCGGCCTCGGTTGCGGTGCCGCGGGAGGCCGGGGCCAGGTGATCATCGCAGGTCGGCTGGGAAATCGTATGTCGGCCTCCTGTTCAGGACGTGTGGACATTCCGACAATCGCATGCGGGCGTAAAAGAAACGATCTGAACACAGGCGGGGGCGCGTGGCCCGCGCGGGTTCGCCGTGAGCTGATCGTGGGAAGTGCAGACAGCGACGCAACATGAGTAGGGTCGCCCTAGGAACACTGACGTTTGGAGGGAGTCGCGTGGCATCGCACAGGGATCTGCCCGTCGGCTTGGTGAACCAGCTCTTCAGAAACACCGGGAGCTCCTCGTTCACGGAGTTTGTCAGCTCGTATGCGCCGGATGTGCTCCCGCAGCGGGACGAGGTTCTGGCCACCCCGATCGGCGACCAGGTTCCGCACGCGACCACGATCGTGGCCGCCACCTTCGCCGGTGGCGTGATCATGGCGGGCGACCGGCGGGCCACGTCCGGCAACATCATCTCCCAGCGTGACGTGGAGAAGGTGTTCCGCGCCGACGACTATTCGTGCATGGGCATCGCGGGCACGGCCAGCACCGGCATCGAGTTCGCCCGTCTGTTCCGGGTGGAGCTGGAGCATTACGAGAAGCTCGAGGGCCGCACGATGTCGGTGGCGGGCAAGGCCAACCGGCTGGCCACCATGATCAGGGGCAACCTGGCCATGGCGATGCAGGGGCTGGTGGTGGTGCCGCTGTTCGCCGCCTACGACCCTGACAAGGATGAGGGCCGCATCTTCAGCTACGACGTGGCGGGCGGGCCGTACGAGCGTGACAGGTTCGACGCGATCGGCTCGGGTTCGATCTTCGCGCGCGGGTCGCTGAAGAAGCTTTACCGCGACGGCGCGGCGGCCGACGACATCGTGATGACGGCCATTCAGGCGCTGTATGACGCCGCGGATGAGGACTCGGCGACCGGCGGGCCCGACGTGACCAGGAAGATCTGGCCGATCGTGTCGGTGATCGACGCCGACGGCTTCCGCCGCCTGCCGGAAGACCAGATCGCCGGTTACGTCAGCCAGCTGCTCGAAGCCCGCATGATCTCGCCCGACGGCCCCATCGCCCCGCTGCGCTAGAAAGGACCACCGCACGTGTCCATGCCTTTTGGTGGATATGCGTCCCCTGAGCAGATCATGCGGGACAAGGCCGACTACGCGCGCAAGGGAATCGCGCGCGGCCGCTCCGTGGTCGTGCTCCAGTATGTCGACGGCATCCTGTTCGTGGCGCCGAACCCGTCGCGGGCGCTGCACAAGATCAGTGAGATCTACGACCGCATCGGTTTCGCGGCCGTGGGGCGCTACAACGAGTTTGAAGAGCTGCGGCTGGGTGGCATCCGCTACGCCGACATCAACGGTTACACCTATGACCGCTCCGATGTGACCGGGCGCGGCCTGGCCAACCTGTACGCCTCCAATCTCGGCCGCATCTTCACCGAGTCGATCAAGTCGCTGGAGGTGGAGGTCGTGGTCGCCGAGGTGGGCGAGACGCGTGACGGCGATGCGATCTACCGGCTGACCTTCGACGGGTCGGTTTTCGACGAGCATGGCTTCGCGGCGATGGGCGGTCAGGCCGAGGCGGTCGCCGGGCGGCTGAAGGAGCGCTACCGGGAGTCGATGTCGCTGGCCGACGCGCTGGAGGTGGCGCTGACGGCGCTGACGGAGCCGGGCGGTGAGCGGCCGCCGGTGGCGCAGCTCGAGGTGGCCGTCCTGGACCGTAACCGGGAGAACCGCAAGTTCCTGCGGCTGACGGGGGCGCGGCTGGAGCGGCTGCTCGCCCAGACCTCGACCCAGCAGCCTCCGGCCACGCCGCCCGCGTCCGCGGATTCGGGGGAGGGGGGCGCGGGCTCTGGGGAGAAGCCGCCGCCCACGGGGCCGGAGGGCGATGTCGACGACGGGTCTTCGCCGCTCTAGCGGGGCTGCTTTCGATGGGGTCGCCTGCGGGCGGCCCCATCGCCGTTTGTGGGGCCGCCCGGGTGGGTGGGCGTCCCGGGGTGCCGGGAGGGGCGGTCGGGGCGTCAGGGGCGGATTGGTGCGTGGTGGGGGTGGTGTGACCTGTTTCACTCTGGAAGGGGCGAACTCCAGAGGGTGATGGAGGATCTTAAGGTCCGTGAACACTCCCATGCGTAGCCTCCTGGCGGGCAGTGCGGCCGCCACGGTGATGTTGACGTCCGGCGTGGCCGCCCACGCCGCCACGGCCGCGTACCCCGCGTACAAGGCTCCCAAGCCGTTCGGCACCACGTTCCAGGCCGACCCCGGGCACGATTTCACCAAGCGGATCCACCCCCGCCACAACGGCGTTCTGCGCGGCTGGATCACCGACGTGCAGGGCGGCTTGGCCGAGTACGAGCCGATCAAGTGGAAGAAGGACACCCACACCGAGGGGTACTTCGTCGGCCCGTCCGAGGGCACCGTCATGGCCTACGCCTCGCCGATCGCCAAGGACGTGGTGTTCCTGTCGGCGCTGGGCTGCAAGCCGTTGATGAGCGGCGACCTGACGGTCGATCGCAAGACGGGCCTGGGCGCCAAGCGGTGCTCCAGGGACGTGCTGGTCAAGCGGCACGGCCAGGGGCCGAGGCCCTCGTTCATCACCGTCCACCAGGGGAAGATCGTCAAGGTTCAGGAGATCTACACGCCGTGAGGCCCGCGCCGCGGCATCCGCGCCCCGTGGGGGCGGGCGCGGGGCGATGCGGCCGGGACGAGGCGGGTTCGGCGGACCGCGGCCTGCGGGGGCGGGCGCGGGATGAAGGGGGCAAAAGGGTCCGCCCGGGAAAACACCCGGGAAGATCTCTCCCGCTGGCCGATCCGTGGGCATAGTGTGAGGTGATGGATCGTCGCATCTTCGGGCTGGAGAACGAGTACGGCGTGACCTGCACGTTCAGGGGACAGCGCAGACTGTCGCCGGACGAGGTCGCGCGGTACCTGTTCCGGCGGGTCGTGTCCTGGGGCCGATCGAGCAACGTCTTCCTTCGCAACGGCGCGCGTCTCTACCTCGACGTGGGCAGCCATCCTGAGTACGCAACACCCGAGTGTGACAACGTCATCGAACTCGTCACCCACGACAAGGCCGGCGAGCGCATTCTCGAGGGCCTGCTGGTGGACGCCGAGAAGCGGTTGCGCGAAGAGGGCATCGCCGGTGACATCTATCTGTTCAAGAACAACACGGACTCAGCCGGCAACTCCTACGGCTGCCACGAGAACTACCTGGTCGGCAGGCACGGGGAGTTCGGGCGGCTGGCGGACGTGCTGATCCCGTTCCTGGTGACGCGTCAGATCGTCTGCGGGGCCGGCAAGGTCCTGCAGACGCCGCGCGGCGCCGTTTACTGCGTCTCGCAGCGGGCCGAGCACATCTGGGAGGGCGTCTCCAGCGCCACCACCCGTTCCAGGCCCATCATCAACACGCGCGACGAGCCCCACGCCGACGCCGAGCGGTTCCGCCGCCTGCACGTCATCGTGGGCGACTCCAACATGAGCGAGACCACCATGCTGCTCAAGGTCGGCGCCACCGACCTGGTGCTGCGCATGATCGAGTCGGGCACGGTGATGCGCGACCTGTCGCTGGAGAACCCGATCAGGGCCATCCGCGAGGTCTCCCACGACATGACCGGCAGGCGCAGGGTGCGCCTGGCCAACGGGCGTGAGGCCTCGAGCCTGGAGATCCAGCAGGAGTACCTGTCGAAGGCGAAGGACTTCGTCGACCGCCGCGGCGGCGACGCCATCGCCCACCGGGTGCTGGAGCTGTGGGAGCGCACGCTGACCGCGGTCGACACCGGCAACCTGGACCTGGTCTCACGCGAGATCGACTGGGTGACCAAATACCAGCTCATCGAGCGTTACAGGAAGAAGTACGACCTGCCGCTGTCCTCGCCCCGCGTGGCCCAGCTCGACCTGGCCTACCACGACGTGCACCGCAAGCGCGGCCTGTTCTACCTGCTGCAAAAGCGCGGCTCGGTGGAGCGGGTGGCCTCCGACCTGAAGATCTTCGAGGCCAAGTCGGTGCCGCCGCAGACGACCAGGGCGCGTCTGCGGGGCGAGTTCATCCGCAAGGCGCAGGAGAAGCGGCGCGACTTCACCGTCGACTGGGTGCATCTGAAGCTGAACGACCAGGCCCAGCGCACGGTGCTGTGCAAGGACCCGTTCCGCAGCGTGGACGAGCGGGTCGACAAGCTGATCGCCGGCATGTAGTGATCCGTTTACCTCGGGCCTACCTCGACGTCGGGTAGTGTGACGCGAACCTGCCGTCTGCTCCGAGGGAAGTCCATGCGTCGCGCTCTGGCCGTCCTGGCCGCTGTGCCTTTGCTGCTCTTCGCCGCCGCGTGCGGCGGCTCCGACGGGGGGGGCAACACCGCCGCCACCACCGGAGCCACCACCGCCGCCGCCGGCGCGTCGTCGGGGCTGAAGGTGGGGGGCACCGTGGGAGCCAAGCCCACGGTGACCTTCCCCGCCGGCCAGCCCGCGACCAAGTCGTCCTACGAGGTGGTCCAGCCCGGCACGGGCGCCGGCCTCAAGGCGGGCGACAAGGTGATCGTCAACCTGACCGTCTACGACTGGGACGGCAAGGGCAACGCCGCTCAGGGCTCCACCTACGACACCAAGGCGCCCGAGACGATCGCGATCGACCAGCGCATCCCGCAGGTGCTGCAGGAGGGCTTCACCAAGGTCAAGCACGGCGGCCGGCTGCTGGCGGTGCTGGCCAACGACTCAGTGGCCCAGCAGCAGCAGACGCAGCCGCCCGCGCCGACCAAGGTGTTCGTGTTCGACGTGGTCGGCACCGCGCCGACCCCGTTGAAGGCCGTCAGCGGCAAGGAGACGGGCGAGAGCATCAAGGGCGTCAAGGTGGAGAACCCGGCCCCGGACAAGGCGCCTGCGCTGAGCACCAAGACCGAGGAGAAGGCGCCGAAGGACCTCGTCGTCAAGACGCTCATCACCGGCACCGGCGAGAAGACCAAGGCCGGCCAGACGCTCACCGTGCAGTACACGGGCAAGCTCTGGGGCAGCGACAAGCAGTTCGACTCGAGCTGGGAGCGCGGCGTGCCGGCTGAGTTCCCGCTCGCCGGAGTGATCGAGGGCTGGCAGAAGGGCCTGGTCGGGGTGCCGGTCGGCAGTCGCGTGGTGATGAGCATCCCGCCGGAGATGGCCTACAAGGGCGAGGAGAAGCCGGGCATCCCCGCCAACAGCACCCTGGTGTTCGTCGTGGACGTCCTGGGCGCCTACTAGATCGCGCCCGTTCCCGCGATGGGCGGGTCCGTCGAGCGGTAGCATCGCGGGGCCCGGTGGCGCAGCGCCGCCGGGCCGTCCCGCGCAGGAGGGCCGATGCTCCGCAGAATGACCGCGTTGCTGCTGCTGACGCCGCTGCTGGCGGCCGGGTGCACGGGCCGGGACGCCGGCCCGCTCGACCTGCGGGTGGACGGCGCGTTCGGCGCCCGCCCGACGATCGTCTTCCCCGGCGGCAAACCCGCGCGGGGGCTGCAGGTCGAGGAGCTGGCCACGGGCAAGGGCGCGCGGCTGGGCGGCGAGGACGTGGCCATCGTCCAGTACACCGCCCACGTGTGGGACGGCGGCCGCAACCGCCTGGTCGACTCCAGCTTCAACCGCGGCGCCCCGGCCGCCTTCCCCGTCGGCGCCCTGGTGCCGGGGCTGGACAAGGCGCTGCGGGGCCGCACGGTGGGCAGCAGGGTGATCGCCGCCATCCCGCCCGAGGACGGCTTCGGCCCCAACCCGCCGCACGGCGTGTCGCCGGGCGAGGAGCTGTTCTACGTGCTCGACATCCTCGGCGCGCACGCCAAGGGCGTCTCGGTCGAGGCGGACGGCGGCACGCTGGCGGGCGTGCGCGTCACCGGCGGCCCCCGGCCGGGGGTGCGGGTGCCGGAAGGGCCGCCGCCCGCCGGGTTCGTCACCAAGCTGCTGGCCGAGGGCCAGGGCCGCAGGACGCGGGCGGGCCAGCTCGTCGTCACCCAGTACGAGGGCGCGGTGTGGAGCTTGCGGCGCATCTTCGAGGCGACCTGGACGAGCGGGCAGCCGAAGGCGTTCAGAATCGGCGACGGCAGCGTGATCAAGGCGTGGGACAAGGCGCTGGTGGGCGTGCCCGCCGGCAGCCGGGTCCTGATGATCGTCCCGCCCTCCTACGGGTACGGCGCGGCCGGGTATCCGGCGGCCGGGATCAAGAGCTCCGACACGCTCGTGTTCGTCGTGGACGTCATCGCCGCCTACTGAGGCCGTTCACGGGGGCCGCCCGGCGGGGCAGGATGGGAGCCATGATCAGGACTCTCATCGTCGCCGCGTCGGTCTTAGCCGTTCTGCTCGGTTCCGCCCCCGCCGCCTCCGCCGCGGCCAACCCGCCCTTCTGCAAGGGCGTCAAGCCCTGCGGTTTCGGCGGCGACCAGGGCCAGACGTGGGTGCACGCCTCGGCCTCCTCGGCCGCCAAGGGCCGCTCCGTGGCCGCCAAGCTGCTGCGCAACGCCAAGGCCGTGCACCGCCGCTACCACGCGCCCGAGTGGGTCGACATCTGGGTGATCAAGAAGGGTGCCTGCTGGCGCAAGTACGGCGGGGTGCCGTCCAGGCCGAGCCGCGCGTGCACCTACAAGCACCTGGAGCGCAAGCTTTCGTAGACTCCGCCTGTGAGCAACGACGACCTCGACGCGCTGGCCCTGCTGCACGATCCCGTACGCCGTAGCCTGTACGCCGCCGTGGCGGCCGGCGGCGGCGAGGTGGGCAGGACGGAGGCCGCCGAGGCCGCCGGCGTGTCCAGGACGCTGGCCGGCCACCACCTCGACAAGCTGGTCGAGGCCGGGCTGCTGGAGAGCGGCTTTCGCCCGCAGGACAAGAAGGGGCCGGGCAGCGGCCGGCCGGCCAAGGTCTATCGCAGGGCCGGGGGCGAGCGGTCGGTGAGCGTGCCGCCGCGCGACTACGCCGCCCTGGCCTCGGTCCTGGCCGACGTGGTCGACGAGCTCGGCGCCGAGGAGCAGGCGGAACGGGCGGCGCGCGCGGCGGGCGCCCGCATGGCCGGGCGGCACCCGGGCGAGCCCGTCGAGCGGGTGCTGGCACGGCGCGGCTATGAGCCGTATGCGGAGGGCGGCGCGCTGCGGCTGCGCAACTGCCCCTTCCACGTGCTGGCCGAACGTCAGCCGCTGCTGGTGTGCTCCATGAACCTGGCCCTGTGCCAGGGGCTGCTCGAAGGGCTGGGTGAGGACCCGGCCAGGGCCGCGCTGGATCCACGGCCGGGGGAGTGCTGCGTCTCTCTAAAACAAATAGATATTGACATAGAAGAGGGCTGATGGTGACATGAGCCTCATGCATCTCGCCCAGCTCAACGTCGCCCACCTGCGCGCGCCCGTCGACTCGCCCGCGCTCGCCGAGTTCGTCGCCCTGCTCGAACCCATCAACGACGTCGCCGACCGGGCCCCGGGGTTCGTGTGGCGGCTGAAGGCCAGCGAGCAGGACCCGACCGCCACCACGATCCACGACTACGGAGACCACCTGCTGGTCAACTTCTCGGTGTGGGAGTCGCTGGAGACGCTGTGGAACTACGCCTACCGCAGCGAGCACCTGGGCGTGCTGCGCCGGCGCAGGGAGTGGTTCCTGCGCATGGCCGAGCCGTACATGGTGATGTGGTGGATCCCGGAAGGCTCCATCCCCTCGCTGGCCGAGGGGATGGCGCGGCTGGAACGCCTCAAGGCCGAAGGCCCCAGCCCGCGGGCGTTCACCTTCAAGGACTCCTACGACAGCAACGAAGCCGTCAGCCGGCCCGCCGCGGCGGAGGCCAGGAAGTAGGGCAGGTCCTCCTCCAGCCCCCTGCCCATGGTCGACAGCCGCACCGGCGACTCGCGCAGCGCCTCGTGCAGGCCCTCCAGCGGCACCGGGACCAGGCGGTGGCGCACCGCCAGCAGTTCGGCCTGGTCCCTGACCCGCTCGCCGAACTCGCCGGGCAGCACCGGCACCGGCACCTCGGCCGGGGTCAGCGCGACCCGGCCGTAGGCGGTCAGCGAGTGGTGGGAGACGCCGTAGTGGCGCTCGCGCCGGTCGCCCTCGCTGACCCGCAGGGCCGCCACCGGGCGGCCCTGCAGCACGCCCGCCGCGTTGACCGCCTCGCCCGCCGACACGCCGGAAAAGCCCCAGCGGGTGCCGGTGCCGAGATTGCCGGGCCCCTGCGTGACGATCGCCACGTCGGCCTCCAGCACGTGCCTGGCCGCCAGCAGCCCCGTGTGGACGGTGACCGCCTCGACGTCGCCGCCGAAGGACTGCCCGACCGTCACCACCCCGGCCAGCCACCCGATCTCGCGCAGCCGGGCCGCCGTCATCGAGAACCACGCCGGCAGCGCGCCGCCGTCCTGCATCACGTACGCCACCCGCGTGCCGGGCGCGCCGGCGTACAGACCGCACAGGATCGGCGCCAGCGCCGAGTGCAGATCCGCCACGATCACCGGCATGCGATCGAGGGAGTCGGCCTCGCGCAACCGGTCGTGATGAGGGGAATCCTGCTCGTCGGCGCCCAGCACCGTGGCCTGCAGCGGGGTGTACCTGGCCTTCACCAGGTGACCCGGACCGTCAGGATCTTGCGGCAAACGGTTCGGGAGGGCCACCACCATGGCGTAACCTCCCGTACCGAGACCCATCGCGAGCGCGGTCGTGTTGAGCAGCACTTCGTCGCCGGGTTCCGGGCGGCCCACCAACGGTGGGTAGGCCAGCGCCCGGCACTCACCTTCGGCGACGGTGACGTCCAGCTCCACCGCTCCCGGCCACTCGCGTCGGATCCGAACAACCTCGCCCTTGCGCCATCTGATCACGGGGGCAGGGTAGCGTCGATGAAGGAGGAGTGAGGCAGATGTCGCGCCGGAAGACAGAACGGTTGCTCAATCTGGTGATCTGCCTGCTCGCCACGCGCAGGCCCCTGTCGGCCGAGCAGATCCGCCAGGCGGTGCCCGGATACGACCGCGACGGCGACGAGGCGTTCCAGCGCATGTTCGAGCGGGACAAGAACGAACTGCGCGAGATCGGCATCCCCATCGACGTGGTCCGCGACCCGTGGGAGGACGAGCCGGGCTACCGCATCGAGCGCGAGTCCTATGAGCTGCCCGAGATCACCCTGGAGCCCGACGAGGCCGCCGTGCTGGGCCTGGCCGCGCAGGTGTGGCAGCGCGCCAGCCTGGCCGAGGCCGCCTCGGGGGCGCTGCTGAAGCTGCGCGCCGGCGGCGTGGCCACCGACGCGCCCGTCGGCGGCTCCATGAGCGGGGGCGCGCTGGAGTTGCGCGTCGACACCCGCGACCCGGCCTTCCCCGCCCTGTGGGACGCCGTGCGCGAGCGGCGCGTGGTGCGCTTCGACTACCGCGCCTCCGGCAGCGAGACCGTCCGCAGCCGCACCGTCGAGCCCTGGGGCGTCGTCAGCCGCCGCGGCCGGTGGTATCTGGCCGGGTTCGACCGCGACAGGGACGCCCCGCGCGCCTTCCGGCTCAGCCGCATCGCCGGGCAGGTCGCCGCCGTCGGCAAGCCGGGTGCCGTCGAAGTGCCCCAGGGCGTCGATCTGCGGGCCATGGTCGGCTTCCCCGACGAGACGCAGGAGGAGCGGGTGGCGCTCGTCCGCGTCCGCCAGGGGACGTGCGAGGGGCTGCGGCAGCTGGCCAGGGCCGTCCACGCCGGCAGCGGCGGATGGGACGAGGCCGAGCTGACCTTCTCCGACCCCGAACGCCTGGCGGGCTGGATGGCCAGCCTCGGCGCCGACGTCGAACTCGTCCAACCCCCGGACGCCAGGGAAGCCGTCATCCGACGACTGAAAGGAGCCGCGCATGAGTGGGTCGGCTGATCGGCTGCCCAGGCTGCTGGCGCTGGTGCCGTACCTGATGTCCCACCCCGGGGCGCAGGTCGGCGAGGTGGCCGCGGTGTTCGGGCTGAGCGAGAAGCAGCTCATCGACGACCTGCAGCTCGTGTGGATGTGCGGGCTGCCCGGACACACCCCGGGCGATCTGATCGACGTCTCCTGGGACGGCGGCGAGATCCTCATCGACAACGCCGACACCATCGCCAGGCCGCTGCGTCTGGCCATCGACGAGGCCAGCGCGCTGCTGGTCGCCCTGCGCACGCTGGCCGCCACCCCCGAGCTGGCCGAGGTGCCGGGCGATGCGCTGCCGCGCGTGATGGCCAAGCTGGAGCGGGCCGCCGGCGAGGGCGCCGCCACCGTCAGCAGCCAGCTCGCCGTCGACGTCGACGCCGCCCCCGACGCGCTGCCGCGCGTGCGCGAGGGGCTGACCAGGGGCCGCAGGCTGTCGCTGCGCTACTACGTGCCCGGACGCGACGAGGTGACGCCGCGCGAGGTCGACCCCATGCGGGTCGTGGTCGTCGACGGGCGGACCTACCTGGAGGGCTGGTGCTACCGGGCCGAGGCGATGCGGCTGTTCCGGCTGGACCGGGTGCTCGGCGTGGACGTGCTCGACGTGCCCGCCGACCCGCCCGCCGAGGCCGAGCCCATCGACGTCACCCGGGGCGTCTTCCGTCCCTCCCCGACCGATGAGCTGGTGGAGTTGGAGGTCAGCGCCGCCGGGCGGTGGGTGGCCGAGTACTACCCGTGCGAGCGCGTCACCGAGCTCGGCGAGGGGCGGCTGCGGGTGGCGCTGCGGGCCCGCGACGAGGACTGGATTCTCAAGCTCGCGCTGCGCCTGGGCGACACCGGCCGGGTCGTCTCGCCGCCGGTGATGGCCGAGACCGTCCGCCTGGAGGCCGAGCGCGCCCTGGCCCTGTACGCTCACCAGTCATGACGTCGATCTACGTGGCCATCGGGCTCGGCGTGGCCGGGCTGGTCGTGATCATGGTCGCGGGTGCCCGCGTCGTCGCCGCGGCACGTACCCTGAATAGGGAAATCGCCGCGGCGAAAGCCCAGCTCGAGCCAAGGCGGGCCAGATTGACGCACCAGGGGGATGAGACCACGCCCCGGGCAGCGTACGATCGTGGCTGAAACCGGCACTCGATAGAAAAGGGCGTTTCATGCCGAACCTTGGAGTTCCCGAACTTCTGATCATCGCGCTGGTGCTCGTGCTGCTGTTCGGCGCCAAGAAGCTGCCCGAGATGGCCAGGGGCGTCGGCCGTTCGCTGCGCATCTTCAAGTCCGAGACCGCCAAGCTGCGCGACGAGGACGAGACCACGCACACGGCCCAGGCCCAGACCCCCTCCTCCGCCTACCCCCAGCCCGCGCAGCCGCAGCCGCAGGTGATCCAGGGCACGCCGGTGCCGTCGGCCGAGGAGCAGGCCCGTCAGCTCGAGGAGCAGGCCGCCAGGCTGCGCGCCAGTGCCGCCGCGCAGGCCGACAAGCGCGTCTGAACCCCCGTCCCTCCTCGTCACCTGGACTGCTAGATGGCGCTGCTGAAACGGTCGAGCCGATCCGAGCGCGACCCCGAAGGTCGCATGCCGCTGATGGAGCACCTGCGTGAGCTGCGCAACCGGCTGCTCATCGCGATGGGCGCCGTGCTCGTGGGCATCATCATCGGATGGTTCTTCTTCGATCCGGTGTGGCAGGTGCTCAAGGCGCCTTACTGTGAGACGCCGCAGTCGACCCAGCTCAACGGGCACTGCGCCCTGACCTACAGCGGCATTTTCCAGTCCTTCTTCATCACGCTGAAGGTCTCGTTGATGATCGGCCTGGTGCTGGCCTGCCCGGTCTGGCTCTACCAGATCTGGGCGTTCGTCACCCCGGCCCTGTATCGCACCGAGAAGCGTTACTCGATCACCTTCCTCGGCCTGGCCGTCCCGCTGTTCGTCCTCGGCGCGGCGCTGGCCTACATCATCATGGACACCAGCCTGGCCATCCTGCTGGGGTTCTCGATCGACGGCACCGTCGCCACCATCGGCATCGACGAATACCTCGACTACGTCCTGATCATGTTGCTGATCTTCGGCGTGTCGTTCGAGCTGCCGCTCCTGCTGGTGTTCCTCAACATCATCGGCATTCTGCCGCACGCCGCCGTGAAGAAGCACCGGCGCACGGTGATCTTCGTGATGTTCGTCTTCGGCGCCGTGATCACCCCCGGCGGCGACCCCATCACGATGATGGCGCTGGCCGCCCCCATGATCATCCTGTTCTTCCTGGCCGAGCTCGTCATGTACCTGCGCGAGAGGCGCGCCCCCGCCGGAGAGGACTTCTCGCACCTGTCCGACGACGAGGCATCCCCGCTCGCCGAGGACCGCGCGCCGACCGCCGACGATGCTCCGCTCGACGACGACTCCGGCCGCAACAGAGATTCCGGCCCCAACAGATCGGATGAGGATTCCGGTTCCGCGCGATAGGCGATAAATTCCGGGCGTGTCCCCTCAACTCGCCCTGCTCGTCAACCCCGCCGCCCGCGGCGGCCGTACGCTGCGCCTGCTCGAACCCGTGGCGCGCCGCCTGCGCGCCGGAGGGGCCGAGTTGTCGGTGATCGTCGGAGACGACGCCACCGACGCGCTGGAACGCGCCTGCACCGCCGTGGCCGAGCGCCCCGACGCGCTCGTCGCCTTCGGCGGCGACGGCCTGGTGCACCTGGCCGTGCAGGCCGTGGCCGGCACCGACGTGCCGCTCGGCATCATCCCCGCGGGCACGGGCAACGACATCGCCCGCGCGCTCGGCGTGCCCGCCCGCGACCCCATCGCCGCCGCCCGCGCCGTGCTGCGCATGAAGTCGCGCCTCGTGGACGCCGCCCGCATCAGGGCCGGGCAGACCGAGGAGCTGTTCGCCGGGGTGGTGTGCTGCGGGTTCGACTCGCGGGTCAACGAGCGGGCCAACCGGCTCGCTTGGCCGCCGGGCAGGGCCCGCTACCTGGTGGCCACCGCGCGGGAGTTGCGCTCGTTCCGTCCGATCCCCTACCGGGTGACCTTCGACGACGGCGAGGTGGTCGAGCGGGAGGTCATGCTGGTGGCCGTGGGCAACACCTGCTCCTACGGCGCGGGCATGCGGGTGTGCCCCGACGCGCGGCCCGACGACGGGCTGCTGGACGTGGTGATGCTGGAGGCGGTCTCGAAGGCCGAGTTCGTGCGGATGTTCCCGAGCGTGTACCGGGGCGCGCATCTCGGCCATCGGGCGGTGTCGGTGCGGCGTGCGCGCAGCGTGCGCGTGGAGGCACAGGACGTCTACGCCTACGCCGACGGCGAACGGGTGGGCCCCGCGCCGATGGAGTGCGAGGTGCGGCCGGGCGCGCTGCGCGTCATCGTTTGAAATCTACTTTGTAAAGGCGCCTGGCCGGAGGCCGGATCCGCCGCGCGGGCGGCGCACGGCACACGGCCGCGCCGGCGGCCCGCTGAGAGGGCGGTGCGATGGGAGGGACAGACCGGAATGGCGATTTCGGTAGGCTGACGGGTATGACGACGCCAGCGGATCGCTATGCGGCCTTCCGTCAGAAGCACGGAGACGACGGGGCCGCGCTGAGATCGTTCCGAGGTCACTACGACTTCGAGCTGGATGAATTCCAGTTGGACGCCTGCCGTGCGCTGGAGGCGGGAGACGGCGTCCTGGTGGCGGCGCCCACGGGGTCGGGCAAGACCGTGGTCGGCGAGTTCGCCGTCCATCTGGCGCTGGAGCAGGGCCGCAAGTGCTTCTACACCACGCCCATCAAGGCGCTGTCCAACCAGAAGTACAACGACCTGGTCAAACGGTACGGCACGGCCAAGGTCGGCCTGCTGACCGGCGACAACAGCGTCAACGGCGAGGCCCCCATCGTGGTCATGACCACCGAGGTGCTGCGCAACATGCTCTACGCCGGCTCGGCGACGCTGGGCGGGCTCGGGTTCGCGGTCATGGATGAGGTCCACTACCTGGCCGACCGCTTCCGCGGCGCGGTCTGGGAAGAGGTCATCATCCACCTGCCGGAGTCGGTGCGGCTGGTGGCGCTGTCGGCGACGGTCAGCAACGCCGAGGAGTTCGGCGAGTGGCTCGGCGAGGTGCGCGGCGACACCACGGTGATCGTCGACGAGCACCGGCCGGTACCCCTGTGGCAGCACATGATGGTCGGTCACCGCATCTACGACATCTTCGTCGGCGACGACCCGCCCCGCATCAACCCGACGCTGATGCGGGTGACGCGCGACGCCGAGCGGCTGATGGCGGGCCGCGGCAGGCGCGGCAACGGCCGGCCGCAGCGTTCCAGGCCGCCGGACCGCGTGCAGGTGATCGAGAAGCTCGACGCCGAGGCCCTGCTGCCCGCGATCACGTTCATCTTCTCCCGCGCGGGCTGCGACGCGGCCGTGAAGCAGTGCCTGTACTCCGGCATCCGGCTCACCACCGAGCGCGAGCAGCACGAGATCAGGCAGCTCGTCGACGAGCGCACCGCCCACCTGCCCGACGAGGACCTGGCGGTGCTCGGCTACCTGGAGTGGCGCGACTGCCTGGAGCGGGGCCTGGCGGCCCACCATGCCGGGATGTTGCCGGCCTTCAAGGAGGTCGTGGAGGAGCTGTTCACCCGCGGCCTGGTCAAGGCCGTCTTCGCCACCGAGACGCTGGCGCTGGGCATCAACATGCCGGCGCGCAGCGTGGTGATCGAGAAGCTCGACAAGTGGAACGGCGAGACCCACGCCGACCTGACGCCGGGCGAGTACACCCAGCTCACCGGGCGGGCCGGGCGGCGCGGCATCGACATCGAGGGCCACGCCGTGGTGTTGTGGCAGGCGGGCATGGATCCGCTGTCGGTGGCGGGCCTGGCCGGCACCCGTACGTATCCGCTGCGCTCCAGCTTCCAGCCCTCCTACAACATGGCGGTCAACCTCGTCGGCCAGTTCGGCCGCGAGCGGGCCAGGACGCTGCTGGAGGAGTCCTTCGCGCAGTTCCAGGCCGACCGGGCGGTCGTGGGGCTGGCCAAGCAGCTTCGCAAGCACGAGGAGGCCCTGGAGGGCTACCAGGAGGCCATGACGTGCCACCTGGGCGACTTCCCGGAGTACGCGGCGCTGCGCCGGCGTCTGTCCGACCGCGAGGCCGAGCTGGCCAAGCAGCGCGGCGCCGCCCGGCGGGCCGCGGCGGTGCGCTCGCTGGAGGCGCTGCAGCCGGGCGATGTGATCCGGGTGCCGGGCGGGCGCAGGGCGGGCCTGGCGATCGTGCTCGACCCCGGGCGCAACCCGCGCGGTCACGGGCCGAGCCCGCTGGTGCTGACGATCGGCAAGCAGATCAAGAAGCTCGACCCTGCCGACTTCCCCGTGCCGGTCGAGCCCCTGGAGAAGCTGCGCATCCCGAAGAACTTCAACGGCCGCTCGCCCAAGGAGCGGGCCAACCTCGTCTCCACGCTGCTGGCCAAGATCGGCGATCGCGACCTCGGCAAGCCGGCCAGGGCGCGCGACCACTCCGTCGAGGACGACGAGGTCAACGAGCTGCGCCGGCGCATCCGCCAGCACCCGTGCCACGGCTGCGACGAGCGTGAGGACCACGCGCGGTGGGCCGAGCGCTACCACAAGCTGGCGCGCGAGACCGAGGGGCTGCGCCGCCGCGTCGAGGGCCGCTCCCACGTCATCTCCCGCACCTTCGACCGCATCTGCTCGGTGCTGGAGCAGCTGGGTTATCTCGATGGCGAGACCGTCACCGACGAGGGGCGCCGGCTGGGCCGCCTCTACACCGAGCTGGACCTGCTGACCGCCGAGTCCCTGCGCAACGGACTGTGGGAGGAGCTCGACCCGGCCGAGCTGGCGGCGTGCGTGTCGGCGCTGGTCTTCGAGGCGCGGGCCTCCGACGACACGCGCCGCCCCAAGATCCCCGCCGGGCGCGCCCAGGACGCGCTGACGGCGATGATGCGGCTGTGGGGCGAGCTGGAGGGCATCGAGTCCGACCACGGCCTGTCCACGATCAGGGAGCCCGACATGGGGTTCGCGTGGGCGGCGTTCCGCTGGACCAAGGGCCACAGCCTCGACGCCGTGCTCATGGACGGCATCAACGGCAACGAGCTGGCGGCCGGCGACTTCGTCCGGTGGGTCAAGCAGCTCATGGACCTGCTCGGGCAGCTCGGCAACGCGGTGCCGCCGGGAAGCAAGATCAAGCAGACGGCCGGCAAGGCCGTGGACGCCATGCGGCGGGGCGTGGTCGCCTACTCGTCGCTGACCTGATCACTCGCCTTTCCGCAGGCCGAACACCGTCAGCGCCACGCCCAGCAGGCCCACGACCACGCCGGCGGCCGTGAGCGCGCCGCCGTCCAGTACCAGGTGCAGCAGGCCGAAGCCCTTGTCGAAGAAGCGGTCGGCGATGAGCGAGCCGAAGCCCTGGATCATGAGGAGCACCCCGAGAAACGTCATGCGTCCATGCTGGCGGCGGGGGGCCCGGCGTGCCATCGGACCAAAGTATCGGGTGCACTGGTCGTCAGTAGCATCTTTGGCGATCGCATGACCATTTCTAGTGACTTTACGCTTTTGCACGGTATTTAAATATCGCCGTGAATCGCCCTTACTGGGCCGTTTTGCCGGTCAAGCTTTTTGGGGTGCGATGAATATGTCGTGCTTTGTCGCAATTCGGGTGCTAGCGTCTGAAATGTGTAAGTGTCAGCCAACCACACAGGGGGGAATCATGGCTAGCACTCAGCTCACACAGGTCGGATTCCAACAGGGATGGGGCTGCCGTAGGCGACGTCGTCGCTGGTGGGGCTGCCCCCGCCGCAGGTGGTGGTGGTGCTAGACAACACCCGTGAGAGCCGGCGGCCCCGCCGTCGGCTCTCATTGACTGCTTCCGGCCGGGAACTCGCGCCGGCGATTTCACTGCGCCGCACATTTCGCGAGTTCTGGCCGGACACCCGTGGGCTGCGCCGCCTATTCGTCGCCGGGGCCTTCTTCGCCGTCCTGGCCGCACTGTGCGAAGTCGCCGCGATCCGCCTGTTCGGCCACATCACCGACGAGGTGCTGACCACGAAACAACTGGCGGCGTTCTGGGCCCCGGCGTTCGCCTGGCTGGGGCTGGCCGCCATCGCCGGCGCGACCTCCTTCGCCGGCTCCTACCTCACGGCGCTCGGCGCGGAACGCTTCCTGCTCACGCTGCGCGACCGGGTCTTCGCCCACCTGCAGACCCTCGCCCCCGACTTCTCGGAGAACCGGCGCCTGGGCGATCTCATGGCCCGCCTCACCGACGACATCGAGGCCATCGAGGAACTCGTCGGCTCCGGCCTGGTCAAGGCGTTCACCACGGTCGTCAGCGTGATCTTCTTCGCGGGGGCGGCCTTCTTCATCCGCTGGGACCTCGCGCTGCTCACCATGGCGCTCATCCCGGCGTTCCTGGTGGTCTCCAAAGTGTTCGCCGGGCGGTTCAGGACGGCCGCCGCGCGCGAGCGCGCCAGCAACGGGGCCATGAACAGCGTCCTGGAGGAAGGGCTGGCCAACCAGCCGCTCGTGCAGGCCTACAACCGGCAGGAAGCCGAGTCGCGGCGGCTGCACCGCGAAGGGGGCCGCTGGCTGCGCGCCAACATGTCCCAGGCGTGGCTGTCGGGTCTGTACGGCCCCGCCGTCCAGGTCATCGAGACCGTCTGCCTGATCGTCATCCTCGGCTTCGGCGCGTGGGAGATCACCGCGGGCCGGCTGACGCTCGGCGGGCTGCTGGCCTTCGCCGCCTACCTGGCCCTGCTGTACCCGGCCGTCCAAGGGCTGGGGGAGATGGCCCTGACGGTGTCGCAAGCCGCCGCGGGGGCCGACCGGGTCATCGAACTCCTGCGCGGCCGGCCCACCGTCACCGACGCCCCCGGAGCCGTGGCGGTCGGGCGAAGCCGCGGGCTGGTGTCGTTCGAGAAGGTCGGCTTCGCCTACCCGGGGCGGGGACGGCCCGCGCTGCAGGAGTTGTCGTTCAGCGCCGTCCCCGGCCAGGTCGTCGTCCTGACCGGGCCCAGCGGGGCGGGCAAGTCCACGATCGCCAAGCTGCTGCTGCGCTTCTACGAACCGGGCGCCGGCCGCATCCTGCTCGACGGCGTCGACATCCGGGGCCTGACCCGGCGCTCGCTGCGCGAGAACGTCACCGTGCTGCACCAGGAGACACTGCTGTTCTCGGGGTCGGTACGCGACAACATCGCCTACGGCCGGCCGGGAGCCTCGCTGGAGGAGATCATCGGGGCCGCCGAGGCGGCCGGCGTGCACGACTTCGTCAAACTGCTGCCCCAGGGGTACGACACGCCGGTGGGGCAGCGGGGGCGGCTGCTGTCCGGCGGGCAGCGGCAGCGGATCGCGATCGCCAGGGCCATCCTGCGGGACGCGCCCGTGCTGGTGCTCGACGAACCCATGACCGGGCTCGACGAGGGGACGGTCGAGCAGGTCATGCGGCCGCTGCGGCGGCTGATGGCCGGGCGGACGACGCTGTTGATCACGCACGATCTGCGGCACGTTCCCGAAGGGGCCCGGATGGTGCACGTGGATCCGGTGCCCCGGGTGGATCGGGTCCGGCTCAAGCGCGTCGGCTTCCAACCCCACACCGCCCGCCTGTCAGCCCCACCCTGACGGAGCTCTCCTCCGCCCGGCACCCGTCCTTCGTGGGCGGGTGCCGGGGTGGTTCCGGAACGGACTACAGGCGGCGGTGTGGCATGAGCGCGGGGCGGCGTCGGCGGGCGTGGCCTGCGGTGCGGGCGCTGGGTGGTGCGGGTTTAGGGGTGTTCAGGGGTGTATGTCGTGGTATCTCCGTTAGAATCGGAGAGCTCTCTCCGCTTGGCCGTACGTGAACATCGGAGGGATCTCTCCGTTCGTCACGGGCAGGTGGATGGATTGGGCGATGATCACAGCTCGGCCAGGCCGTTGCGCGCCGACGCGCGGCGCAACCGGGAACGGGTGCTGCAGATCGCGCAGGAGGCCCTGGCCAGCGACGGCCTGACCATCTCCTTCGACGAGATCGCCCGCAGGGCCGGGTTCGGGGTGGGCACCGTGTACCGGCACTTTCCGACCAAGGAGGCGCTGTTCGAGGCGGTGCTGCTGGGGCGGATGGAGCGGTTCGTGGCCGACGGGCGGGCGCTGGCGACGGCCGAGGACGCGGGCAAGGCGTTCTTCGGGTGGTTCTCGCAGGTGGTCGAGCAGGCGTCGGCCAACCAGGCGCTCTGCGACATGCTGGAGGGCGGTCCGATGATGACGTTCCGGCCGGGCTCCACGCTGGCGGCCGACTTCGCCGGTGCGCTGGCACGGCTGCTGGACAGGGCGCAGCGGGCCGGTGCGGTGCGGCGCGACCTGGTGGCGGAGGACGTACTGGACCTGCTGCGCGGATGCCTGGTCGCCGAGCGCAGGGCACGCGCCCGGGGCGCGGTCGTCAGAATGGCGGACGTGGTCTGCGACGGCATGCGCGCCAAGACGCGCTGAGCCGCGAGGGCCGGGCGGGCCCCGGGGTCTCTTGCCCGGCGTGGCCGGGAGGACATGCGCCTGTCAGGCCAGGGCGAAGCGGACCTCGCGGGAGGCCGGGTCGGCCTGCGTCAGGCGTACGGTCACCCGCTCCCCGAGGGGCAGGTCACCGTCGCAACGGGCGATCACGGCCGGGTCGAGGAGCTGCACCTGGCCGCTCCCACGGCGCTCGTCCACGTCGAGGCGTTGCACCTGGCCGCCCCCACGGCGTTCGTCCACGTCGATCACCATCGCCTCGAACGCCTGCCCGATCCGGTCACGCAGCAGGAACGCCTCCACCAAGTCCACGCAGGCGCGCTCCACGGCCCCGGCGCGCCGCCCGGTCGCGGACATGGCGTCGGGCAGCCCGGCAAGCACCGCGCGCACCTCGGACGGCACCGGCTCGCCCGCGGCGACCGCCAGGCACACCTCGGTCGCGTAACGGTCGGCCAGACGCCGCAGCGGGGCCGTGACGTGCGCGTACGGGGCCGCCACCGCCGAGTGCTCGGCCAGCGAGGGCGGCGCGCCGTCGAAGGCCACGTAACCGGCCCCGCGCAGCAGCACCTTCGACTCGTGCAGGAACGCCGCATGCTGCGCCTGCTTCGGATCCAGATCGTGCACGACCTCGCCGTATCCGGCCCCGTCGGGCCAGGCCACGTCCAGCGCGAGCGCCACCCGGCGCACCTTGGCCAGGTCGTCGGGGCGCGGGCGCGGCAGCACGCGCAGGATGCCGATCTCGGCGTCGAGCATCATGGTCGCCGCGGCCATGCCGGTCAGCAGGGAGATCTGCGCGTTCCACGCCTCGGCGGGCAGCGGCATGCGGAACTCCAGCCGGTAGCCGCCGTCGTCGTGGACCACCTCCTGGTCGGGGGTGGGCAGGGTGACGCCGCCGCGTTCGCGTTCGAGGGCCAGGCGGAGCCTGCCGATCTCGGCCAGCAGCCCGAGTGTGCCGTCGGCCGTGCCGGTGTCGACGGCCGCCTGAATGTAGGCGTAGTCGAGGCGCTCGCGGCTGCGGACGAGGCCGCGCTGCACGTCGGCGCCCATGATCTGCCCGTCGGCGTCGAGGTCGATCCGCCACACCGCGGCGGGGCGCAGCGCGCCGGGCAGCAGGCTGGCCGCGTCCTCCGACAGGACCTTGGGGTGCAGCGGCACCTTGCCCACCGGCAGGTAGACGGTCTGGCCACGGGTGCGGGCCTCGGTGTCGATGACGCCGCCGGGGCGCACGAACGCGCCGACGTCGGCGATGGCGTACCAGACGCGGTAGCCCCCGCGCAGTCGTTCGAGGTGGACGGCCTGGTCGAGGTCCATCGAGCCGGGCGGGTCGATGGTCACGAACGGCACGTCCGACAGGTCCTCGGCGTCGAGCCTGGGCACCAGCGCCACCCACGCGGCCTCTTCGAGCACGGGAGCGGGGAAGTCGTCGGGGAGCCTGTGCTCCCGCCTGATCCGTTCGAACCCGTCCTCGAGCCTGACGGGTATCTCATCGGGAACCTGAATCATGGCCCACAACCTACCGGTGTGGCCGCTCAGGTGAGGTGGGCGTCCAGGCCGGTGATGCGCAGCAGTCGCCGCATGGAGGGCGGGGCGCCCGCGATGCGCAGCGGGATGCGCCGGAGCAGGGCCTGGTTCTGGACGGAGACGAGGATGCCGAGCCCGGCCGCGTCGATGAACGACAGCCGGCTGACCTCGATGACCAGCCCGGCCTGCCGGCGGTGCGGATGCCCGGCCTCCTGCAGCAGTTCCAGCAGGTGGCCGCGGAGCAGTTCTGTGGTGGCGATGTCGAGTTCGCCGGCGAGGCTGACGGTGAGGGTCGCGCTGGTGCGGCTGATGATCAGATGCAGCGCGCGCAAGCCGGCCCCCTGGCGTGTCCGGACCTGGAACATCCCGTCGTCGGTTGTGTGGAACGGTCCTCGCCGCGCGTATGTCACTGAGCGCGACTGCGTTTTTCCGAAAGGGAGTGTACTTGTTCACCGGAGCATCCCGCGCGGCCGGCCGCGAATCGGGGTGGATGGGAGAATCCCTCAGGAAAACAATTCCGATTACCGGGGGGAAAATTCTCACCCCGTGCGGGGCTCCAGGCCCCGGAGGATGAGGTCGCACAGCGCGGTGAATTCGCGCTCGATGCCCGGTCTGCCCCACTCGGCGGCGTGTATGGGGTTATGGAAGGTGCTCGCGGCCTGGAAGACGGCGCGCGCCGCGACGGCCGGGTCGGGGGCGGCCAGCTCGCCCCGGGCGACCCCGGCGGCGATGATCTGTTCGAGCTGGCCGATCAGCCCGGCGACGTGCCGGTCGATGACCGCGCTCGCCTCCTTCACCAGCACCATGTAGGTAGCGAACAGCTCCGGGTCGTCGAGCGCCTTCTTGCGCTTGGCGCCGAACAGCGCCGCGAGCCAGTCGCGCAGCCGCTCATCGGCCGGGATGCCGGCGGCCATGACGGTCTCCAGCTCGGCGTGCGACTCGTCCAGCCAGCGCTGGGTGACGGCCTCGCGCAGCGCGGTCTTGCTGGGAAAGTGCCGGTAGACGCTGCCGTGGCTGACGCCGAGCGCCCGTGCGACGTCGACGACCGTCGCCTTGGCGGGGCCGTAGCGGCGCAGCACGTCCTGTGCCGCCGCGAGGATCTGGTCCGCCGTCAGGATGCCATCTGTCACCTTCCCAATTCTGTCAGCCGTCCGGGAATGCGAAGACGACACCCGAAATTTGGTGAAATTCTGGCGTTTGCAGGGGGAGATCACACTACGCTGCTGTGGCTGCAGGTACGAGGGGAAAGTACGAATATCGTGTGGATCGCAGTCACAGTGGTGGCCGCCGCCGTCATCGGCGCGCTGGCCTGGTGGCTCCGCCGTGATTCCGCCGGGGGCGACGCCGGGGACGCGGGCGGGGCGGAGCCGAGGCAGGGCTGGGAACTCCGGCTCACGACGGAGTCGGAGGCCGCGTTCACCGAGGGCCTGCGGGCCTACAGGGACGCGGGCAACCCGCTGGACGTCGCGGGGGAGCAGGGGGTGCTCACCGTGTACGAACCGCCGCGGCTCATCTCGCTGCACCTGCTCGCCGACGCCTTCGCGGCGCGCGGGAATGCCGCGATGCACGATCCTCAGGGGACGTTCGCGGCGCTGATGGCCTGGTGCGCCGACACCGAACGGCCCGGGGTGCTGCACCTGCGGCCCGGCTGGCTGGAGGAGGAGGTGGACGGCATGGACCGCGCGCGCTTCGCCGCGGCCGTGCGCGAGGTCGTGGGCGGCGGCGCCGGGGTTTGCCACGCGGAGGTTGGATCGTTGCAGGTCGCCGTGACCGCCCCGGTGGAGGAGGCCACGCCGCACGTCAACGGCAAGCCCGTCGCCGCGCTGGCCAAGGACCTGCTCGACGGGGCCGTCCAGCGGTCGCGGGGGGCCAACACGATGATGCTGGACCTGGCGCGGGTGCTCGACCACTTCCGCGACGTCCGGGACAAGCAGCCGGACGCGGCGGCCGGGGAGTTGCTGCGCGAGATCGTCGCCCGCCTGGTCGCCTCCGGCGGGCCCGGCCTGACCTGGGTACGGCCTCCGACGGAGGAGGAACGGCAGGTGGTGCTCACCGCCGCCGAGTCCGGGCGCGAATCCGGGCGCGGGACCGAAACCGAGACGGGGACGGGAGCAGGGGCCGACCCGTCCTGACGCCGCCGGCCCCGGCCGGGGCTTCTGACGGCCGGATGGCGCGGTTGCGACAGGCCGGCGTGCGAGAGGCGCGGCGGTCGTGAGCCCGCGCCATGGCGGTGCTGCGGTTGTCGTGGGTGCTGGGCGGGTTTGCGGGTTTGCGGCATCGAGTTGCCGCGATTTGCAGCGGCCCCGCGGGTCGGACGGGGGCAAGATGGCCAGCCCAGCATCGGTCACGGATCGTGGCGAGAAGGCGCGGGTTTTTGCGTTCGGGCAGGTGAAGCCGAGTTCGCACAGGCTCTGACAAGGGTTGTGATGAAAGTTTCACCGCTCGTTGACGAGGGGAAAGCGCTTACCTATGTTGTGGCCACATATGTGAACGAGTGCTCGCTGGGGGGACACCACATCGCAGGCCGTAACGGGGCCTGCCGGGCCAGCAAGGAGCTTCATCGTGCGACACACAACCAACGTAAGAACGGCCGCGCTCGTCGCGGGTGTCATCGCGCTGACCGGCACCGCGGTGTCCGGCGTCGCGGCGGCCGCGCCGGCACCGGCCGTGGTCGGCAACGGCGGCGGCCACACGCTCAACGCCGCGCCGACCGACCTGGTCGGCTGGGCCACCCAGGGCGGCGGCACCACCGGCGGCGGCGGAACCGCGCCGATCACCGTCAACAGCGCCTCCGCGCTGACCAGCGCCCTGTCGGCCAGTGCCGCCTCGGTCATCCGGGTGTCGGGCACGATCTCGTGCTCCGGCATGCTCAAGGTCGCCTCCAACAAGACCGTGCTCGGCAACTCGGGCGCGACCATCTCCGGCTGCGGCTTCAACATCTCGCAGGCCTCGAACGTGATCGTCCGCAACCTCACCTTCCGCAACTGGAACGACGACGCCGTCAACGTCCAGTACTCGACCCGGGTGTGGATCGACCACAACTCCTTCAGCAACGGCAAGGACGGCGCCGTGGACATCAAGCGCGCCAGCGACTACGTCACGGTCTCCTGGAACAAGGTCTCCAGCCACGACAAGACGATGCTGCTGGGCCACGACGACGGCAACGGCGGCGAGGACCGCGGCCACCTGCGCGTGACCTACCACCACAACTGGTTCGACGGCACCAACCAGCGCCACCCACGCGTGCGGTTCGGCAACCCGGTGCACGTCTACAACAACTTCTACGGCGGCGTCGGCAGCTACGGCGTGGCCTCCACCGAGGGCGCGGGAGTGCTGGTCGAGGGCAACTACTTCGAGAACACCAAGGACCCGTACCACCTGGGCGAGGGTGACTCGGGCCCCGGCACCCTGGTCGCCCGCAACAACCACTTCGTCAACTCCGGCTCCGGCCAGAGCGGCGGCAGCGTCGCCTCCATCCCCTACTCCTACTCGCTCGACACCGCCTCCAACGTCAAGTCCGTCGTGACCGCGAGCGCCGGCGCCGGCCGGATCTCCGTCTGAGCCATCCCCTGATCGAGGCCTCCCCGGCGCGCAGGCCGGGGAGGCCTCGACATGCCCACCCCAAGATCGGGACAAGGACCCTCATTCAGGTAGCGTCACGTCGTATCCCCCGAGAAGGGCGCCGGGGCCGGCGCCCGATGAGTGAGGAGCCCGACTTGTCACCCGTCATTCTCTCCGCCGCCGGCGCCGCCCTGGTGATCGACGGCTCAGGATCCGATCTGCCGAGAGTGCGCCACTTCGGCGCCGACCTCGGGCCCGCCGCCGGGCCCGATCTCCTGCCCGCGCTGGCCGCGCCGACGCCCGTGGCGCCGCTGCTGCCCGCCCAGGGCGACAGCTGGTACGGCCGGCCGGGCCTGTCCGGCGAGCGGGCCGGCGAGCACTGGCCGGTGCGCTGGACGCTCGACCGGTTCGACGCCGAGGCCACCCCCGGCCGGGGCGGCACGGTGACCATCGCCGCCTCCGACGAGCGGGCCGGGCTGGAGCTGGTGAGCGAGCTGACCATGGACGCCGGCGGGCTGGTGACGATGCGGCACACGGTGCGCAACACCGCCGCCTCCCCCTACCGGCTCCAAGGGCTGACCTGCGCGCTGCCGCTGCCCGCGCGGGCCGGCGAGCTGCTGGACTTCACCGGCCGCTGGGCACTGGAGAAGGTGCCGCAGCGCCGCGCGTTCGGGCACGGCGCCTGGTCGCGGGAGAACCGCCGCGGGCGCACCGGGCACGACGGCACGGGGCTGCTGGTGGCCGGGACGAACGGGTTCGGGTTCAGGAGCGGCGAGGTGTGGGCGGTGCACACCGGCTGGAGCGGCAACCACGTGCACTACGCGGAACGGTTGCACGACGGGCCCTGCCTGCTGGCGGGCGGCGAACTGCTCGAACCCGGCGAGATCGTCCTGGGCGAAGGGGAGAGCTACTCGACGCCGCTGGTGTACTTCACCTGGTCGGGCGGCGGCCTGGACGAGGCCAGCGCGCGGCTGCACGACCACCTGCGGGCGGCCAGGCCGCTGCCGGTGCGGCCGGTCACGCTGAACAACTGGGAGGCGACCTACTTCGACCACGGCCTCGACCGGCTGCTGGAGCTGGCCGAGCGGGCCGCGACGGCCGGGGTCGAGCGGTTCGTCCTCGACGACGGCTGGTTCCGCCACCGCCGCCACGACCGGGCCGGGCTCGGCGACTGGTACGTCGACGAGGGCGTCTGGCCCGACGGGTTGCGCCCGCTGGCCGACCGGGTGCGCAAGCTCGGCATGCAGTTCGGGCTCTGGTTCGAGCCCGAGATGGTCAACCCCGACTCCGACCTGGCCCGCGAGCACCCCGACTGGATCCTCGGCCGGGCCGAGCGCACGCCGCCGCTGCAGCGCAACCAGCTCGTGCTCGACCTGGCCAGGCCCCAGGCCTACGACTACCTGCTCGAACGCATCGACACCATCGTCACCGAGTACGAGCTCGACTACATCAAGTGGGACCACAACCGCGACATCGCCGAGCCCGTCCACGACGGCGTCGCGGGCGTGCACGCGCAGACCTCGGCCGCCTACCGGCTGCTGGACGAGCTGCGCCGCCGCCACCCCGCCCTGGAGATCGAGTCGTGCTCGTCGGGCGGCGCCCGCGTCGACCTGGGCGTCCTGGCGCGCACCGACCGGGTGTGGACCTCCGACAGCAACGACGCGCTCGACCGGCAGGCCATCCAGCGCTGGACCGGGCTGCTCGTGCCGCCGGACCGGCTGGGCTGCCACGTCGGCGCGCCGCGCGACCACTGCACCGGCCGGAGGCTGCCGCTGGCCTTCCGGGCGGCGACCGCGCTGTTCGGGCACATGGGCGTGGAATGGGACCTCACCTCGGCCAGTGCCTCGGAGCTGGAGGAGCTGGCCACGTGGATCGCCCTGCACAAGCGGCTGCGGCCGGTGCTGCACGCCGGCCGGGTGGTGCGCGCCGACCACGCCGACCCGTCCTCGCTCGTGCACGGCGTGGTGCTGCCGGAGCACGCGGTGTTCGCCTTCGTCCGGCTCGACTCCAGGGTCGAGACCGGCCCCGACACGCTGCGCCTGCCGGGGCTCGACCCGGACGCCCTCTATGAGGTGAGCGTGGCGGGGCCGCTCCCCGAGCGGGCGGCGGCGCTGCCCCGATGGGTCGAGGAGCCGGTACGGCTGCACGGGGCGGTGCTCGGCGAGCTCGGCCTGCCGGCGCCGGTGCTGCGGCCGACGTCCGCGCTGGTCATCGAGGTGCGGCGGGTGACCTCCTAGCGGGTCACAGGTCCAGCTCGGAGCCGCCGAACCGGTCGCGCAGGAAGCGGCCCTGGTCGCGCAGCGCCTGCTCATCGCCCCGGTGGATCGCCTCGGCGACCTTGCGCAGCTCGCCGTCGAGCAGCCCGAGCTGGGCCAGCAGCTCCTCGTGCGCGCTGGCCTCGCGGTCGGCCCGCCGGGTCAGCGCGTAGCCGCGTGGCAGGTTCGCGTACGCCTCCAGGCTGGCGGGCAGGTAGCTGCGGATCGTCTGCGAGACGACGTGGAGCTGGTCGGGGGAGGCGGCGAGCTGCTCGGCCCGGCCGAGCACGCCCCTGATGACCTCGGCCAGCGCGTCCACGCTCGCGTGCACGTCGGCGGGGAAGCGCCGCTCGATGCGCCGCAGCAGCGTCTCCAGGTCGGCCCGCAGCGCCCGCGTCTCCACCTCGGCGTGGGTGATCTTCAACCGGACCCGCTCGGCCGGGGCGAGCAGCGCGCCCGCCCCGTACAGGGTGACGACCACGACCGGCCAGTACGCGCCCGCCAGCCCGGCGAAGTGGGCCAGCAGCCCGAGCAGCGCCAGGACCGAGCCGACGATGTTCTTGGTGGAGCCCAGGTAGCGCAGCACGCGGTCACTGGTAGCCACGGATCTCCTTGAACACGCCGCTCAGCGAGGTCGAGCGGGCGTCGAACACGGCCCCGCCCGTCAGCTCGGCGACCGCGCGCATCTCCTCGGCGTCGCTCTCGCCGAACAGCACCACGAACGTCGGCGTGCGCCGCCGCTCCTCCGGCAGCGACCGGTAGTGGGCCTCGAAAGCGGAGTAGTCCGCGCCGTGGGTGTTCTCGCCGTCGGTCATGAGCACGATCGAGGAGTAGTGGCCGGCCTCGGCGGGACGGTCGTAGGCCGCCCGGAGGCTGTCGTAGATCGCCGTGCCGCCCCCGGCGGTCAGCCCCTCGGCGAAGCGTTTGATGTCGGCGAGCACCGGGCCGGGGTCGCGTTCGGGCACGGTGAACGGGACCGGCGTCGTGGCCGAGTCGTTGAACGGGATCATCGTGACGGCCTCGCGGTTGCGAAAGCGCGAGAACGCGCCGGAGGCCGAGGTGTCCGCGCCGGTCAGCGCGACCAGGGCCTGCCGCAGCGCGTCGATGCGCCCGCCCGCCATCGAGCCGGAGGTGTCCAGCACGAACGTCGTCTGCGGCGGGACGCGCACCTGGTTGAGGTAGGTGGCGATGAGCTCGTCGGCGGTGCTGCGCCGGTTCGGGAACGGCAGCTCGATGAGCTGGGCGGAGCCGAACTCCGGGGCCGGACCCACCCCGGGCACGATCGGGCGCCGGTGGGTGTCGGTCATGATCTTCTGCTGGACGGCGGGCGTGCGCAGCCAGGCGGTGAGCTTGTCGTACAGGGCCTTCTTGTTCTCCGGGGCGGAGGCGAGCAGCGTGAGCGGGTAGTCGGCGGTGACCACGCCGTCGCTGGGGTAGACGAGCGTGAGCGGCTCGCGCAGGCCCAGCAGCACCGACTCGTAGTTGACCATGCCGTCGACCCGGGAGTCGCGGGCGTAGGCGTCGGCCAGCCAGCCGGACGAGCCCGCCGTCAGCCGCTGCGCCGAGAAGAACTCCTTCAGCCGCGGCGTGACCGAGCCGACCTGCTCGGCGCTGAGCGCGTCGTCGGCGTCCGACAGCGCCGCGGCCACGCCGACCAGGGCCGAGAAGCCCGAGTTGGAGGAGGCCGGGTTCGTCATGCCGAAGCTGAAGCGGCCGTCCTTGGCCGCGGCCGCGATGTCCGCCCACGAGACCGGTTTGCCGTCCCAGCCGAGCTCGGCGGCCTTGGCCCGCTTCATGCCCAGCACCACAGGAGAGATCATGATCTTGGTTTGGGTGGACAGCTTGGCCTGGGAGCCGTCGATCAGGGACAGATAGCGGTTGGAGGAGAACCAGGTGGCGTCCTGCCGGGTGTCGGCGCGGCCGCTCGCCACCTGCTCGGCGCCGTCGAGGGTGCCGGTGTAGGTGAGCTTGACCCGCATGCCGGCCTCCTGTTCCGCGCGCTTGAGCAGGGGTTCGAGGTCCTTGATCTCGCTGCCGGCCAGGACGCGCAGCACGTCGGGGCCGTCCGCGGGCTCCTCCGAGGGTGCGCAGGCGGCGCTCAGCAGCAGGAGCACGGCCAGGAGCGCTCGTCTCATTGGGTGCTCTCCTGGGCGCGCTCCAGGTACGTCCTGGCGTGCTCCAGCTCCGCCGACAGGCTGTCCACGGTGGTCGCCATGCTCTCGACGGCCTTGGCGCGGAACCCGTCGATCAGGTCCATCGTGGCGTAGACGTTGTCGAACGCCTGGCGCAGCGTGTCCAGGTTCACGCTCGTCGAGGCCGCCTGGTTCTGGATCTCCCCCGCCTGTGTGCGCAGCATCTCGCTGGTGGCCAGGATGAGGTCGCTCGTCGTGGTGTTCAGCGCGGTGATCTGGTCGAGCACCAGCTTCTGGCCCGCCAGCGCCTGAGCCACCGTCACCGCCGTGCGCAGCGCCGCGACCGTCGTCGTGGTGGCCCGGTCCACGCCCTTGATCAGCTCCAGGTTGTTCTTGCGCACCAGGTCGAGCGCCAGGTAGCCCTGCGCCGAGACGGCGAGCTGGGTCAGCAGGTCCTGGTGCTTCTGCCGCACCGCGAACAGCGCGTCCGAGCGCAGCGCCGTGGCCCGCGTCTCGTCGGCCGGCACGATGCGCTCCTCGATGGCGGCGTCCATGGCCTTGGCCATGATCGCGTACTCCTGCAGGCGCGTCATCGCCGCCCACAGGTTCGCCTTCTCGCCCTCGATGGCGGCGTTGTCGCGCATCAGCTCGTCCTGACCGGACTTCAGCGCGCCGATGATGTCGTCGATGTGCTTTTGCGCGGAGTGGAACTTGGCGAAGTAGTCGCGCAGCCGGTCGCCGAACGGGATCAGCCCCAGCAGCTTGCGCGTGCCGCTCGCCGCCTGCTTGGGGTCGAGGTCGACGACGGTACGGCGCAGCGCCGCCAGCCGGTTCGCCACGGCCGCCTGCGCGTCGGCGCCCTCGCCCTTGGCGGCGTCCAGCGCGGCCACCGGCCGCTTGAGCATGCGGTTGGCCACCTGCGAGGCGGACCTGATCTCGTTGTCGCCCATCGAGGAGATGTCGTGGACCTTGCGGGAGAACTCCGGCGAGCGCGGGTCGAGCCCGCCCAGCTCCCCGGCGAAGTCGCGGGCCTTGCCGGCCAGTTCGGCGGCGCGCTCGTCGGCCATCGGCAGCATGGTCGCCGCCGTTTCGGCCGGGACGGGAGGCACCGGTTCGGGTGGGGTGAGGACCAGGTCGGACACTGTTGGGAGATCTCCTCGTCAGGGCCTGGAGGCGTCGATGGTGGTGATGAGCCGGTCGAGCCGCTCGTAGGTGGGAGGCTCGACGACGTCGACCAGGGTGGCCGCGGCCGGCGCCTTGGTCTTGGCGACCTGGTCGGTGAACGCCTGCGGGTTCGTGGTGCGGAAGCCGTGGGTGGCGGCCAGGGCGAGCAGAGCCGGATCCTGGGTGAGCAGTTCGCCCACCTTCGTGCCCTGGCCCGACAGGGGGACCAGCGTGTGCTTGCTGAGCACGGTCGGCGACGGGTAGATCAGGCGCATGTCGGGCTTGATCGCGCCGTCGCCGGCGAAGACGCGGGCCAGGTACTGCGCCTCGTAGACCACCAGCATCGGCGTCTTGCCCGCGCCCAGCGCCAGGTAGCTGTCGAAGGACGCCTCGCTGGAGGACTCGGAGAAGCCCTGGTCGAGCACCGCGGGGGCGACAATGGGCGCGATCTTGGCGATCTGGGCGTCGGAGGTGATGACGTCGTCGCCGTTGGCCACGTAGCCGATCGCGGACAGGTACATGGCGGCGGAGTTGGACGTGCGGATGTCGGTGGTGGTGAGCAGCACCCGCTTCCGCGCCCGGTAAGCAGAATTGTTGGGAAGCTGATCCCAGCGCGTGCCTTTTGCCACTAAGTCCAAATATTTCTTGATATCGAGAGTTTGGTAGCCGTTGCCGGAATCCTGGATGACGCCCGCCTTGCCGAGCAGGGTCACGATCGGCTCGAACGTTGCCACCGCCATCGGCGAGTAGAACGGCGAGAACGTCGTGGTGGCCTTGCGGTCGCGCTTGATCTGTTCGGCGGCCGGGACGCTGGAGGGGAAGGCGAAGGCGTAGCGGCTCAGGTCCGTGTCGGTGACGATCTGCCGCGACCCGGCGGTGTCGGCCTCGACCTTCAGCCCGTGCTTGGCGAAGGCGGCCTGGACGCGCGGATCGTCGAAGAACGCCTTCTTCTCCGAGCCGATGACCCCCCGCACCACCGCCACCGCCGGCGGTTCCTCTCCCCGGTTGCCCAGGACGATGGCGACCACCGCCACCCCGGCGAGAACCACTGCCAGAATGACGCCGATCCAACGCTTCATCGCACTCCGTTTCCTGAAATAACCCCCATGACCATAATTATGGATGGGCTACCGTGGCCGTCGCGCGGGACGAAAGGGGAACTTACGGTAGAATTCATGCATTGTTCAGAAATCGAAGATGCTAACTTTTCTCCATAAAAGGGATTTTTCTTCTCATTTCGGGCGTCAGGTCAAGGGCGGGCAAAGCCCGGCCATGACGCGGTCATACGGTGAGCGCGGTTTAATCCCGCCGCAACCACAGCACCCATGATCAGGTAACAAGCCGCAGGCATACTCGGCGTCATGAGCGATGCACCCAAGGTGATTCATCCACGTAACGGACACGGTGCCCGGACGGCGCGCTCCTGGCGGCGGGAGATCGCCGAGCTCGCCGCCCTGTTCCTCGCGGTCGGCCTGGCGCACCTGCTCGCGACCCTGCTCGGGCACGAGGACCCTGGCCCCGTCGTACTCGTCGGGCTGGGCGTGGCGCTGATCCTCGGAGCCGCGATCCACAAACGGCTCGGCCGCCGTCCCGCCCGCAAGAGCGCCGCGCTCCCGGTGGGGGAGGGGGCGGGCGGCCCGATGATGTTGTGGCGCATCCGCATGCGCGTGGTGGAGCGGCCGGGACGGCTGGCCACCGTGGCCGGCGCGTTCGGCCGCCTGGGCTGCAACATCCTGGCCCTGCACATCGCGCCGACCGGCAGCAGCGCCATCACACCCGCCGGATGCGACGCGCTCGACGAGTTCGTCATCGAGGCGCCGCGCGAAGTAGCCCTTCCGGCGCTGGCCGCCGCGCTCACCGAGGCGGGCGGCCACGACGTCGTGATCGTGCCCGCCCAGGTCAAGGACCTCACCGACCCGGGTGTTCAGGCGCTGGTGCTGGCACAGCGGGTCGCCGCCGACCCCGACCGGCTGCCGGAGGCCATGGCGGAGCTGCTGCGGGTCTCGCAGGTCGAATGGCGCCGGCCGGGCGACACCGTGGACGAAGGCGCCGAGCTCAACACCACCATGGTGATGTCGGTGAACCCGGACCGCGCCCTGCTGATCCGGCGTCCAGGTCTGCCGTTCACCCCGACCGAGGCGGCCAGAGCCGCCGCCCTGACCGCCGCCGCCCGCCAGGCCCGCTACCTGAGCGCGCCCTGACCGCCGAGCCGGGCCTGGGTGTAGGACTCCAGGCCGGCCGCGTCGAGGGGCAGGGCGGCGGACAGGACCTCGGCGCCGTCCGCCGTGACCAGCAGGTCGTCCTCGATCCGGACGCCGATCCCGCGCAACTCGGGCGGAACCGTGCGGTCGTGGGCGTGGAAGTACAGGCCGGGCTCGACGGTGAGCACCATGCCGGGCGCCATCCGCGCCCCGTGGTAGGCCTGCGGACGGGAGCGGGCGCAGTCGTGCACGTCCAGGCCCAGGTGGTGGCCGATGCCGCAGGCCAGATAGCGGCGGTGGTGCTGGCCCTGGTCCGACAGGGCCTCATCCACCGAGACCGGCAGCAGCCCCCAGTCGTGCAGGCCGTGGGCGATGACCTCCATGGCCGCGTGGTGGAAGTCGGTCCAGCGGCGGCCCGGCGCCACCTGCGCCATCCCGGCCCGGTGCGCCCGCTCCACCAGGTCGTGCACCTGCCGCTGGACGGGGGAGAAGGCGCCGGAGACGGGGAAGGTGCGGGTGACGTCCGCGGTGTAGTGGCTGCGGGTCTCGACGCCCATGTCGAGCAGGAGCAGCTCGCCCGGCCTGACGGGCCCGTCGCAGCGCGTCCAGTGCAGGGTCGGCGCGTGCGCGCCGCTGCCGACGATGGCGGCGTAGCCGGGGCCGTTGCCGTAGGCCCTGGCGTAGCGGTCGAAGGTGCCCTGCAGCCACCGCTCGCCCGGCCCCGCCACGGCCGCGGGGATCTCGGCCAGCACCGCCGCGAAGCCCTCGACCGTGCGGTCCACGGCCTCGCGGAGCTGGGCGACCTCCCACTCGTCCTTGATCATGCGGAGCTCGGCCAGCACGCGCGCGAGCTCCTGCGCGTCATCGTCCTCCGCCCAGGCGACCACGGCGCCCGGGGCCGGGCCGGCGAACTCGGCCAGCGGCTCGACCTTGACGCCCAGCGCCGCCGACCACTCGGGCAGGGACGGCGACGGGCCCACCCACAGCTCCCCGTACACGGAGTCGGCGAAGAAGCCGAGGTCGCCGGGGCGGGCGGGCGGCGGCAGGTACAGCGTGGCCTCCCCATCGGCGACCACGGCCACGGCGTTCTCGGCCGCGCAGCCGGTCAGCCAGGAGAAGTCGCTGTCCACGCGGAATTCGTAGTCGGTGTCGTTGCTGCGTACCGGCGCCCGGCCGGAGGCCACGACCACGGTCCTGCCGGGCAGTTCGGCGGCGAGCCTGGCCCGGTGGGCGGCCGCCGCGTCGGCGGCGCCGGGGACCAGGTCGGGAGTGCGGGCGGGGGAGTCCCAGCCCTGGGCGATGAACTCGGTGAACGCGGGGATCTCGGTCAGTTTGGGGAGCGTGCCGTCACCCACCAGTGATTCCTCCTCCTATGTCGTGTACGAGGCCGGTCAGGCGGGCGAAGACGCGTTCCTCGCCGATGCCGTCGTGCTCGTACTCGTTGGTGACCCATGCCTGGGCGTTGCCGATCCTGGCGGCGGTGTCGAGTTGCAAACCGGCGTCAACATACATGTCGTCGAAGTAGACGGCGGCCGCCAGCGGCACCTCGTTGGCCGCCAGCCGGTCCAGGTCGTACAGCGGGGGCCAGTCGGCGCGCTCGGCGAGCAGTTCGACGGCGGCGCGGAAGGGACGCAGCGCGCGGATATCCTCGAACATCCAAGGGTAGATCATCTCCCCGGTGAACAGCAGCGGCCTGGCGTCCTCGGCGAAGGCGGGATGGCGGGCGCGCTCGCGCTCGGCCGCCCAGGCGCTCGCGCCGGGGCCCGAGCCGTAGATGCTCTCCTGCAGCGCCGCGAACAGCGGGTTGTCGGCATAGGAGGAGCGGGCCAGCACCTGGTGCAGGAACGTCTCCGGCAGCCCTTCTGCCTCGTCGAGCAGCCAGTGCATGCGCTCGTAGCCGGGCTTCATCCCGAAGTCGATGCCGAGCGACTGCAGCCGCCGCACGCTCAGCACGTCGCCGTCGGGCAGCAGCACCTCGCCGGAGGCCAGCCGGTCGGCCAGGCGGGCGGTGGTCTCGGCGTGGTGCGGGTAGCGGCGGTAGAACGCGGCGTTCTTGGCCGCGACCCGGGGGTAGGTGCGCCGGTAGACCTCGGCGGCGTCCGGTTCGAGAGCGGGCAGGCCGCCTGTCACGTAGCAGGCGCTCAGCCCCTGAGGCGCCATCGACAGGTACGTCAGCGTGAGGAACCCGCCATAGCTCTGACCCAGCGTCGACCAGCGCCTGCCGCCGAAGACGGTGGTGCGCAGGTGCTCGGCGTCGGCCACGATCGAGTCGGCGCGGAAGCGGGCCAGGTAGCCGGCGCCCTCGCGCGGGCCGAGCCCGTTCATCACCCGGCCGTCGATGCGCGAGCTGCGGCCCGTGCCCCGCTGGTCGAGCAGGATCACCCGGTACGTCCGCAACGCCGCACCGAGCCAGCCCGCCGTGCCGACCGGCCTGGGTCCCTTGCCGCCCGGCCCTCCCTGCAGGAACAGCAGGCACGGCAGGTCTTCCCTGTCACGCGCGGGATCGACCAGTTCGCGGGCGAACACCGTGATCGTGGCCTCGGGGTCGGACCAGTCGAGCGGCACCTCGACGACGTGGTCGCGCACCCGTATCCCGGGGATCGTGTACGTGGCGGTGATCAACGGCTCTCCCCGCTGTAATGTGTGGCATTGCACTGAACGATAAGCCTCCCTTGCGGGCGGTGCCAAGGGGGTGTGCGACTGCCAGGTGAGCGCGACCTTTCTCGATAATTCGAGGTTCTTTTCAGGCATGGGTTGAATGTGGCATTCGCGGGGCTATTGAGGCCGACGCGTTCTATGGTGTGCGAGTCGCCACCGCTCATTTCCCCGGAGTCATATCATGAATCGCGCGACCCGCCCGATCGTCGCACTATTGCTGATCGTTTCCGCGACGCAGTTCGGCACCACCGTAGCGGCCAGAGCGCAGGCCCCGCGCAAAACTCCGGCAAGACCGGCGAACTGCGGGCTGAAACCCAGCCGCTGCGGTTATCCCGACGCCACTAATACCGGCGTTCCGGCCGGTACGAAATTGACGGTCGTCAAAGGCGACCTGTCGATCTCCAAAGCCGGCGCGGTCGTGGAGGGCAAGGACATCCGCGGCTGCGTCGTCGTCAAGGCGCCCAACGTGACCATCCGCCGCTCCAAGGTCACCTGCTCCGGCTACTACGCCGTCGGCAGCTTCGCCGAGACCTACAAGGGCGGCGGCCTGCTGCTCGAAGACGTCGAGGTCGACTGCCGCAACCGCAACACCACGGCCGTCGGCTCGTACGGGATGACCGCCAGGCGGCTGAACATCCACGGCTGCGAGAACGGCTTCGACATCGACGACACCACCACCGTCGTCGACTCCTACATCCACGACCTGTACGAGGGCGCCACCGGCCACGCCGACGGCATCCAGCTCGTCGGCGGCTCCAACATCAGGATCAAGCACAACACGATCTACGCCCCCGGCGGCACCTCGGCCATCATCAGCCACCCGACCAAGAACGCCAACGTCCTCGTCGAGGACAACCTGCTCGCCGGCGGCGCCTACACGCTCTACTGCCCGCGCGACCGCAGCCGCGACTACCGCGTCATCGCCAACCGGTTCGCCCGCACCTTCTCCGCCAAGGGCGGCGCGTACGGGGCCTGGACCGGATGCAAGAAGACCGCCGATGCCAGGGACAACTTCTGGGACAACACGCTCAAGCCCCTGTGAGGTGAGCGCGCTGCGGAGATCTCCGTGGAGAGCGGCGGACTGGTCCGGTTGGGCCCGGTTTCCGCATGCCCGTCATTCTCCACCCCGCCGCACTTCGGCGGGGATTATGAGGCCGGAAAGCCGAAGGCGGCTGAACAGCTACGGCGCTAGGGTTGGCCGGGTGCGACGTGTGTCCGTGGTGGGCAATTCGGGGTCCGGCAAGTCCACGCTGTCCGCAGGGTTGGCCGGGCGGCTGGGGGTGCCCTGGCTGGAGCTCGACTCGATCTTCCACATGGCCGGCTGGACGCCCAGGCAGCCCGAGGAGTTCCGCGCGGAGGTCGAGCGGTTCACGGCGGGCGACGGGTGGGTGGTGGACGGCAACTACTCCCTCGTACGCGACCTGGTGTGGTCACGCGCCGACACCGTGGTCTGGATCGACCTGCCCAGGCACCGGGTCATGCGCCAGCTCCTGTCCAGGACCCTGCGCCGCATGGCCACCGGCGCCGAGTTGTGGAACGGCAACAAGGAGTCCTTCCGCTTCCTGCTCGACAAGGACGAGTCGATCATCCGGTGGGCCTGGACCAAGCACGCCGTCTACCGCGATCGGTTCCGGCGGGCCGCCGCCGATCCCGCCAACGGGCACCTGACCTTCGTCCGCGTCGCCTCCAGGGCCGACGCGCTGCGCCTGACGCGTTCCCGGCCGTGATCATGCTGATCGAGCTGGCGAATGACAAAAATTGAAATCTGTCATTCCGATGGGCATACTGGCGGCATGAGAACCTTGGGAACCGGCGGACCGGCCGTGTCCGACCTCGGGCTTGGCTGCATGGGGATGTCCGACTTCTACGGGCCGGCCGACAGGGCCGAGTCCATCGCCACCATCCACGCCGCGATCGACGCCGGCATCACGCTGCTCGACACCGGCGACTTCTACGGCATGGGCCACAACGAACTGCTCATCCGCGACGCGCTGCGCCAACGGTCCCGCGACGACGTGCGCATCAGCGTCAAGTTCGGGGCGCAGCGCGACTACGACGGCGCCTGGATCGGCTACGACGGCAGGCCCTCGGCCGTGAAGACCTCGCTCGCCTACACTCTGCGCCGCCTCGACACCGATCACGTGGACGTCTACCGGATCGCCAGAGTCGACCCGGACGTGCCCATCGAGGAGACGATCGGCGCCATCGCCGAGGAGGTCCAGAAAGGGAGGGTCCGGCACATCGGGCTGTCGGAGGCCGGGGCCGAGAGCGTGCGGCGGGCCCACGCCGTCCATCCGATCAGCGACGTCCAGCTCGAATACTCGCTGCTGTCGCGCGGGATCGAGCGGGAGGTCCTGCCCGCCTGCCGCGATCTTGGTGTGGCCGTCACCGCCTACGGCGTGCTGTCCAGAGGGCTGCTCAGCGGGCACTGGTCCAAGGATCGCGAGCTGGGCGCCGGCGACTTCCGCGCCATGAGCCCGCGTTTCTCCGGCGGCAACCTGGCCCACAACCTCGCCCTGGTGGAGGCGCTCAGGGCGCTGGCCGAGGCCAAGGGCGTCACGGTCGCGCAGCTCGCCATCGCCTGGGTGCTCGGGCGGGGCACGGACATCGTCCCGCTCGTCGGGGCGCGGCGGCGCGAGCGGCTCACCGAGGCGCTCGGCGCGCTCGAGGTGAGGCTCACCCCGGAGGAAGCGGCCCTGATCGAGGCCGCCGTGCCCGAGGGCGCCGCGGCCGGCGAGCGGTACGCCCCCGCGCAGATGGCCATGCTTGACAGCGAACGCTGAGCACTCCCCTGGCGCCGCTAAAGTGGCCAGGTGCACATCGACGAGTGGCTGCAGGTGATCCCCGTCGGATGGCTCTACGCGACCGTCGCGCTCGTGATCGGTCTGGAGAGCCTCGGCATTCCCCTGCCCGGCGAGATCGTCCTGGTCAGTGCGGCGATCCTGTCGGCCAAGGGCGTGGTGAGCCCGGTCTGGGTGGGCGTCTGCGCCAGCGCGGGCGCCATCGTCGGCGACTCGGCCGGCTACGCCATCGGGCGCAAGGGCGGCCGTCCCCTGTTCGAACGGCTCGGGCGGCGCTTCCCCAAACACTTCGGCCCCCGGCACGTGCGCAGAGCCGAGAAGTACTTCGAGCGGTTCGGGGTGTGGGCGGTCTTCGTCGGACGGTTCGTGGCGCTGCTGCGCATCCTGGCCGGGCCGCTGGCGGGGGCGCTGCGGATGCCGTACTGGAAGTTCGCCGTCGCCAACGTGCTCGGCGGGATCGTGTGGGCGGGCGGCACCACCACGGTGATCTTCTATCTGGGCCTGGTCGCCGAGAAGTGGCTCAAGGGCATGTCGTGGGCCGCGCTGGCGGTCGCCGTCGCGTTCGGCATCGCCACCACGCTCTACCTCAAACGGCGCGCCGCCTCAGCGCTCGATGAGAGTGACCTCAAGGGAGTAGTGAGAGGCCCGGTAGACGTGTGAGCCGTGTTCGACCGCCCGGCCCTGATCGTCGTAGGTGGTGCGGACCATGGTCAGCAGCGGCGCGCCGCGCCGCTCCTCCAGCAGTTTGGCCTCGGCCTGCGTGGCCGCCCGCGCGCCGATGCGCTGGTTGGCCACCCGCATCCGCACGCCCGCGCCGCGCAGCAGCTCATACAGGCCGCGGGCCTCGAGGTCGGCGGCCGTGAGCTGGGTCAGGCCGAGCGGCAGCCAGTTGTGTAGCACGGCCAGCGGCTCCCCCGAGGCGAAGCGCAGCCGCTCCAGATAGAGGATCTGGGCGCCGGGCTCGACGCCCAGGATGGCGGCGATGTCCTCCTCGACCGGGCGCGGCTCCAGCGCCAGCACCTGCGTGGCCGGCTCCTGGCCCGACCTGCGCAGGTCGTCGTAGAGGCTCGTCAGCTCGACCGAGCGCTTGACCTGCCCGTGCACGACCTGGGTGCCGACGCCGCGCTTGCGCACCAGCAGGCCCTTGTCCACGAGGTACTGGATCGCCTGGCGGATCGTCGGGCGCGACAACCCGAGCTTTTCGGCCAGCAGGATCTCGTTGTCCAGCCGCGAGCCCGGGGCCAGGTCACCTCGCCTGATCGCCTCGGCGATCTGCTCGGCCACCTGGAAATAGAGCGGTACGGGGCTGGACCGGTCCAGGTCGATGGCCAGGTTCGAGGTCATGGCGATCAGCTTAACCGAGGTCAGAATGTCCTGACAAACGAGTCCGGATGCGTGGGTATGGGCATGACATCCCTGATGAGCGATGGGAGAAAGCACATGGACGTGACCGGTCTGCTGGACACCGCCGCCGAGGCCGCCAGGGCCGCCGGCCCGAGACTGCGCAAGGCGTTCAGGACGCGGCCAGGCGTGAGCACCAAACACGACTTCCACGACCCCGTGACCGAACACGACCGGGCCGCCGAGGAGAGCATCCGCGCGGTCATCGACTCCCGCGCGCCCGGCAGCGTGATCGTGGGGGAGGAGGGCGGCACGACCGGCTCGGGCGAGCTGACCTGGTACGTCGACCCCATCGACGGCACCGCCAACTTCGCCGCCGGGCTGCCGTTCTTCTGCGTGTCCGTGGCGGTCGCCGTGCGCGGCGAACTGATGGCCGGAGTGGTGTACGACCCGGTGCGCGAGGAGGAGTTCACCGCCGGTCCCGACGGAGCCCGGTGCAACGGCGCCCCGCTGCGCAGCCAGGGAGCCGCCCGCGACCGGGAGGCGGTGCTGCTGTCGAGCTTCCCCACCCCCGCCGACGTGGAGTCACGGGCCGACGCGGCGCTGCACCGGTACGGGCGGTTCCTGACGTCCTTCGCCGCCGTCCGCAAACCGGGCAGCGCGGCGCTCATGCTCGCCTACGTGGCCGCCGGGTGGGCCGACGCCGCCTACGGCACCCGCTCCAAGCCGTGGGACGTGGCCGCCGGGGCGCTGCTGGTGTCCCGGGCGGGCGGCGTCTACCTGGGCGATCCGCTGGCCGGGGGCGACTACCTGGCCCACGTGGGCGGATTCGACCTGCGGGCGTCCGCGCTGGCCGAAGTGGCGCCGCACTAGCCGCACGGCCCCGCGGGCTCCCATCGGCCCCATCGGCCCCACGCGTCCCACGGGCTGGTGCGCGCCTGTGCGTGGCTGCGGCGTCAGTGTCAGCGCGGAGGAGCGGCGGGAGCCTGGTCAGCGGGGCGGTGTCAGCGGAGGAGCGGCGGGAGTTCGGTCAGAGGGGTGGTGTGAGCGGAGGAGCGGAGGGAGTTCGGTCAGTGAGGTGATGCGGGGGAAACCGGGCGGCGGCGGCTCGACGCCGAGCCGGTCGAGCCAGACCGAGCGCATCCCCGTCACCGCCGGCCCCGTCACGTCGCGCTCGACGTCGTCACCGACCAGCAGCACCTCCTCCGGCGCCAGCCCGAGCGCCGCCGCCGCGCCGGTGTAGCAGGCGGGCGCCGGCTTGAAGTGGCCGCCCAGCACCTCGCCCGTCAGCACCGTGCGCAGACTCTCGCCGAGCCCGATCGCGCGGACCTTGGCCTCCTGCATCTCCTGCACCCCGTTGGTCAGCACCCCCAGCGTGAACCCCGTCAGCTCCGCCACCGCCCCCGCCGCGTCCGGGTAGGCGATCCAGTGGCGGCGGTAGTGGTCGGTGAAGCCGGAGTAGGCCGCGTCGAGATCGTCAGGGACGGCCACGGCCAACTCCCGGCAGAGCGCCCGCAGTCGCAGGCGCCGCTGCTCCTGCGCCGTGCACTCGCCCGCCTGCCACATCGCCAGGTAGTGGACCTCCAGGCCGGCCCAGAGCGCGGGCACCTCCGGCAGGCGCGGATGGCCGGGGGCGTGGTCCGACAGCCAGGCGCCGATCGCGGCGTCGGCGGCCGACCTGTGGTCGAGCAGAGTGCCGTCCAGGTCGAACAGGATGCCCTTGATCACGCTCCCAGCGTACCGGCGGCGATGCGGGCGGCCGTCTCGTGGGGCGGGTAGCCGAGCGTCAGGCCGCGTACCGACAGCGGTGCCCGCGCGAAGCGGACCTCGGCGTTCTCGCTGAGGATGTAGTGCAGGGCGGGGGAGTGGCGGCGGTGCGCCTCCAGGGCGGCGGCCTCGGGCTCGGCCAGGTCGGGCGGCAGCGCCTCCAGGTAGTCGGCGATCAGCGCCTCGAGGTCGAAGAGCCGGCCGTAGCGCTCGGCGGTGCCCGCCACCACCCTGACCAGGTCGCCGTTGGTCTGCGCGTGATAGACCAGCCCGGTGCCGCCGCTCTTGGCGAACCAGCTCATCGCCTCGTCGGCGGGCAGCGTGAACGAGCCGTACGGTTTGCGCCCGTACAGCAGGGCTTCGGCGATCCACCGGTCGCACCACAGCGCGTCGCCGTACGGCACGGGCGCCCGCGGATCGACGACCAGGCCCTGGGCCAGCACCGGGTTCCAGGCCGACACCAGCGGGCTGGAGAAGCGGGGCATGCGCGGGCCGTGCCAGTGGCTGAGCGCGTGGCCGTACCAGACGGTCACGACCTCGACCTGGAGCCCGGAGCGACGGCGCTCGTAGGTGCCGTTCATGACCTGGCCGCAGTCCGGATGGCGCCATGGGCCAGGGACGACGTCGGGATCGGCGGGGACCGGAGGAGTCCGGTAGTCGGGATGCAGGATCCACGCGTCCGCCACAGTCCCCGCCCTTCCAGATCGGCATATGCATTGCGGGTCAGACCACTAGAGTGGCATCGTGCATCACCCGTAACGTGGTGGCAATAGAGCAGGTGTGAACGCTGAGTTTTGTCATTGAGAGCCCTATGACGTACGTATGCAGTTAAGCGTGGTGGCGGCCAGACTCGCGACATTACGGGCCGAATGCGGATTGTCGATGAAGGCCGCCGCGCGGGCCGCCGGGCTCAACACCTCCACGATCTTCCGGATCGAGCACGGCCTCGTGGCGCCGCGCGAGTCGACCGTGCGCCTGCTGCTGGAGCTGTACGGCGAGGGCGAGCACGCCCCGAGGCTGCTGTCGCTGCTGCGCGAGGAGCGCCTGCCCGGCTGGTACGACGCGCCCGCGGTGCCGCTGCGGCTGTCGGGCTACCTGGCGTTGGAGGAGCGCGCGCAGGTGATCTACGCCTACTGCCCGGGGTTCGTGCCGCCGCTGCTGCAGACCCGCGCCTACACCGAGGCCGCCGCCCGCGCCACGTTGCCGCCGGGCACGCCGCCCGAGCGGATCGCCCGCGCCGCCGACGTGGTCGCGCGCAGGCAGGAGGCGCTCGACCGGCACCGCGGGCCGCACCTGTGGACGGTGCTCGATCGGCAGGCGCTGGCCGACCCGCCGCTGGGGCGGCAGGAAGAGCGGCTCGCCCAGCTCGACGCGCTCACCCACGCCGCCAAACAGCGGCACATCGCCGTCCAGGTCACCAGGCCCGTCGCCGAGACCGGCTGCCTGCACCAGGGGCCGCCGTTCACGCTGCTGCGCTTTTTCGAGCAGGGCCGGGCCGACGTGCTCGTCCTGCACCTGCTGCACGCCCCGGTGGTCGTGGAGGACCGGCGGCGGATCGAGGAACACCAGCAGGCGTTCGCGCGGCTGTCGCTGTCGGCGTTCCCCGTGGACGCCACCGCTGGCATGCTGGACGGAATCCGCGCCACGCTCTCGGCCTGACCGGGATGGAGGTTCCTCGATGCCCGACAACATCGCATCCCTGGGGTCGGCCAGCACCGCCCGCATGTACGACGCCGCCCAGGGCGGCAAGCAGAACTTCGCCGCCGACCGCGAGGCGCTGGAGGCGGCCGAGCGGCTCAGCGCCGAAGCCGCCACCGCGCTCGTCGCCCACCACCAGCACGTGCGCCGGGTGGTACGGCACCTGGCCGGGCTGGGCGTCGACCAGTTCGTCCTGTACGGCACGGGCCTGCCCAGCACGGGCCCGGCCCACGAGGCCATCCACGAGGTGTTCCCCCTGGCCAGGGTCGTGTACGCGGAGCAGGACCCGTACATGGTGGCCCACGCCATGGCCGTCACCGGCAAGGGCTCCGACCGGGTCAGGATCGTGGCCTGCGACCTCGCCGACCCGGCCGAGCTGCTGGGCGAGCCCATGGTGCGCACGTTCGTCGACTGGGCCGAGCCGGTCGCGGTCGGGGTGCTGTCGGTGCACGAGATCCCGGCCTGGGACGTCTCGTGGACGGCGCGGCTGCGCGCCGCCCTGGCGCCGGGCAGCCACCTGTGGCTGACGGCGCTGAGCATGGACGCCTACGACGACGGCATGCGGGCCGCCGTCGAGGAGGCCAACCGGCACCTGGGGCTGAGCGTGCACTTCCGCTCGCGTGAGGAGGTTCTGGCCCTGTTCGACGGGCTGGAACTGCTCGATCCCGGGCTGGTGTGGGTGCCGCAGTGGCGGCCCGACGGAAGCGAGGTGGACATGGCGCCCGAGCTGACGGCCTGGCTCGGCGGCGTGGCGAGGTTCGGCCCGTCCCGGTACGGGTGGGAAGGGGAGAGCGCGTGGCTCTGATGGCCGGCACATGTGAGGCGCCCCCGGGCGGGTGGTCAGTGGTGGGTGCGGTGTTCGCCCGCGCTGCGCACGTGCTCGACCATGATGCGTTCCGCCGCGTCGCCGTCGCCGGCTTCCAGAGCGGCCAGGATGCCCGCGTGCGCGTCGAGCTGGGCTCTGGCCTGGCCGTCGTCCAGCCAGAGTGAGGCCTCGGCGGGCACGGGGAAGCTGTTGCGCACCGACCTGGCGTGCGCGCCCAGGAAGGCGGGGCCGCCGATGTCGACGATGCGCAGGTGGAAGTGCCTGCTCTGCTCGCCGAGCCGCTCGTTCTCGCCGCGCTCGGCGTCGGCTGTCATCGCGGCGTGCAGTTCGCGCAGGGACGCCAGCTCCTCCGGCGTGATCCGCGCGGCGGCCAGGCGCGCGCCCAGCCCCTCGACGACCGCGCGCAGGCCGTAGTACTCGGCCACGGCCTCGTCGCCCAGGTCCACCACGGTCGCGCCGTGGTGCGCCTCGTAGCTGATCAGCCGGTCCTTCTCCAGCCTGCGCAGCGCCTCGCGCACCGGCGTGACCGAGACGCCGAGCCGTTTGGCCGCGTCGGCGGCCCGCAGCGCCGTGCCCCCGGGGATCCGCCCGCTGCGGATCTCCTCGAGCAGCACGCTGTAGACATAGTCGGCCTTGCTCATGGGCGGCCGCGGCTCGCTGGTGGACATGTCGTCAAGTGTCCCTCAAAATCCCGGTTGATCAGTCGAAAGCTTGACCTATGACATATTTCTTATAAGTTACATACCCATGACGAGCCTCGACGACCTGCGCGTCATCGACGCGGCGACGCTGTTCGCCGGCCCCTCCGCCGCGATGATGCTGGCCGACTTCGGTGCCGACGTGATCAAGATCGAGCACCCCCGCCGCGGCGACCCCTCGCGCGGCCACGGCGCCTCCGTGGACGGCGTCGGCCTGTGGTGGAAGACCCTGTCGCGCAACAAGCGCGCCGCGGCCGTGGACCTGTCGCGGGCCGAAGGCCAGGACATCCTGCGCCACCTGGCCGAACGGTCCGACGTGCTGATCGAGAACTTCCGCCCCGGCACCCTGGAACGCTGGAACCTGGCCCCCGAGGACCTGCTGGAGCTCAATCCCCGGCTGATCGTGGCGCGGATGACCGGGTTCGGGCAGTTCGGCCCGATGGCCAAGCAGCCGGGGTTCGGGACGCTGGCCGAGGCCATGAGCGGGTTCGCGGCCATGACCGGGGAGCCCGACGGCCCGCCCACGCTGCCGCCGCTGGCCCTGGCCGACGGCATCGCGGGCCTGGCCATGTCGTACGCGATCATGGTGGCCCTGCGCGCCCGCGAACAGACGGGACGCGGCCAGGTCGTCGACATGGCGATCATCGAGCCGATCCTCGGCCTGCTGGGGCCGCAGATGAGCGCCTACAAGGCCCTGGGGATCGTGCCGCGGCGCACCGGCAACCGCTCCACCAGCAACGCGCCGCGCAACACCTACCGCACCCGCGACGGCCGCTGGCTGGCGATCTCCACCAGCGCGCAGCCCATCGCCGAGCGCGTGGTCACCCTCGTGGGCCGGCCCGACCTGGTGGAGCAGCCCTGGTTCGCCAGCGGGCACGGCCGCGTCCAGCACGTGGACGAGCTGGACGAGGCGGTCGCCTCATGGATCGCCGAACGGGACGCCGATGAGGTCATCGCCCGCTTCGAGGAGGTCCAGGCCGCCGTCGCGCCCATCTACGACGTCTCCGACATCGCCAGGGACGCCCAGTACACGGCCCTGGACACCTTCGTCGACGTGCCCGACGAGGAGATCGGCCAGGTCACCATGCAGAACGTGCTGTTTCGCATGTCGGAGACCCCCGGCGAGATCCGCTGGCCGGGCCGGCCGCTCGGCCGCGACACCGACGAGGTGCTCGCCGAACTCGGCTACGACGGCGAACGCATCGCCGCGCTGCGCGAGGACGGGGTGATCGCGTGAACGTCACCTGGCTGTATGTGCCGGGCGACCGCCCCGAGCGCTTCGCCAAGGCGGCCGCGTCCGGCGCGGACGTGGTCATCATCGACCTGGAGGACGCGGTCGCGCCCGCCCGCAAGGACGAGGCCCGCGCCAACGCCGTCGCCTACCTGCGCGAACGCCCCGCCGAGGGCCAAGTGCACGTGCGGATCAACGACCTGGCCACCGCGCGCGGCCGCGAGGACCTGGCGGCCGTCGGACAGCTCGCCGACGGCGTGCGGGTGCCCAAGGTCGAGTCCGCCGAGGTGCTCGACGCGATCGCGGGCGCGCCCGCCTACGCGCTGCTGGAGTCGGCCGCCGGGCTCGTCAACGCCCGCGCCATCGCCGCCCACCCGAGCGTGGCCGGGATCGCGCTCGGTGAGCAGGACCTGGCCGCCGAGCTGTCGATCACCGACGAGAACGCCATGAACCACCTCCGGCTCCAGGCCGTCATCGCCGCCGCCGCGGCGGGCCTGCCGCCGGTGCCGATGTCCGTCTACCCGAACGTCCAGGACGAAGCCGGCCTGCTGGCCTCCAGCCGGGCGGGCCGCGCGCTCGGCCTGTTCGGCAGGACCGCGATCCACCCCCGCCAGATCCCCGTGATCAGGCGGGCGTTCCGGCCCACCGAGGAGGAGGCGGCCAGGGCCGCCGAGATCGTCGAGGCCGCGCGGGCCGCAGAACAGGCGGGGCTCGGCGCGGTCGCCCTGCCCGACGGCCGGTTCGTGGACGCCCCCATCGTCGCCAGGGCCCGCCGCACCGTGGCCCTGGCGCGGCGACTGGCCGATCGATGACGATCGGCCGCGCGTAAACCCCCCCCATTTCCCCCCATCGGAGGTCAGTCACGCCATGGGAATCGCCGTCTGGGCGCTCATCGCCTACATCGCCATCATCGTCGTCTGGAACGGCGTGCTGAAACGCAACATCGGTGAGGCGATGCTCATCGGTTTCGCCGGCGTGTGCCTGTTCGGCGGCGCCGACTTCTTCGGCCTGGCCTGGGCGGGCATCGCCGAGGCGGTGGCGGAGGAGGTCGTCTTCGCCGCGCTGGCCTTCGTGTTCATGGGCTACCTGCTCACCAGGCTGGGGTTGATCCAGGAGCAGGTCACCGTGCTCAACTCCATCTTCGGACGGCTGCGCGGCGGTGCCGGCTACGTCTCGACCTCGGCCGCCGCCCTGCTCGGCGGTCCGGCGGGCTCGGGTTCCGGCATCGCCGCGTCCGTCGGCTCGGTGACCATCCCGTGGATGACCCGCTCCAACTGGCGGCCCGACCTGGCCGCCTCGCTGGTGGCGGGCAACGCCGGGCTCGGCATCTCGATCCCGCCGAGCTCGTCGATGTTCCTGCTGCTCGGCTCGGCCGCCGTGGCGCCCGTGCTGAGCGCCGACCAGCTCTTCGTGCCCGCGCTCGTCGGCGGCATGTGGACGGTGCTCTACCGGTTCGTCGTGGTCTTCCTGTGGGTGCGCCGGCACCGCATCGCGGCCACCGACGCCGCCGACATCGTCCCGCTGCGGGAGGCGCTGCGCGCCGGATGGACGTCGCTGCTGGTGTACGCGGGCATCATGATCCCCGTGCTGATGACGCTCGACTTCGGCGTGGCGTTCATGGAGTCGCGCGTCGGCGAGGCGGCCGGCGACATCAGCATCGTCGTGTGGATCCCGGTGCTGACCGTGCTGGCCACCCTGGCGGTGGCGTGGAAGCGGCTGCCGCGCACCGGCCGCGCCTGGAGTGAACTGCTCGGCGACATGGCCCCCAGGTACGCGGTCATCGGCGCCACGCTCTTCTTCGCCTTCGCGGCCGCCGCCAGCCTGGGCGAGCTCGGCCTGGTCGACCAGCTCACCGCGATCATGAAGGGCCTCGACGCGCCGCCCGTCGTGATCGCCACCCTGGTCGGCCTGCTGATCGTGGTCATCGCCGCGCCGCTGACCGGCACCGCCACCATCGCGGCGGTCGGCGGCGTGGCCTTCAGCGCGCTGACCTCGGCCGGGGTCGCGCCCGCCGCTGCGGCCACCGCCATCATGATCTTCGCCTCGACCGAGGGCGCCTCGCCGCCGGGAGCGGCCCCCATCTACATCGCCAGCGGCATCGCCCAGGTCGACCCGGCCAGGACGTTCGGCCGGCTGATCGTCTGGTTCGTCATCCCGACCCTGGTCATCGGCGTGCTGGTGGCCACCGGCGCACTGCCGATCTGAGAGGACCCCCCGTGAAGAACCTCACCATGATCCTGTTCAAGATCGGCGTCGTGCTGTTCCTGGCCCTCGGCGTGGTCGTCGTGCTCACCCAGGCGGTCGGCCTCGTCGTCGGCGACCCCGGGCTGGTCTCGGGGGCGGTCTCCGCGCTCGGCATGGCGATGACGGTGGCGGCCGGGGTGACCGGGCTGCTCGGTTTCGTGATGTCGTACATCTTCCAGTGGAAGTCCGGCGAGGACTGAGGCAGCCGGCCGGCCGATGCGCTCGGCATAGGTCAGCATGTCTATACAAAGAGTTGACATTGGGGTACAACCAGGCCAAGCCCGTTGGTCTTGGAGGTGTCCTATGAGACGTACCCCGATCGTGCTGGCGCTGCTGGGCGCGCTCGCCGTGAGCGGCTGTTCCTCCTCGGGAGGGCAGAGCGCGCAGAGCGGCCCGGCGGCCCCCGCCGCCGCCCCCGCGGGCGGCAGCTTCTCCGTCATCACCCATGGAGCGCCAGGAGACTCCTTCTGGGACGTGGTCAAGAACGGCGCGGAGGCCGCGGGCAAGCGGTACGGCGTGAAGGTCACCTACCAGGGCGACGGTGACCCCGCCAAGCAGTCGCAGCTCATCGACCAGGCCGTCTCGGAGAAGGTGGACGGCATCGTGGTCTCCATGGCCAACCCCGACGCGCTGAAGGAGGCCATCGGCAAGGCCGTCACGGCGAAGATCCCGGTCGTGACGATCAACTCGGGCGCCGACTCCTCCAAGGCGTTCGGCGCCATCACGCACGTCGGCCAGTCGGAGGACGTGGCCGGGCGCGGGGCGGGCGAGCAGCTCAAGGCCGCCGGCGTCACCAAGCTGCTGTGCGTCATCCACGAGGCCGGCAACGTCGGCCTCGACCAGCGCTGCAAGGGCGCCGAGCAGACGCTGGGCGGCGCCGTCGAGCGGCTGCAGGTTGACGTCAGCAACCTGGCCGACGTCACCTCCAAGGTTGCCGCCAAGCTCCAGTCGGACAAGCAGGTGGGCGGCGTACTCACGCTCAACCCGGCCGTCGCGGTCGCCGCCAGGGACGCCATCAGGGACGCGGGGTCGCAGGCCAAACTGGCCACCTTCGACCTGTCGGCCGACGTGGTGGCCGCGATCAAGGACGGGGAGATCCTGTTCGCGGTGGACCAGCAGCAGTACCTGCAGGGCTACCTGCCGATCACGTTCCTGACCCTGTACAAGGACAACCTCAACACCGTCGGCGGCGGCCTGCCCGTCAACACCGGGCCCGGCTTCGTCACCAAGGACAACGCCGAGCAGGTGGCCAAGCTGGCCGAGGCCGGCACCCGATGACGATCGCGGCCGACGAGAGGGTCGCCGACGTCGGGCTGGCCCGCCGTCTGCTCATCAGGCCGGAACTCGGCGCGGTGGTCGGGCTGGTCGTGGTGTTCGCGTTCTTCGCCGCGCAGTCGCCGGTGTTCCGCTCGCCGGACGGCATCGCCAACTGGCTCGACCCGGCGGCGACCCTCGGCATCATGGCGGTCGCGGTCGCGCTGCTGATGATCGGCGGCGAGTTCGACCTGTCGGCGGGCGTGCTGACCGGCACCAGCGGTCTGATCCTGGTCACGCTGGCCACCCGCTTCGGGTTCAGCGTGTGGGCGGCGATGCTCGTCGGGCTGGTCGTGGCGCTGGGCGTCGGGCTGGCCAACGGGCTGATCGTCACCAGGACGAAGCTGCCGAGCTTCATCGTCACCCTCGGCACGTTCCTCATGCTGCAGGGCGTCAACCTGGGCGTCACGAAGGCCATCACCGGGACCGTGCAGGTCAGCGGCCTGCGCAGGGCGCCGGGCTTCGAGGGCGCCAGCGCGCTGTTCGCCGGGACCATCCAGATCGGCGGGACCTCCTTCCGGGTGGCGATCCTGTGGTGGATCGCGGTGACCGCGCTGGCCACGTGGGTGCTCATGCGCTCGAAGGCCGGCAACTGGATCTTCGCGGTGGGCGGCAACGAGCAGGCCGCCCGCGCGGTGGGCGTGCCCGCCGCCCGGACCAAGATCGCGCTGTTCATGACGACGGCGTTCGCGGCCTGGCTGGTCGGCTCGATCCTGGCGCTGCGTTACACCTCGGTGCAGGCCAACGTGGGCATCGGCCAGGAGTTCATCTACATCATCGCCGCCGTCATCGGCGGCTGCCTGCTGACCGGCGGGTACGGCTCGGCCATCGGGGCCGCCATCGGCGCGGTGATCTTCGGCATGGCCGACAAAGGCATCGTGTTCCTGGGCTGGGACGCCGACTGGTTCAAGTTCTTCCTCGGCGCGATGCTGCTGCTGGCGACGCTGGCCAACCGCCTGGTGCGGCGGTATGCCGAGGAGGTGAAACATTGATCCTTCAAACCCGCGGCATCGGCAAGACGTTCGGCTCGGTGCTGGCGCTGCGCGAGGTGTCGATGGGCGTGGAGGCCGGCCGGGTCACCTGCGTGCTCGGCGACAACGGCGCGGGCAAGTCCACACTCATCAAGATCCTGGCCGGGGTGCACCGGCACGACGCCGGCACATTGCTGGTGGACGGCGCCGAGGTGCGCCTGTCCAGCCCGCGCGACGCGCTCGACCGGGGCATCGCCACCGTCTACCAGGACCTGGCGATGATCCCGCTCATGTCGGTCTGGCGGAACTTCTTCCTCGGCTCCGAGCCGCGCAAGGGCCTGGCCTTCGACGTGGCCAAGGCCCGCCGGGTGGCCCGCGAGGAACTGCGGGCGATGGGCATCGACATCCGCGACGTGGACCAGCCGGTCGGCACGCTGTCGGGCGGCGAACGGCAGTCGGTGGCCATCGCCAGGGCCGTGCACTTCGGCGCCCGCGTGCTCATCCTGGACGAGCCCACCTCGGCGCTCGGCGTCAAGCAGGCGGGCATCGTGCTGCGCTACATCGCCAGGGCCCGCGACCGGGGGCTCGGCGTGGTCTTCATCACCCACAACCCGCATCACGCCTATCCGGTCGGAGACCGGTTCCTGCTGCTCAACCGGGGTACGAGCCTGGGCGAGTACGCCAAGGCCGACATCACGGCGCAGGAACTGACGGCGCTCATGGCGGGCGGGGCCGAGTTGGAGGAGCTGGCCCACGAGCTGAAGAGAGATTGATGGAGATTTGACCGATTCGGGTGGTGCCCTATATGCGAATCGTGGCATCAAGGGTAGAAGGGAAGAGACACCCGAATCTACTTTGTAAAGGCGTTCGGCGTGGAGCTATGGCGCGACGAACCCCCCGGACCGTTATTACCCGGGGGCGCGAGACTCGTCCGGCGGCCCGGTGAGGGCCGCCGGGGCCGCGCCCAGTGCGTACGGCACACAACGCCCTGACCGCCAGGGCGGCACGCACAGCGGCGCGCGAGGGGGACGGCTCTATGGTGCGGCCATACGTCGCGCCCCCCTCCGAGGAGTTTGCATGACCGCCGTCGACTCCAGAACGCTGCCCATCGGCGCCGCGTTCGACCGGATGCCGTTCACCCGCCGGCACGTGCTCATCGCGCTGGCCCTGTTCATCGCGTTCGTCATCGAGTCGTGGGAGCAGCTCGCGCTCGTCTACGTCTCCGGTGGCCTGGGGGCGAGCTTCGGGATCGACGAGACCGGGATCGGGATCGCGCTGTCGGCGGTCGCGCTGGGCATGATCCCGGGCGTGCTGGTGTGGGGGCCGGTGGCCGACCGGGTCGGGCGCAAGCCGACCGCGTTCTGGTCGCTACCGGCCTACGGGGTGATCGCCTTCGCCTCGGCGTTCTCGCCGAACCTGCCGGTGCTGGTGGCGCTGCGGGTGGCCTCCGGGCTGGCGCTCGCGGGCGTCTACACGATCACCTTCCCCTACTTTCTCGAGCTGCTGCCGACCAAACACCGGGGGCGGGCGGCGGTGTACCTGTCGATCGGGTGGCCGATCGGCATGCTGGCCGCGATCGGCGCGTCGGTGACGCTGGGCGAACTCGGCTGGCACGTCGTGGTGATCGCCAGCGCGGCGGCCGGGCTGTGGGCGTTCGCGATCAGGGCGTGGGTGCCCGAGTCGCCGTACTGGCTGGCCGCCCGCGGCCGCCAGGAGGAGGCGCGGGCGGTGCTGCGGGAGCTGCGCAGCCCGGACGCCGAGGCGAGGTTCACGGTGGTGAGCGAGCGGGTCGGGCGGCCGCTCGACCTGTTCCACGGGCCGCTGGCCAGGGTCACCGTCGTCATGCTGGCGCTGAACTTCTTCTTCAACTGGGGCTATTGGGGGCTGCAGACGTGGTTGCCGACGTTGCTGCAGTCCAAGGGCCTGACGTTGTCGGCGTCGCTGGGCTTCGCGGCGCTGAGCGCGCTCATGATGATCCCCGGGTACGTGAGCGCCTCGCTGCTGACCGGCCGGTTCGGCCGCAAGAAAGTCTTCCTCGTGTACGTCGTGGCGGCGGCGCTGGGCGGGCTGCTGTTCGCCACCGCCACCACGATGCCCGCGCTCTACCTGGGCAACTTCGTCCTGTCGTTCTTCAGCCTGGGCGCCTGGGGCGTCTGGAACACCTGGAACGGCGAGCTCTACCCCACCCACCTGCGCGGCACCGGCTATTCGTGGGCCACGGCCGCGCAGCTCGTGGCGACCACGGTGGCGCCGTCGGCGGTGGGCGCGCTGCTGGCGCACGCGACGGGCTTCACGCCGACCATGCTGGTCATCAACGCCTTCATGGTGGCGACGGCGCTGCTGGCCGTGCCGCTGCCGGAGACCGAAGGGCGCGAGCTGGAGTGATCCTCGGCGTGGCCCTTCCCGAGCGGGCGGTGGTGGCCGTCAGGGACGGCGTCCCCGAGTGGCCGGTCGCCAGGGTTGCCGCGCGGGCGGCGGAGCGGGTGTGCGTGGCGGTGGACCTGGCCGCCGCGCCGGTCGCGCCGGTGGCCGCGATCCGCGTCGGCGGCCCCTGCCCGCCGGTGTTGCGGCCGGTCGTCGGCTCGGGGGTGGCGATCATCGTGCGGGGCGGGCACAGCCTGACGGGGCGGGTGCTGGAGCCGCTGGACACCGAGGCGGTGCGGCGTTTCGCGGCCTCGTGCGGGCTGGTGGACTTCGCCGTGACGGCGACCGGGTCTCCGATGCTGGCCGATCACGAGCTGGCGGTGGCGGCGATCGTGGCGGCCGAGGTGCCGGGGGCGCGGATCACATTGTCGTATGAGTTCGGGCAGCCGGGGCTGCGGGAACGGGAGGCGGACGCGATCAGGAACGCCGCCCTGGGGCCCGAGGCGGGGCGGATCGCCGACGAGGTGGCCAGGGAACTGCCCGGCGTTCCCGCCTACTTCGCGCGGTCGGGGCGCGGGCTGGTGTCGGCGCCGTACTTCCGGCGCTATCCGCAGGCGTGCGCCCTGGGCGGGGCGGCCGGTCTGGCGCGCGGGCGGGCGGCTTTCGGCCCTTCTCGTTCTGACGGGGTCTGCGATGAGATGGCGGCGGCCTACGGGGCGGCGCTCGGGCGGCCTGAGGCGCAGGTGGAGAGGATCGTGCAGGCGCGGGGGCGGGCAGAGCTGGATCGGGTGCTGCAGGAGGCCAGGGACGAGGCGCTCACCCGGGTGGTCAGCGCCGGGGCCGCGCCGGGGTCGGCCAGGATCGCCGAGACGACGGCGAATCCGCTGTCGTACCTGCCGGACGGGCTGTACCGGGTGCGGGTGACGGCGGAGGGGACGGCGCCATGAGCGGGACCAGGCCGATGACGGCGAAGGGACGGCGCCATGAGCGGGCCGGGCCGATGACGGCGAGGGATGACGTCGTGTCGGCGAAGGGACGGTGACCGGGCCGTGAGCGTTGGCGGGCGGGTGATCGATCGGGGGGAGCTCGGGCGGCTGTCGGCAGGGGCGCGGTTGTTCGCGACCGGGGCGACGGAGTCGGCGCACACCCTGGCGCTCGACTGGGCCGGCTCGGTGCTCGGGGCGGGGGTCGGGCTGGTCACCGCCGAGGAGCTGGACCCGGGGACGTTGTGCGTGGCCATCACTCTGGCCGGCTCCACGACCGCGCTGGGGGAGCAGTTGCCGCGCGGGGACGAGCCGGTGCGGGCCGTACGAGCCGTGGAACGCAGGCTCGGACAGCGGGCCGGAGCGATCGTGGCGCTGAACCTGGCCGCGGAGAACGCGCTGCTCCCGCTCATCACCGCGGCCGAACTCGGGGTGCCGATGGTCGACGGTGACGGGACGGGGCGGGTCTTCCCGCTGGTGGAGCAGACGACGTACACGCTGGGCGGGGTGAGCCCCGCGCCGCTGGCGCTGGCGGGCGCGTCAGGCGAGCTGGTGGTGCTTGAAACGGCGCCCGACCGGGTGGAGGAGCTGCTGCGTCCCGTGGTGCTGTCGCTCGGCGGATGGGCGTTGGCGGCGTGCTACCCGATGACGGCGGGCGAGCTGGCCGGGGTGCTGGTGCCGGGGACGGTGAGCCTGCTGCTGAGGGCGGGCGTGCCGGGCGCGCCGCGGTCCACGGCGGCCCCGTACGGTGTGCGCACACTGTGCCAGGGGCAGATCCTGGCCGTGGAGGGCAGCACCGGGCACGGGGCCGACCTGGCGCTGCCGTCGCTGCCGTCGAGCATCGTGGTACGCGAGTCGGAGGGGCTGCGGCGGCTGGTGCGGCTGGAGGCGCACAACGAGATCGTGCTGGCGCTGGCGGACGGGGCGGTCGTGGCGATGGCGCCCGACCAGATCTGCATGATCTCGACCGACGACGGGATGGTGGTGGACGTGGACAAGGCGGGGCCCGGTCAGGAGGTCGAGATCATGGTGGTGCGGGCGGCGCCGGTGTGGCACACCGACGAGGGGCTGGCGTTGGGCGGGTTGCGCGCGTTCGGGATCCCGCTGTGATCGGCGGGATGCGGACACCCGGCTGGGAGGCGCCTGTCACGGTGGCCGAACTGGTCAACGCCGGGCCGCTGGCGGGGGCGCGAATGTACGGCACCGGCGAGAACCCGGTGCGTCAGGTGCGCATCGTGGACGAGCTGTCGGTGCTCGGATCGGTGGCGCCGCACACGGCGGTGGTGCTCATCGGGGCGGCGGCCAGCGGCGGGTGGGCGGTGGAGATGGCGATGCGCCGTGCCTGGGAGCAGGCGGCGGCCTGCGTGATCGCCCCGTCGGGCGGGTCGAGCGAGGGGTCAGGAGAGGTGCTGGCCGAGCGGCTCGGCGTCACGTTGATCTTCGTGGACGAGGATCCGCTGATCGTCGCGGTCCGGGTGGCGTCGGCCGCCGCCCGCCCTGACGCGGCCCGCACCCAACTCGTCGCCCGCTGCGCCACCCGGCTGGCGGAGGCGGGGCCTTCGGCGCGGCGGGTGCTGGGGGTGCTGAACGCGGAACTGCCAGGCACGGCGGTGGCCCTCCTCGACCGCTACGGCCACCACACGGCCGGCCGCCAGAACCTCGGCCGCCACCCGGAAACCACCCCCGGCCATCACCCAGGCCGCCCGGAAACCACCTCTGGTCGTCATCCAAGCCACCCGGAGAGCGCCTCTGGTCGTTCGCCGGGTGAGCCGGGGAGCACGCGTGGCCATTCACCGGAAGTCTCTCTGGCCGCCGAAGGAACTGAGACCGCGACCTCCCACATCGGTGAGAGCCGCAGCGCAACCCGGCCCACGCCCGAGGGTGGGGCTCACGCGCGGCCGTCGGCCGAGCCCACTCCCGAGGCGCGGCCTGGGGCGCGGGGTGTCTCCGGAGCGCGGTCGACAGTGGCAGGCGCGCACGGAGCCCGGCCCGGTTCGGAGGGCGAGCCGCACACGGGGGCTGGGGCCGAGGGGGTCGGTGGTGCGCGGTGGTCGGCTGAGGTGGAAGTGCTTGGGCCCGATGGTGTGCTGCTGGGCACGTTGGTGGCCGTCGGCTCGTCCAGGTCGCCCGGCTGGCCGTCGGTGGTGCGTACCGTGCTGGAGTTGGCGGTTGCCCCGCTGACCGCCTGGGCCGCGCAGGAGCGGCTGCGGGCTGCGGGTGACTTCGCCGTGCAGACGGCTCTCGCCGAACGCCTCCTCGCCGAAACCTCCGCGATCCAGGAACCTCCGCCAGCTCAGACGCCTGCCGGGACCCCCGCAGCTCCAGGAGCCCAGACAGCCCCGGAGCCCCAGACAGGTCCGCAGACCCCGGCAGCCCCGCAGACTCCGGCAGCCTCGAAGACCCCGGCAGCTCCGGAGACTCCGACAACCTCGAAGACTCCGGCAGCCCCGAAGACCCAGACAGCCTCGGACACCCCGGCAGCCCCGGAGACGTCGGGCACGCGCGCATCGGGCACTCGGGGGTCGGGGATTCAGGCGTCGGTCATTCGGGAGGCGCAGGGGGCAGTGGAGGCGCGGGGAACCCGGGAAGGGACCAGGACCTCGGGTGCTCAGGAGGTGTCGGGAGTCGTGGGGGCGGGGGAGTCCGAGGTGGTGGCGGGGGCTGTCGCGCTTGGGTGGTCCGTGCGCGGCCCGCTCACCGCCTATCAGGTCCGCCCGATCGTGGAGGCCGACGACGACCCGCTGGCCCAGACGCTCATCACCTCCGCCCTCGGCCAGGTCCCCGTGCTGCGCCGTGGCAACGGCTGGGCGGGCTGGACGGCGGTGGAGCCGGGCAGGCTCGCGGAACGGCTGGAACGCTGCCTGGAGACCCTGCCGTGGCCGTGCGCGGCCGGGGTGGGCGCCAGGGTGGAGGGGCTGGCGGCGGTGCGGGAGTCGCTGCTGGGCGCCGAGGCGGCGGCGTTCGTGGCAGGGGAGGGGACGGTGGCGCGGGCGGACCGCATGGGCCCGGCCGAGCTGCTGAGCGCGCTGCCCGCGAGTGTCCTGCGGGCCCCGGCGGCGGTGGTGCTCAGGCCGCTGCTGGCGGTCGACAAGGACGGGACGCTGCTGGAGACGCTGGCCGCCGTCCTGGACGAGGGCGGGGCGCTGAAGGCGGCGGAACGGCTGGGCGTGCACCGCAACACGATCACCACCCGCCTGGACCGCATCAAGTCGGCGGGCCTGGACCTGGACGACGCCACCACCCGCCTGGCCCTGCAACTGGCGTGCCATGTGATGCTGCGCTGAGCGCGTCCGTGTCATGCTCGTCTCACCCTGGGAAAGCGCCGCCAAAAGCCAAGGCGGTCACCCGAGAAGGAGGCACGCCTGTTGGACGGCCACGCCCCGCAGCGCGAGAGCAGACTGCTGGCGGTCAGCGACCTGCATGTGTCGTACCCCAAGAACAAGGCGATCGTGCGCGAGCTGAAACCCGCCAACCCCGGTGACTGGCTGCTGGTCGCGGGGGACGTCGGCGAAAAGCTGGAGGACATCGCCTGGACGCTGGGCCTGCTGGCGGGCCGCTTCGAGCGGGTCGTCTGGGTTCCCGGCAACCACGAGTTGTGGACCACCCAGGGCGAACCGCCGGAGTTACGCGGAGTGTCCCGCTATGAGCGGCTGGTGGAGGTGTGCCGGGAGCTGGGCGTGGTGACGCCGGAGGACCCGTACCCGCTGTGGGAGGGCGCGGGCGGCCCTGTCCGGATCGTGCCGCTCTTCCTCCTGTACGACTACACGTTCCTGCCTCCGGGCTGCGCCACCAAGGAGAGCGCCCTTGAGTACGCTCACGGCACGGGGATCGTGTGCACCGATGAGTTCCTGCTGCATCCCGACCCGTATCCGAGCCGCGAGGCCTGGTGCAGGGCGCGCCTGGAGTTGACGGAGGGGCGGCTGGCGGAGGTGGCGGGCCAGGACGTGCCGCTCGTCTTCGTCAACCACTATCCGCTGGTCCGCGAGCCGACCGACATCCTGCGCTACCCCGAGTTCGCCCAGTGGTGCGGCACGACCGCCACCAGGGACTGGCACACGCGCTACCGGACCGCGGCGATGATCTACGGGCATCTGCACATCCCGCGCGAGACCTGGTACGACGGCGTGCGCTTCGAGGAGGTGTCGCTCGGCTACCCCAGGGAGTGGCAGCGCCGTCCGGGTGGGCGCGAGCTCCTGCGTGACGTGCTCCCCTAAGATTGCAAACAGTTCTTCGCGAAGAAGTCTTTGCGAAGAACTGTTTGCGGTTTAGGCTGCGCGACATGACCGATTCCCACGAGAGCGTGGTCGTCCTTGACGCCAAAGGGCTGCGTGCCCTGGCCCATCCGGTGCGCGTCCAGCTCGTCGACCTGCTGCGCAAACACGGCCCGTCCACCGCGACCCGGCTGGCCGAGCGGCTCGGCGTGAACTCGGGCACCGCCAGCTACCACCTGCGCAGACTCGCCGCGGCCGGGTTCGTGGAGGAGGACGCCGAGCGCGGCAACGCTCGCGAGCGCTGGTGGCGCTCGGTCCACGAGACCACCCGGCTCAGCGACGAGGACCTGTCGGACCGGGAGCCGGAGGCGGTGCTGGCCTACATGCAGTCGGTGGCGGCCCTGTACAACGTGCGCACCCAGCGGGCGTTGAACGAGATTCAGACGATGCCGCGCGAGTGGCGGCGCGTGATGGACCTGAGCTCGTTCGCGCTGCGCCTGACGGCGGAGGAGGGGCGTCGGCTGGGCGAGGAGCTGAGGGAGGTGATCGCGCGCTACCGGCGGGACGCGCCCGGGGTGCAGGCGCCGCCGGACGCGGTGCGGATCTCGCTGATCACGCAGGTCCTGCCCGAGTTCACGGAGGAGCCGTGACCGGCCGGGCTCTGTCCGAGGCCGGGGACGAGCCGTGATGCGCCCGCCGTCACCCGCCGAGGAGGGACGGTCGTTCCGGCCGCTGGCCGGGGTGCTCGCGGCCATCGCGGTGGCACTGACCGGGACGCGGGTGTCGGCCATCGCCCTGCCCTGGTTCGTGCTGGTGAGCACCGGCAGCGCGGCGCAGACGGGGCTCGTGGCGTTCGCGGAGATGACCCCGTACGTGCTGGTCAAGGCGCTGATGGGCCCGCTGGTGGACCGGATGGGGCCGCGCAGGATCTCGTGGCTGGCCGACGTGGTGAGCGCGGCGGGGGCCGGGACGGTGGTGCTGCTGCACGCGTTCGGCCTGCTGCCCCTGGGCGCGCTGCTCGTCCTGGTGGCGGTGATCGGCGCCGCCCGTGGCCCCGGCGACCTGGCCAAGCAGGTCATGATCCCGGAGGCGGCGGAACGCGGGCGGGTGCCGTTGGAGCGGGCCACGGGCTTGGTGGGCACGACGGAGCAGCTCGCGGGAACGATCGGCCCCGCGCTCGGCGGGGCGATGGTGGCGCTGCTCGGGCCGCTGACGAGCCTGTGCGTCAGCGCCGCCTGCTTTGTGCTGGGGTCGGCGGCGGTGGCCTGGGCCCTGCCGCGCGACATGGGCCACCGCCACACTCAGGTCGCGGGGGAGAAGGAGGGTTACTGGCGGCGGTTCGGCCAGGGGCTGGCGTTTCTGCGCGGCGATGCGCTGCTGCTGGCTGTCGCGGTCATGGTCGGGGTGACGAACCTGCTCGACGCCGCCTTCAGCCAGGTGCTGGCCCCTGTGTGGGCGAAGGAGTCCGGCCACGGGCCGGCCGTGCTCGGCCTGAACGCCGGCGCGCAGGGGCTGGCCGCCGTCGCGGGAAGCCTGGTGGCGGCGGCCGTGGCGCACCGGATGCGGCGCAGGCCGGTGTTCTTCATCGCGTTCCTGATCGCGGGGCCGGCGAGGTTCCTGGTGCTGGCCGCCGACCTGCCGGTGTGGGCGATGGCGGCGGTGTTCGCGGTGGGCGGGTTCGCGGGCGGGTTCCTGAACCCGATACTGAGCGCCCTGCTGTACGAGCGGGTGCCCACTCCTCTGCTGGGCCGGGTCAAGGCGCTGCAGGTCTCGCTGGCCTGGGCCGGAATCCCGCTCGGCGGGCTGCTGGGCGGCGTGGCGGTGACGGCCGTGGGCCTGGCGCCGGTGCTGGTGACGTGCGGGACGGCCTACGCACTCACCACGAGCCTGACCGGGCTGCGCCCCGAATGGCGGGAGATGGACCGATCGAGAGGGACCCCCGCGACCCGGCCGGACCTCCCGGCCGGGCGGTAAAGGAACCGCTCGGCCGCACCAGCGGGCCGCCGAAGCCTGGGGCGCGGTGGTGTCCGCGCCCCGGGCGTGCTCAGCCGGTGACGCTGCGTCCTTCGAGGCGGGCGATCTCCTGGGTGCCGGCGTTGCTGCGCAGGCCGGCGGCGTAGTGCCAGCCGTCCAGCGCGCCCGGCCGGGTGAAGTCGATCCGGCCTTGGGTCGTGCTCGTCATGATTTGGGACCAGCCCCAGCCGCCGCCGCGATCGACCCAGGTGCCGATCGTGTTGCCGTCCAGGACGAACGCCCATCGATCACCGGGCTCCAGGACCCCCGTGCCGCCGCCGGCGCTGGTGAGTTTGCCGTCGATCCTGATGTCGACGCCGTGCTGGCCCTTGATCCCGGTCCAGGCCATGACGTAGTTGCGCTCGTCCTTGACCAGCCCGTTGAACAGGGCGTCCTGCCCCTTGCCCGTGCCGGCCCACCTGCCGTGGTCGACGATCACCACCGCCCGGGAAGTGGCAGGTCCTGAGCGATGGGCGACCAGCCCGAAGTAGGCGCCCGTCCCCTGCGCCCGCAGACTGCCCGCGCCGAAGGCCAGCTGGGGTGACGCCTCGCCCGCCGACGGCTGGTGCAGGGTGTAGTCGGCGCTGGAGTCGGCGTCGAAGGCGTCGTCCACTCCGACCTCGGGGTAGGCGCCGGGGTCGAACGCGACCGTCGATCTGCTGATCGCCTGGATGGCGTGGCCGCCCCAGCTCGCGGTGGCGGTGAAGTCGGCGCTCTGGCCGGTCCGCACGGGCGATGCGGACCGCACGGTGAACGCGATGTGACGGGCTTGGCCGGGCTTCAGGGAGGAGATCGTGCTCGGCTCGGCGCCGGTGGCGGTCCAGCCCTCGGGGGCCGCCAGCCGCACCTGGACGTTCCCCGCCGCCTTGGCGGTGTCGTTGACGACCGAGACGAGGACCGTCCCGGTGCCGGTCGCGGGGGAGATCGCGGCCGGAGCCTGGTACACCGACAGGCGGGAGTCGACGGCGCGGAACCGTGGACGTTCGTCGGGCACGGAGACCGGGCCGCCGACCAGCGCGGGCGGCGTGCCGTAGCGGCCCGAGCGGACGCCGAAGATCGACAGCCCGCCGCCGTCGGAGGCGAAGCGCAGCTTGACGGTGCCCGCGTCGCCGAGCTGTTTGGCGGTGATCGGGAGAGCGAGGCGGTATCCGTACCGGTTGCCGAAGTCACCCACGAGGGAACCGCGGGATCGCCCGGCCAGCGCCGTCGGACCGTGGGGGTCGTCGGGCAACTCGACCGCCGGCAGCGCGGCGCCGTTGACGGACACGGTCAGGCGGGTGGGGAAGCGGCGGGCGGTGGTCACGTTGTTGGGGTCGTACCAGCCGCGTGCCTGGGCGGAGGCGACCTCCGCGACCAGGGTCGCCCGGCCCTTGCGAACATCCTGCGGCACCTTGACCTCGTAGTCGAAGTAGCCGCGGCCGTGGCCGGTGACCCAGTCCGAGCCGCCGGTGGTCCGGGCCTGGGCCCCGCCGGTCCACTCCTGCGCGGTGACGTCGCCGGGGGAGAAGCCGCCGTCCGGGACCGAGGTGTCGAAGGTGAGGTAGTTCTCGCCCGAGGTCTTGCCGCCGGCCTCGAGCCAGATCCACACGTACCCGCTCCGCAGCCGCTCCGGCACGGTCACCGACACGGTTCCGGCGTCGGAGACGGTGTAGCGCGCCGGGGCGACCGGACGCGAGCCGCCGCCTGCGGCGTCGGCGATCCAACGGCCCTGGTCGTCGTAGCCGCCGATCTTCCAGCGGAGCTTGGCCCTGGACAGGTCGCTGTCACTGAAGTGGCTGACCTTGACCGGGACCTCGATCGTGCCGCCGCGCTCCACGCCGCGCGCCGAGGTGCCCATGAGCGAGATCGCGTCGTCGCCCTGGAACATCTCGATGCCGCGGGGCCGGCCTTCATGGTCGACGAACTCCGGCTGGTTCGGCTGCCGGTCGAAGGTGACCGGGCTCTGGACCTCCTGCTCCGTCTCGGCGATCTGGACGCCGACGTAGCCGTTGAGCTTGGGGTAGGCGCGGAAGAGCCCAGCCGTGTGGGGGAACTGGCCGGACCTGATGGCGAACTCGGAGTTGAGCCAGGGCTGCCCGCTCTGGGCTCCGGCGTTGAAGTTCCAGGTCGAGCCCGGCTTGACCTGGGCGTCGAACCCGTCCAGGAGCTTCTTCCACTCCTCGTAGCCGGCCAGGTACCAGTGGAAGTCGTTGAGGTCGGTGTCCTCGAGGTGACCGTTCTGGCAGCAGGCCGAGTTGTCGACGATCAGCCGGGACGGGTCGGCGTCACGTGCGACCTGCACCATCGCGCGCACGTACGGGAACGCCTTGGCCGGGATCGGCTGCTGCCACGGCTCCTCGTTGATCCCCCAGGACTCGTTGAAGATCGTCCAGATCACGATCGACGGGTGGTTGTGATCACGCTGGAGCGTGGCGCGCAGCAGGCCCTCGAAGAGTCGTTCCGCCTCCGGGCCCAGGGAGTGCCAGCCCGCGTTGGGCAGGTCGTACCAGATCATCAGGCCGAGCTTGTCCGCCCAGTGGTAGTAGGCGGGCTCGTTGACCTTGAGGTGGTTGCGGATGACGTTGAACCCGAGCTTCTTGGCGTTCTTCAGGTCGAGCAGGATCGATCCTCGGCCGGGATCGGCCTCGGTCCCGGTGCGCAGGTCGGGACCCGCGCCGACCCCGGTGTAGGTGTACAGGCCCCACGGGTTGTAGCCCTGGTCGAGGACGCCGCGCAGGTAGACCGGCCGGTTGTTGAGATGGATGTACTGGTACTCGCCGGTGTGGCCGGGGGCCCATTTGCGCTCGATCGTCCGCATCCCGAAGGTGGTCCTGACGCCGTCGTCGTCGCCCAGCCGGATGTCGGCGGTGTACAGGGCCGGATCGTCCGGCTCCCACAGGCGCGGGTTCCTGATCGGGATCGTCGCGCTGCCCCTGCCGTCGTTCAGGGGGACGTCGGCGGTGCCGACGACCTTCCCGCCGGGGTCTTTCACCTTCACCGTGGCGGTCGTCGCCCCGCCGTCGGCGGCGACGTCGATTTTCGCCGCCGAGGCGGACGGCGTGCGCGCGTCCGCCTCGAAGGTCAACTCGGGGGTCACCCGCGTCTGGGTGAGGCGCGCGCCGGCGTACGGCTCGATCCACACCGACTGCCAGATGCCGCCGACGTCGGTGAACCAGCCGGTGTCCGCGCCGGCGGGCTCGCCCGTCTGCTTGCCCTGCGGATACGGCGAGTCGGGCGTCGTCGGCGGCGCGACCACCCGGATCGTCACCGTGTGGGTCGAGCCGGGAGCCAGCGACCCCAGCCCGGCGCTGATCTCGGTGTAGCCGTCACCGGAGTAGGGCAGCACCGGCCTGCCGTCGAGCCAGACCGCCGCACCCCAGTCGGCGGCCCCGATCCGGAGCCGCACCTGCCCGGAGAAGTCCTTGGGGACGGTGAAGGAACGCCGGTACCAGACCGTTCCCCGGTAGGAGGCGAAGGCGCTGCGGAAGATCTCCTTGGTCGCCAGCTCCTCCTCGCCCCAGGCGGCCAGCGACTGGTAGCCGAACGGCACCCGGATCGCCTTGCCGAACGGGTGACCCGGCTCGTACCACCGCTCGCGCTCCCCGACGTCGCCGGGGTCGAAGTCGAAGGACCAGGTGCCGTTGAGCGACAGCCACGTGTCGCCGGTGAACGGGCGCCGATCGGCGTCAGGGCGCGGGTACTCCGTCCTGGCCGGCTCGTCAGGCCTCAGCTTGAGGGTGAGCGAACCTCCCACGGTCGCCGAGGCGAAGGCGTAGCCCTCCTTGGCCGCGACCACGAGGGCGCTGCTGTCGGGCACGCCGGCCAGGGAGAAGGTGCCGTCGCCCGCGGTCGTCGCGTGGACCGCGGACCTCGAGGCGTGCACGCCGGCCCCCGAGATCGGCGTGCCGTCACGGGCGTCCACGACCCGGCCGCGCACCTCGATCGTCTTGCCCCGTGCGGGGCTCGCCGCCGTGGGCGGGGGTTCGGCGGAGGCGAGCGCGGGGGCGGCCGTGGACAGCAGCGTCAAGACGGTGACCAGTCCGACGGCGAACGTCCGCCGCTTGTTCGCGATGGTTAACATTCCTCGGTCTCCGATCGAGCCTGCTCGATGGCGGCCGGACGGAGTTGTGCCGCGCGGATCCGCGAGACGTCCAGCTTGGTCGAACGGTCGAAGCGATAGATCCCGTTCTGTTCCTGGAAGACGTCGGTGAGCTGGGTGTAGCAGTAGCCGAACATCCGGGGGTCGTCCAGCAGGACCCCGACCAGGCCGGCGAAGCGAACCTGGAGCTCCTCCTCGCTCGTGGGGCGTTCGCCGTATCCCCAGGAGTACTCTTCTGGGCGCGCGTCCGGGTTCCACCAGATGCCGCCGAACTCGCTGCAGAAGTACGGCTGTCCCTGGTAGGGCACCGACCAGGCGGTGCCGTCGGGATCGGCGTTGACGTACGGCGTCCCGTCGGCCAGGCCCGCCATCAGCTTGCCGAACACCTCGGGGTCCTGCTCGTAGCAGTGCGAGTCGTAGACGTCGGCGCCGGGAACCCGGTGCGCGTAGCCGGAGGCGTCGACCACCGGGCGGGTGGGGTCGGCGGCCTTCGTGGCCAGGTACATGCCCTGGGTGACGTCGTCGAGCACGGTGATCTGGTCGTGCAGCCGCTGCCAGGTCTCATTCAGCGGGCACCAGCCGACGATGGAGGGGTGGGAGTAGTCGCGCTCGACCGCCTCCACCCACTGGGTCACGAACGAGGCGGTCGGCTGCTGGTTGTCGCCGGGCGGCCCGAAGACGTTGGCCCCCCAGTCCCCGAACTCGCCCCAGACCAGGAAACCCGTCCGGTCGGCGTGGTACAGGTACCGCTCCTCGAAGACCTTCTGATGCAGCCGGGCGCCGTTGAACCCGGCGGCCATGGCCAGCTCGATGTCGCCGAGCAGGGCCTCGTCCGTGGGCGCGGTCATCAGGCCGTCGGGGTAGTAGCCCTGGTCGAGGACGAGCCGCTGGAAGCGCGCCCGGCCGTTGAGCAGGACGGCGTGGCCGTCGATGGCGACCGAGCGGAGCCCGGCGTAGCTCGTGGCGGTGTCGAGCACGGCGCCGTCGCCGTCGAGCAGGTCGATGCGCAGGTCGTACAGGTGCGGATCCTCGGGGGACCACAGCCGGACCCGCTCGTCCGGCAGCGGCAGCCACACTTCGGCGGCCAGGTCGAGGTCGGCGCGCGCCTGCGCCCGCGCGAGTTCGCCGGCCTGGTCCGAGACCGTCACCCTGACCTGGTGCCCGGCGCGGTTGGCCGAGACCGGCACGGTGATGCGGAACGCCGACGCCGCGACGTTCGGCGTGATCTTCGGCCGGCCGAGGTGCGTGGCGGGCACGGGCTCGCACCACACCGTCTGCCAGATGCCGGTGGTGCGTCCGTAGTGAGCGCCGCGCCCCTCGAAGGTGACCGCCTGCTTGCCCCGCGCCTGCGGACCGCCGCGGGGGTCGCGGGCGCGCACGACCACGGTGTAGGTGTGCGCGGGGTCGGCCGCGTCGGCCAGATCGCAACTGAACGTGGTGAACCCGCCCCGGTGCCGGCCGGCTTCGACCCCGTCCACCCACACGGTGGCGTCGTGGTCCACCGCCTGGAAGTGCAGCAGCACCCGCTGCCCTGCCCACTCTTGCGGCACCCGGACGGTGCGGCGATACCAGACGGCGGAGTGGAAGTCCGGGTCGCCGATGCCGGACAGCGACGATTCCGGGCAGAACGGCACGACGATCTCGCCGGTCAGGTCCCGGTCGAGCAGGCCCCGCTCCAGCCCGGAGTCACCGCTATCCCTCTCGAACTGCCAGGTTCCGTTGAGGCACTGCCACTCCGTGCGGACGAACTGCGGACGCGGGTACTCCGGACGGGGGACGGCGGAGATTTCAGGCACGATGCTCACTTTCTCGTTGGAGTTGGGCGGAAGAAGGTCAGGACTTGACGGCACCGGCGATGCCCTCGACGAAGTACCGCTGCAGGACGACGAACAGCGCCACGACGGGCAGCAGCGAGATCGTCGCCGCGGCGGCCATGCCCGACCAGTCGGTGGTGTTCTCGCCGACGAACGCCAGCATTCCGACGCTGACGGTGCGCAGGTCGGGCCGGGAGAAGGTGAAGACCAGCGGTAGGAAGAACGCGTTCCAGGTGGACAGGAACGTGAGCACGGTGACCGTGGCCGTCACCGGCTTGGCCAGCGGCAGCATGATGCGGAAGAAGACGGTCATGAACCCGGCGCCGTCGATGAGCGCGCTCTCGGCCAGCTCCTTGGGCAGCCCGCGGAAGTACCCGACATAGAGCAGGATCGCCGCCACGTTCGCCGCGCCCGACATCGCCAGGATCATGCCGGTCAGCGAGTTGAGCATGCCGAGCCGCTGGGACAGGTCTACCACCGGGATGATCGTGTACCCGGACGGCACGAACAGCGTGGCGACCAGCACCCCCATGATGATCTTGCGCCCGCGGAAGTTGTGGCGGGCCAGGGCGTAGCCGGCCATGGCGCACCTGACGACCACGACCACCACCGTGCACACGGTCACGATCACGGTGTTGAGCAGGTACTTCCCGAACTCCGCTTCGACCCACGCGCGCTCGTAGTTGGCCCACACCGGGTCGCCGGGCAGCAGGTCGAGCCCCTTGGTGAACACCTCGGCCGACGTCTTCAGCGACGCGGAGACCATCCACAGGAACGGGTAGATCCACAGCAGGCAGCCGATCGCCAGCGCGGCGGCGGCCAGCCACCAGGGCAGCCGGCGCAGCGCCTTGTTCCACGTGATCGTGCTCATGCCGCCCTCCTGGTCCGGCGCGCGGCGCGAACCGCGAGCAGTTGCAGCAGCCCGACGAAGCAGACGAACAGGCCGAACAGCACGGCCGCCGCGGAGGCGTAGCCGAGCCGGGGGATCGTCCCGGCGAAGGCCCACCGGTAGATGTAGACCTCGATCACCTCGGTCGAGTAGAACGGGCCGCCGTTGGTCATGGTCAGGACGAGGTCGAAGACCTGCAGCGACGCCTCGATCGACAGCAGGGTGATGATGACCAGGAAGGGTTTGAGCAGGGGCATGGTGATGTGCCGCAGGATGCCGAACGCGCCGGCGCCGTCGAGGCGGGCCGCCTCGTACACCTCGTTCGGCACGGTCTGCAGCGCGGCCAGCCAGTAGACCAGGGTGATCCCGAACCACTTCCACACGTACACGGCGATCGTGGTGCCCAGCGCCGTCGAGGACTGGCCGAGGAAGTCGATGCCGTCCGGCGCCAGACCGACCTCGCGCAGGGCGAGGTTCACCGGGCCGCTGGCCGGGTCGAAGACGAACTGCATGACCACGCCGACGATCGCCGTGGTGGTGACCACCGGCAGGAACAGCGCGGTACGGAACAGCTTGCGCAGCGGCATGCGGGGCGAGTTGAGCAGGATCGCGACCAGCAGCGTGACCAGCACCTGGAGCGGCACCGCGACGACCATGAACGTCAGCGTCAGCCGGAAGGAGCTCCAGAACATCGGGTCGGCGAGGACCTCCTGGTAGTTGGCCACGCCGATGAACGACCGGCTCGTGTCGAAGCCGTTCCAGTCGGTGAGCGAGTACACGTAGCTGCCGATGATCGGGTAGACCGTGAAGGCGCCGTACAGCAGCACCGTCGGGGCCAGGAACAGCCAGACGTACCCGGTGCTGCGCGCCCGCGCTTTCGACGCGGAGGGGAGTGCGAGCGTCATCGGCGCGCCTCGGGGGCGCTCTGCCCGGGGACGCCCGTGGTGCTCTGGTCGATCACCAGCCGCCACGGCGCCTCCAGATGGACGGGCGGGCTCTGGTCTGCCTCGATGCGCTCCAGCAGGCGGGTCACGGCGAGCTCGGCGATCCGCTCCTTGTCGGGCGCGACGGTGGTGAGCGCCGGATTGGCGAAGCGGCCCTCCTCGATGCCGTCGAACCCGACGACGGCGACGTCCTGCGGCACTCGCAGCCCCCGCGACACCACCGCCCGCATCGCCCCGACGGCGAGCAGGTCGTTGTAGCAGAACACCGCGTCCGGCGGCTCGGCCAGGTCGAGCAGCTGCTCCATCGCGAGCCGGCCGTCGTCGCGCTGGTAGCGCCGTACCCGTACGGTGAGCTCGGGCCGGAGGGGCAGGCCCGCCTCGGCCAGCGCCTGCTCATACCCGTCGGACCGGTGCGCCGAGGTCTGCCTGCGTGGCGGGGCGGCCTCCGACCGTGGCAGGTGGGGCACGCCGATGGCGGCGATCCGGGTGCGGCCCAGCGAGATCAGGTGCGCCGTGGCGGCGCGGGCGGCGGCGGTGTCGTCGATGGAGACGTGGTCCACGCCCTCCACCCGCATCTCGCCCAGCATCACCGCCGGGCACCTGCCCGCCCAGCTGCGCAGCTCGTCCTCGGTCAGGCCGAGCGGGCTGAAGATGAACCCGTCGAACAGGGCCGAGCGGTCGCGCCGCATGACGATCTGCCGCTCCCGTTCCGCCACCCCCTCGGTGCGGTCGATGAGCACCGTGTACCCGCGCTCCTCGGCCTGGTCCACCACGTGGGCGGCCAGTTCGGTGAAGTACGGCACGTCCAGCGGCAGCACGAGGGCCAGCAGGTTGGAGCGCCCCCGGTTCAGGCTGCGCGCGGCGAGGTTGGGCCGGTAGTCGAGTTCGTCCAGGGCCCGCTGCACCTGAGCGCGGGTCTCCTCCGACACGTAGGCGAAGTTGTTCACGACGTTGGAGACGGTTCGCACGGAGACTCCGGCCAACCTCGCCACGTCACGTTGTGTCACCACAAGTCGTTCACATCCTCCAGTCGCAAGCCGATGACACTGAGTTCGAGAAGAGTCTTGCCGCGCGGCATGCCGCGTGGCAAGAATGAATTTGCCACGCGGCAACAATTTTTTACGAGACGTTCACGGCCGCGGGTGAAAGGCAGGACCGATGACCGCGATGACTCGGCGGGGATTCCTCGGCGCGGCGGGCACTCTGGCCGCCGTGGCGGCGACCGGCGCGTGCGGCGGAGGCGGTGGCGGCGGTGCCGGAGGCGGCTCGCTGACCTGGTGGGATCACCAGAACCAGCTGCAGAAGGCGAAGGCGGACATCTTCGCCACGTTCGCCAAGAGCCCCGGCGGCGCCCCCGTCCAGTACACCTACTACAACCCGGCGAAGATGGGGCAGGCGCTGCAACTGGCCAAACAGAGCAACCAGCTGCCGGACGTCCACTCCAACGCCGGGCTCGGCAAGATCCCCCCCGCGGCGCTCATCGCCGCCGGATGGGCGCAGCCGCTGAACCTCGGCGAGGAGGCCAAGGCCCGGGTCCAGGACACGCTCATCGAGGGCATACACGTCTTCGACGGCAAGATCTACGCCTTCCCCATCTTCAGCCACCAGGTCTACGTCGCGGCGTCGTGGTTCAACACCGAGCTGGTCACGCGCGCCGGGCTGGACCCGCAGGCCCCGCCCAAGACATACGACGAGTTCCGGGCCGCGGCCCGGACGGTGCAGAGCAAGAGCGGCGGCCAGTCCTACGGCTGGGTGTGGAACATCGGCCTGCCGGAGCGGCTGGGCGATCAGGTCCACGACCTGGCGCAGGCGGCCGGGTTCGAGGGCGGCCTCGGCCTGCGCTACGCCACCGGCGAGTACGCCTTCCACGCCGACGAATACGTCGACGTGATCGAGTTCCTGGTGTCGCTGAGCCGGGACAAGCTGCTGGTTCCGGGGGCGAACTCCTGGACCGACGACGTGGCGCGCGCCCGGTGGACCGCCGGGGTGGCGGCGTACTACTTCGACGGCCCGTGGTGCCCCGGCGTGGCGCTGCAGAGCACGCCCGACTTCGCGGACAAGCTCGGCGTGGGGCCGATCCTGGTGCCCAACGCGGGCGACACCGTGGCCACCTACCATGAGCCGCAGCCCGGCGAATACTGGTTGTCTCCTGGAAGCAAGCACGCCGCGGCGGCGAACAAGCTGCTCGGCGAGCACTTCACCACGGAGGACTACTCGCGCCGGGTCGCCGAGACCATGTCGCAGCCGCCCCGCGACATCGCCGTCGTCGAGCAGACCCAGGCGCACCCCGCCTACAAGAAGCTGATCTCCTGGTTCCAGGAGAGCGTCTACCTCGCTCCCATGCCGGTCGCCGGCAACAAGGACGTCCAGCGGGTGCAGGTCGAGTCCAAGCCGGTCACCCCCACTCTCGGGGACATCGTCCAGGGCGCGTTCAGCGGCGACGTCACCGACGTCCGCGCGGCGCTGACCAAGCTGTCCAGCGACAGCGCCAAGCAGCGGGACGCGGCGATCGCGGCGGCCAAGAGCAAGGGCGCGCAGGTCAGCCTGGACGACTACGCCTTCCCCAACTGGAAGCCGCGCACGGACTACAGCACCTCGATGTACAAAGAGCGCTAGCGGAGGCCCTTTTCGTGAACCGACCCAACATCGTGCTGATCATGACCGATCAGCAGCGTGCCGGGTGGACGGCCGCGAGCGGCTTCCCCCTGGACACCATGCCCTTCCTCGACGAGCTGATGGGCGGCGGCACCCAGTTCCAGCGGGCCCACACCACCTCCCCGTTGTGCGTGCCCGCCCGGGTCAGCCTGCTCACCGGACGATACCCCTCCGCGCACCGGGTGCGGCAGAACAGCGCCGCGGCGCACGTGCTGCGCGGGGCCGACCTGGTGGACGTGCTCCGCGACGCCGGCTACGCGCTGCACCTGGCGGGCAAGACGCACTTCTACCGGCAGCCCGCCGACTTCGACACCTTCGCCGCACCGTACTGGCACGATCGTGGCCCGTCCGGCGCGGCGACGTCCGATCAGGTGCGGTTCGAGCAGTGGCTCGGCTCGCTCGACCACTCGGTCAGCCACGAGCCGACGCCGTTCCCGCTGGAGTGCCAGTTCCCGCACCGGATCGTCTCCGAGGCGATGAACGCGATCGATCGCACGCCCGGCGACCGGCCGTTCTTCACCTGGCTGTCCTTCCCCGAACCGCACAATCCGTACCAGGTCCCTGAGCCGTACTTCAGCCTCTTCGACCCGGAGGAGGTGCCCGAGCGGCTGGCAGGGCCCGACGGCGCCGCGCGCAAGGGCGGCACCTACACCTGGCTGCGCCGGCTGGTGGAGGAGAAGCGGCCCGGCTACGACGCCGAGTGGCGGCGCTACCGCGCCAACTACTGCGGCATGCTCCGGCTCATCGACGACCAGCTCCGCCGGTTCTTCACGCACCTGCGCGAGCGCGGGCGCGAGGCGGACACGCTGGTGTTCTTCGTCGCCGACCACGGCGACTACACCGGCGACTACGGTCTGCAACGCAAGGGCGCGGGCATGCCCGAGTGCCTGATGCGCATACCGTTCGCCGCGGCGGGGCCGGGCGTTCGGGCCATGGACAACCGCACCGACTTCGTCTCGCTCGCCGACCTGTTCCCGACGCTCTGCGACGCCCTCGACGTCGAGATCCCGCCCGGCGTCCAGGGCCGCAGCCTGTGGCCCATCCTCACCGGGCGGCCCTACCCGGCCGAGGAGTTCGCCACCGGGTACGGCGAACGCGGCTTCGGCGGGATGTCCTACGACGTCGACGAGCGCCCCGCGCTGCATTTCCCCTACGAAGGCCGCACGTTCGACGAGCTCAACACCGTCACCCAGTCGGGGACCACGGTGATGCTCCGGCGGGCGCACTGGAAGCTGCTGCTGGACGAGCGCGGCACCGGTGAGCTCTACGACCTGGACGCCGACCCCGCCGAGCTGGACAACCGCTACGACGACCCCGCGCTCGCCGGGATCCGCGCCGAGCTCACCACCGATCTGGCGCGCTGGATGATCCGCGTCCGGGACGACCTGCCACAGGCGGCCTACACGCTCAAACGCGCACCGCACAACTGGCGACAGGCCGGCCCCCTGCAGCCGCTGCCCTGACGGTCGCGCGTCATGGCATGCCGGCTGTGGTCATCCCCTGGGCCAGGTCGGCGGCCAGCGCGGCGGGCGAGCGCCGGTGCGCGGCCCCGTACCCGCCGCCGCCTCCCGACTCGCACCGCAGCACGTCGCCCGCCCTGACCGGCAGCGCGTTGACCTTGAGCATCTCCCGCTCGTCCGCCCGCCCCGGGTTGAGCCTGACCCGGGGCGGGGCCCCGGCCCGGCCGCCCGCCAGGCCCCACGCGGGCGTGACCGACCGCTCGAACCACAGCGACAGGCAGGCCTCCCCGCAGAACTCGTACTCGCGCACCACGCCGTTCCCGCCGCGCCAGCGGCCCGCGCCGCCGGTGCCGGGCCGGATCTCGTAGCGGGTGACGCGCACGGGGAACAGCGTCTCCAGCACCTCGATCGGCATGTCGCGCAGCGCCCCGTTGACGTTGTTGATCAGGCAGCTCTCGCCGTCGCCGCCGTCCCATGCGCCCCAGCCGCCGACGGTGGCCTCCTGGGAGACGTACAGCTTGCCGGTACGCGGGTCCGTCCCGGTGAACTGCACGATCATCGAGTCGCCGTAGGAGGCGGCGGCGACCTTGCCGGGCAGCACCGGCGCCAGCGCCTTGACCACCAGGTCGATGAGCAGCCCCAGGTGGGAGTAGTAGTACTGGCAGGCCGCCGGCGACTCGGCGGCCAGCATCGAGCCGGGCCGCGTGGCCACCGACAGCGGGCGGAAGGAGCCCCCGTTCAGCGGCACCTCACCCGAGACCAGCAGCTTGTAGCCGACCCGGACCGCGGCCACAGCCTGGGCGGCGCCGCAGTTGACCGGCCCGAGCGCCTGGTCGGCGCAGTCGGTCAGGTCCACGTGCATCGACTCGCCCGACACGGTGATCGTCACGTTCACCGGCAGCGGCGTGGCCAGGTCGATGCCGTCGTTGTCGAGGAACCCGGACGCCCGGTAGACCCCGTCGGGGATGGCGGCGATGGCCGCGCGCTCCATGCGCTCGGTCTGGGCGAAGATCTCGTCGCGGGCGGCCAGCACCGTGTCCAGGCCCCAGCGGGCGACGATCTCCTTCAGCCGGCGCTGCCCCGTCATGGCGCAGCTCACCTGGGCCCGCATGTCGCCGAGCGTGGCGTGCGGGAAACGCACGTTGCCGGCGATCACCTCGTGCAGGTCACCGCAGGGCTGCCCGCCCGCATACACCTTGACCGGGCCCAGCCGCAGCCCCTCCTGGAAGATCGACGTGGAGTCCATCGACCCGCCGGGGTCCTTGGAGCCGACGTCCAGCCAGTGGGCGCGCGAGGCCGCGAACCCGGCCAGTTCCCCGTCCACGAAGATCGGCCCGTAGACCGTGACGTCGTTGAGGTGGGTGCCGCCGATGTAGGAGTCGTTGAGCACCCACACGTCGCCCTCCTGCCACACCTGGCGCCCGAAGCGGCGCTCGGTCTCGCGGGTGACCACCTCCAGGTTGCCCAGGAAGATCGGCAGGCCGGACGACTGGCCGAGCACGTTGTGGTCGCGGTCGAGCAGCGCGACCGCGCAGTCCTTGGCCTCGTAGATGACGGGGGTGTAGGAGCTGCGGATGAGGGTGGTGTTCATGTCCTGCGCGGCCTGCAGGAGCGCGCATCGGATGATCTCGGTCGTGACGGGGTCGATCACAGGTTCACCTTCAGGATGAGGAAGCCGTTGTCGTCGACGGTGGCCAGGCAGCCGGGAGGGATGACCGTGGTCGCGGTCTCCTCGACCACGATCGCGGGCCCGGTCAGCTCGCCGTCGAGGGCCGAGCGCCGCAGGACGGGCGTGCGGTGCACGTCCCCATCGAAGATCACATCGCGGACGTCCTGCGCCTCCTGCCCGGGAGCGGACGGGGGCGCGGCGGCGGCGCGGGGGAAGGAGCCGAACCCGGTGCTGCGCAGCATGACGAACTCCACCGGCGCCTCGGGGGTGGCGTGGCCGTAGCGGCCGGTGTGGGCATCGGCGTAGCGGGCCGCGATGGCGGCCAGGAAGCCGGGTTCGGCGGGCTCGGCGGCCTCGCGCAGCGGGATGGTCAGCGTGTAGTCCTGGCCCGCGTACCGCATGTCCACGGCGTGCTCGATGCGGCGGCGCGGTTCGGGGACGCCCTGCCCGGAGAGCGCGTCGAGCGCTTCGTCCTCCAAAAGGGCGAAATTTCGTGCCATTTCGGTGCCGTCGAGCGTCTCCTGCGGCCGGAAGTACGGATGCGTCAGATCCCTGCGCACCTCCGCCTCCAGCATCCCCCACGCCGAGAACGCCCCGGGGAAGCGCGGCACCACCACCTCGGAGATCCCCAGCTCGCGCGCGATGAACGCCGCGTGCATCGCCCCCGCGCCCCCGAAGGCCACCAGCGCGAACTCCCTGGGCTCCACCCCGTGCTCCACCGTCAGCGTGCGGATCGCCTGCGCCATCTTGGCGTTGGCCACCTCGCAGATGCCCTCGGCCAGCATCAGCGGGTCGAGCCGCAACTCCTCGGCCAGCGTCGCGACCGCCATGCCGGCCGCGTCCACGTCCAGCGTCATCTGCCCGCCCGCGAACCAGGTCGGATCCACCCGCCCCAGCACGACGTTCGCGTCGGTCACCGTGGGCCGCACACCGCCCCTGCCGTAGCAGGCGGGCCCCGGCACCGCCCCGGCCGACTCGGGCCCGACGCGCAGCGCGCCCACCTCGGCGTAGGCGATGGAGCCGCCCCCCGCGCCGATCGTGTGCAGGTTCACGATCGGCATCAGCACGGGGTAGCCCTCCACGCGGGCCTCGGCGCTGAGGTCAGGACGGCCGCCGACGACGAGCGAGACGTCGAAGGACGTGCCGCCCATGTCCACGCAGATCACGTTCTCCCTGTTCAGCAGGCGGGAGGCGGCCACGCCGCCCATCGTGCCGCCCACCGGGCCCGACAGCAGCGTCTGCAACGGCCTGCGCATCGCGTGCGAGGCGTTGACCAGCCCGCCGGAAGACTGCATCACGTGCACGGGCACCGCCAGGCCCCGCTCGGCGAAGCGCCGCTCGACCCTGGACAGGTAGCGGCGCACGACCGGCCCCGTGTACGCCTCCAGCACCGCGGAGGACGTGCGCTCGTACTCGCGCCACTCGCGCGCCACCTCGTGCGAGAGCACCACCAGCACGTCGTCGCCGAGCTCGGCCCGCAGGATCTCGCCCGCCCTGATCTCGTGCGCCGGGTCGGCGAAGGAGAACAGCAGGCACACGGCCACCGCGTCGAACCCCTCCTCGCGCGCCCGCCGGGCCGCCTGCCGCACGGACTCCTCATCGAGGGGGACGAGCTCGCCGCCCCGGTAGTCCAGCCGGCCGCCGACCTCCATGACGTCCTGGCGCGGCACCAGCGGCTCCGGCTTGCGGTAACGCAGATCGAACATGCGTTCCCTGTTGCCTCTGGCGATCTGGTACACGTCCCTGCCGCCCCGGCTGGCCAGCAGCAGCGCGCGGGCGCCCTTGCGTTCCAGCAGCGCGTTGAGGCCCTGCGTGGTGCCGTGCACGAAGAACGAGATGTCCGCGGGGTCGGCCACCACCCGCCCGAGCGCGGCGAAGACGCCCTCGGCCAGGTCCTGCGGGGTGGTGGGCGCCTTCGAGGCGGTCACGGCACCCGTCCGCTCGTCATAGCAGACGACGTCGGTGAAGGTGCCGCCGATGTCCATGGCGACGCGATAGCTCATGCCGGAACGGTATGCCCCGCCTGCCGGCCCCCACCTGTGCACCCCGCACAGACGGGCGGGGCGCACCGTGCATCACGCCGCCGTCTGGGCGAGGGCATACCCTGTCGGATGTGCCTGTCCCGTACCTCACACTCAAGACCGTCGTCGAGCACGAGAACGAGGTGCGGCGCTCGCGCTTCATCTGCGCGGTGGCCCCCGCGGGCAGCGTCGAGGAGGCGGCGGCCTTCATCGACGGGCGACGCCGCGAGCACCCGTCCGCCACCCACAACTGCAGCGCCTACGTCATCGGCCGGCGGGTCCAGAAGGGCGACGACGACGGCGAGCCGGGCGGCACCGCGGGCACGCCGATGGTGCAGGCGCTGGTCGGCAGGGGGTTCAGCGACGTGGTGGCGGTGGTGAGCCGCTATTTCGGCGGCACGCTGCTGGGCGCGGGCGGCCTGGTGCGCGCCTACGGCTCGGCGGTGACCGAGACGCTGGACCGGGCCGAGCCGGTGCGGATGGTCCCGGCCAGGCTCGTCGGCGTCGCGGTGGCGCACGACCAGGCCGGGCGGGTGGAGAACGACCTGCGCGCCTCCCGGCACGCCGTGCGCGAGGTGACCTACGCCGGTCAGGTCACCTTCGCCGTCGCGGTGGGCGTCGAGGAGGTGGCGGACTTCACCGACTGGGTGGCCACGCTGACGGCGGGACGGGCCCGCGTGGACGTGGGCGGCGAGGTCCACGTCCCCGGCTGAGGGCCGGCATGCGGACCTGCCCGGCCGAGGTCAGCCCTCCAGGGCGTACTGCATGACGCGGAACTTGGCCTGGGCCTCGGTCAGCTCGGCGGCCGGGTCGGAGTCGCCCATGATGCCGCAGCCCGCGAACAGCCGGGCCCTGCGCCCCTGGACGAGCCCGGAACGCAGCGCGATGCCCCACTCGCCGTCGCCGTTGGCATCGATCCAGCCGACGGGCCCGGCGTAGCCGGCGCGGTCCATGCCCTCCAGCTCGCGGATGACCTTGATGGCGGTCGGCGTCGGGGTGCCGCCGACGGCGGCCGTCGGGTGCATGGCCGCGACCACGTCCAGCACCGACGCCCCGTCGGCCAGGCGCCCGGTGACGTGGCTGGCCAGGTGCTGCACGTTGGGCAGCGCCAGCAGTTCTGGCTCGTCGGGCGTCTCCAGCGACGAGCACAGCGGGGCGAGGGTCTGGCGGACCGAGGCGATCGCGCACTCGTGCTCGTAACGGTCCTTCGTCGAGGCGAGCAGCGCGGCCCCGCGCGCGATGTCGTCGGCCGGGCCGGTGCCGCGCGGGGTCGTGCCGGCCAGCACCAGCGACTCGATCTCCTGGCCGGTGCGCCTGATCAGCAGTTCGGGGGTGGCGCCGACGAGCCCGGCCACGGAGAAGGTGTAGCACTCGGGGTAGCGGCGGGCCAGGCGGGCCAGCAGCAGCCGCACGTCGATGGGCCGCTCCGCGGTGGCGACCAGGTCGCGGGCGAGCACCACCTTCTCCAGTTCGCCCTCGCGGATGCGCCGGGCGGCGCGGGCCACGACGTGCTCCCATTCGGGGGCGCTCAGGCTGCCGTCGCCGTAGCTGATGCGGCCGGGGTCGCGGACGGGGGAGAAGGACTCCAGCGGCGCTTCGCCGATCGTGGTGAGCCAGGCGCGGCCGTCGCGGCGGGCCAGCACGGCCTTCGGGACGACGAGGACGGAGCCGGCCGCGTCCTCGTCGAAGGTGAAGCTGCCGAAGGCGACGGGGCCGGCGCCCGGCGTGCCCACGGCGTCGTCGGCGTGGGCGTCGCCCAGGACGGTGGCCAGCCACTCGCGGGCCCAGGCGAAGCGGCCGGGGCCTGGCGGCACGGCGACGCGGGCGGCCTGTCCCCAGCCGACGAGACCCTCGCCGTTTCTGACCCAGGCGTAGGGTGCCGTTCTGGGCAAGGAGGCCAGCAGGTCACCGGGGTCGCCGACAGGGGTGGTGCGAACCGGTAGCGGGCGGGTTGTTCCGAGCGCGACACTCACCCGAGACACTCTATGCGGGAACTGAACACGTTCGACTCAGACCCCCATGAATGAGCGGTTACGGATGATGAACCCGGAAAAAGCCTGACGCCGAGGTGTATAGAGCGCAACCTGATCATGGATGGCCTGTCAAGCGGCGATATGAAGTCGGTCCTGAAATCACAGACGTCGCCGGAACGTCATCGCAACGCGTGATCGGCTCCCTACCGTTGGCTCATGATCAATCGCCTGGCGCCCGCACTCGCCGCAGTGATTGTCCTGACCGCTTCCGGCCCGTCGCAGGCCGCCGCCCCGGCCGAGCCCGTTCCCGAGATCATGGCCGCGCTCGGCGACTCGATCTCCACCGGGTTCAACGCCTGCGGCTGGTACGTCTCCTGTGTCGCCCGCTCGTGGTCCACCGGCGACAACCAGGACGTCACCAGCCACTACCTGCGGCTGTCCGCCATGTCTGGAACGCTCCAAAAGCACAACCACAACTTCGCGGCTCCGGGAGCGACCAGCGCCGGCCTGCTCGACCAGGTGCGCAAGGCGGTCGCGGCCAAGGCCGACTACGTGACGATCCTCATCGGCGCGCAGGACGCGTGCGTGCGCACCGAGTCGGCCATGACCCCCGTGGCGACCTACCGCCGCCGCATGGACGCCGCGCTCACCGAACTGCGCGCCGGGATGCCCAGGGCCAGGGTGTTCATCGCCAGCATCCCCGACCTGCGGCGGCTGTGGCAGGTCGGCATGGTCAACCCCATGGCCCGCACGTTCTGGACGCTGGGCCGCGTCTGCCCGACGATGCTGTCCAACCCCAAGTCGGTCAAGCGGGCCGACGACGAGCGCCGGGCCAGGGTGCGGGCGCGGGTGATGGCCTACAACAAGGCGGCGGCCGAGGCGTGCGCCGCCTACGGCCCCAACTGCCGCACCGACAAGGGCGCGGTCTTCTCCTACGAGTTCACCCTCGACCACGTCAGCAAATGGGACTACTTCCACCCCAACGCCGACGGCCAGCACGTCCTGGCCGAGCAGACCTTCCGGCGCGGCTTCTCCTGGCTCGACCCGCGCTAGGCGGAGCACTGGGCCAGCATGGCCTTCTTGTCGGCCGCCGTGACGGGCACGCCGTACTTCAGCGCCACCTGCGCGAAGCGGGTGACGTAGGAGCAGCGGATGCGCCGATGCGGCGGCAGCCAGCTCGCCGGGCCCGAGGCGTCCTTCTGCTCGTTGGCCTCGCCGTCCACGGGCAGCAGGTTGAGCGGGTCGTTGGCGAAGTCGAGCCGCTTGGACGTCGACCAGCGCGGCGCGCCCATGCGCCAGGCGTAGTTCAGCGGCACCACGTGATCGACCTGCACCTCGTCGGCGTCCTTCTTGCGCCAGCGGATGATCCTGCCGGTGTAGGGGTCGGTCAGCTCCATCGAGACGACCTCGCAGCTCGAACCCGACCGGTAGGTCACCTCGCGGCCGTCGCGGGCCAGCAGGTCGTCGCGGGTACGGCAGCCGTTGCGCGCGTACGGCACCCCGGTCGCGCTGTCGGCCCAGTTCTCCCCGAACCTCGTTCGCGCGTAGCCGGTGTTGGGGCCTAACCTTTTCACGCGCAGACGTTTGACGAGGCCGCGTGCCTCGGCCTTGTCGTCGCCGGAGATGATGGGAGCCAGTCCCGGCAGGGTTCCGCTGAGGTTGCCCAGCGGGCTGGCCGCGGTGGCGGGCGAGGTCTTGGCGGTGCCGACGAAGGAAACGACGATGATGGCGCCTGCGAGGAGAGCGATGGCGTCCTTCGTGCTCAATCAGGCCTCCGTGGGGGACACCAGGTTGTCTAGAGAAATTCCCGGCATCGCTGGCTTTGACACAGGGAGGGTTGTGTGACTGATCGTCCGATCGATCCCGACGTTGATCTGCATGTTCCCGCGCAACGAGCCGAGCCGCGGGGGCCGGTGCTCGCGGCGATCGCCGTCGGGGGCGCCCTGGGGGCGCTGGCCCGATACGGCGTGCAGGTGGCGCTGCCCGGCGGGCCCGCCGCGTTCCCGTGGGCCACGTTCTGGGTGAACGTGTCGGGGTGCCTGCTGATCGGGGTGCTCATGGTGCTGATCACGGAAGTGCGGCGGGCGCACCCGCTGACGCGGCCGTTCCTGGGGGTGGGGGTGCTGGGCGGGTACACGACGTTCTCGACGTACGCGGTCGACGTGCAGCGCACGGTCGCGGCGGGGGCGGCGGCGACGGGGCTGGTCTACCTGGTCGCCACGATGGCGGCGGCGCTGGTGGCGGTGGTCGTCGGCATGCGGCTGACCAGGCGCCTGGCGGGCCGGCGATGACGCTGGTGCTGATCGTGATCGGCGCGGTGGTGGGGGCGCCGCTGCGCTACCTGGTGGACCGGGCGGTGCAGGCCCGGCACGAGACGGTCTTCCCGTGGGGGACGCTGTCGGTGAACGTGGCAGGCTCGGCGGTGCTGGGGTTCGTGGCCGCGCTGCCGGTGAACGACGGGGTGATGGCGCTGGTGGGCACGGGGTTCTGCGGGGCGCTGACGACGTACTCGACGTTCGGGTATGAGACGGTGCGGCTGCTGGAGGAGGGGGCGCGCTTCCACGCGGTCGCCAACGCCGTGGCCAGCGTGGTGGCCGGGCTGGGCGCCGCCTACTGCGGGCTCGCCCTTGCCCAGGCCTTGACCTAGCCGGGACGGGGCCCGGGGAGGTCCTTGCCTGTTGAATTCGCCGTCAAGTCTCAGCGAAGTCGCCGGATATGTCCTGATTTATGGACTAACGTCGTGATTAAGGAGGTAAACGACGGGGGGAGGTAACGATGGCTGGAACGGGCTTCCCCGAAGGAGTGCCCTGCCGACGCCGCTGGCGTTGCCGTCGTCGTAGGCGCTGGCGTCGCCGCAGGTGGTGGGGCGGGCCCTTTGGCGGCCCCTGGGGAGACAGCCGGAATTGGTGGTAGACCACCCCGAAGAGCCGCGGATCGTGACGGCTTCGGCCCGGCGTTGATTCCCACCCGGTTGGCTGCGCTCGGCGAAGCCGCCATGATCCGCCACCACGACTCATTCGAGCGTTCGCCTCGCGGCAGCGGGGCGGGCGCTTTTGTCTGCGCGCCGGAGGGGGGAGTTAGCGTGTAAGCACGTAATCAGGGAGGTATTGCCGTGGCCGATCCCCTCGACGCCTACTCCGAGGTCGTGTCCTCCGTCGCCGCCGAACTCCTGCCCAAGGTCGCCGCCGTGCGCGCGGCACGTGGGAGCGGCTCGGCCGTGGTGATCGACCCCAACGACTTCGTGACCAGCCGGTTCTTCACCCATGGCGTGCCGAGCTTCCTGCTGACCAACGCCCATGTCGTCGGCTCCTCCCGTGGCGGCACGCTCGCCTTCGCCGACGGCGGCTCCGGCGACTTCGAGGTGGTCGGGCGCGATCCGCTGTCCGACCTCGCGGTGATCAGGGCCCATATCGCCACGCCCGAGCCCGTCCAGCTCGGCGACAGCGACGAACTGGTGGTGGGGCAGCTCGTCGTGGCCGTGGGCAACCCGCTCGGGCTGGCCGGATCGGTGACGGCCGGGGTCGTGTCGGGGCTCGGCCGGTCGCTGCCCGCCCGCAGCGGGGCCGCCGTGCGCCTGATCGAGGACGTCATCCAGACCGACGCCGCGCTCAACCCCGGCAACTCGGGCGGGGCGCTGGCCGACTCCCGGGCACGGGTGGTCGGCATCAACACGGCGGTGGCCGGGGTGGGCGTCGGGCTGGCCGTGCCGGTCAACGGCACGACCCGCTCGATCGTCGCCGCGCTCATCAGGGACGGCCGGGTCAGGCGGGCCTTCCTGGGCCTGGTCACCTCCCCGGCGCCGCTGCCCGAGGACCTGCGGCGGCGCACCGGGCAGGACGGGGCGCTGCGCGTGGTGGAGGTGGTGCCGGGCTCGCCCGCGCACCGGGCGGGGCTGCACGCCGGCGACCTGGTACTGAGCGCGGGCCGCACCCCGGTGGCCGACGCGCAGAGCCTGCAGCGGCTGATGTTCGCCGAGGCGATCGCACGGCCGCTGCCGATCACCGTCTACCGCAACGGCGCCCTCGTGGACGTCATCGCCGAGCCGGTGGAGCTCACGGGCTCGGAGGTGTGACCTCCCCGGAGGGGCCGTCGCCCGACGGGGGCCTGGGCGCGGGGACCTCGACGGCCGGGGTCTGCGCGGGCTGCGGGCGGACGTAGGTGCCGTCGCGCCGGGCCAGCAGCTCCGCCAGCAGCGCGTCCCACTTCTGCCCGATCACGTCCACGTCGTAGGAGCGCGCGGTCTCCAGCGCCCCGGCCGCCAGGGCACGGCGCAACTGCTCGTCCTCGATGACGCGGATGATCGAGGCGGCCAGGTTGGCGTTCGTACGCGGCTTGACCAGCAGCCCGTCCACCTCGTTCTTGATCATTTCCTTGGGCCCGTGCGGGCTGTTGAAGCTGACGATCGACAGTCCCTTGGCCATAGCCTCCAGGATCGTCATGGGAAAGCCCTCGTGCCGGGAGCTGAGCACGTAGATCGACGCCTTCTCCAGCTCGGCCCCCACGTCGGAGGTCGGCCCCGGCAGCTCCACCTTGTCCTGCAGGCCCGCCTCGGCGATCTGCTGGGCCAGGTTTTCTTCCTGCGGCCCGGCGCCGAAGATGCGCAGCTTCCAGTCGGGATGCTGGGCGGCGACCGTCTCCCAGGCGGTGATGAGCCGGTGGAAGCCCTTGATGCGGGTCATCCTGCCGACCGCGATGGCGACCTTCGCGTCGAGCTTGGCCACGCCGCCCGACATCGGCGGCACCGCGTTGGGGATGCGGGCCAGCTTCTTCGGCTTCTTCGGCAGCGTCTCACGGTAGTCGCGCAGGTCGGCCTTGGTGAGGGTGACCAGCGCGTCGAGGCGGCGGTAGCGCCACTTGATCAGCTCCTGCATCGGCTCCGGCTGGGTGCGCAGCGCCACGTGTTCCTGCCCAACGGTGATCACGCTGGGCAGTGCTAACTGGGCCATCGCCAGATTGAGCCCCGGCCGGGTGGCCATCAGCACGCCGGTGTCGAGCGAGCGGATGTAGCGGGTCAGCTTCAGGTCCGTCCACAGGTTGAAGCGGTGGTAGGCCGACTCCTCCTTCGGGATGAGCCGGCTGGGCAGCTTCGACAGTATCGCGCGCAGCGGGTCGGGGCTCGGGTTGAGCCGGTCGTCCAAGAAGCGGAAGCGCACCCGGGGGTCGATGGGGAAGAACGGCTCCTCGGTCTCCTTGAGGATGCTCACGATCTCGACGTCGTGCTCCTTGGCCAGGTAACTCGCCAGGTTGAACACGGTCCTGATGGTGCCGCCCATGCCGTTGGCGTGCAGCAGCAGAATGCGGACCTGCTTCGTCGACGGCGGCGGCGCCGTCCGCGCCTTGCGCCGGTTGTACCCCCGGTACAGCCGGACCACCGCTGACTTTCCCTTGCGTGCCAGTGTGCGCACCTGACAAAACCCCCTTGAGGCCGGACCACGTCTCAACACACGTAGCCGGCGGCAGGGAAGGCACCCTGTCACCGGCCATTGTCTCGCCTTGATGGGTGCACAATGTTCATCCCCTGTGCGCTATCCCCACCTATGATCTTTAGACGCCCGAAAGGTACCTAAGGTTGCATACGCGGACGGTGTCGAGGGTCGGGAGTGTGCGGCGGGCGTTCGGACAGAAGATCGAGCGCGACGTCGATGGCCCGTTCGAGCTGCGTGTCGACGCCCGCGGCGTAATCCTGTGGGGTGATGTCGACCTCGATGTCCGGATCGGTGCCGTAATTCTCCACCTGCCAGCCGACGTCGTCGAAGGCGAAAGAGAACTCCGGCTGCGTGGTCACGGTGCCGTCGGCGAGCTGGTGGCGCGGCCAGATGCCGATCACACCGCCCCAGGTGCGCCTGCCGACCAGCGGGCCCAGCTTCAGCAGCTTGAAGGTGTGGCTGAAGATGTCGCCGTCGGAGCCCGCCCACTCGTTCGTGATCGCCACCAGCGGGCCGCGCGGCGACTCCGGCGGGTACGGCTCGGGGTCGCCCCATCGCGGGTAGTCGTAGCCCAGACGGCGCCTGGCCAGCTTCTCCAGCAGCAGCGGCGAGACGTGGCCGCCGCCGTTGAAACGCACGTCCACGATGAGGGCGTGCCGGTCGTACTCGGCCAGGAACCCGCGGTGGAACTCGCCGAACCCCTCCGGGCCCATGTCCGGGACGTGCAGGTAGCCGACGCGGCCGCCGGAGCGCTGGTGGCACTCGGCGCGGTTGAGGTTCACCCAGTCGCGGTAGCGGGCCGGGCGATCGTCGGCCAAGGCGCGCACCGTGACCGTGAAGACCCTCTCGTCCCTGCGCAGGGTCAGCTCGACCTCCTCGCCGGCCTGGTTGACCAGGCGCTCGTTCGGGGTGGCCGCCGCGCCGATGGGCGCGCCGTTGATGGCCAGCACCGCGTCGCCCGGCCGTACGTCCAGCCCCATCCTGTTCAGCGGCGAGGTGGTCTCCGGGTCCCACGGGTCGCCGGTGACCAGGGCGCCGATGTGGTAGACGCCGTCGCGGTGGTCCCAGTCCACGCCCAGCTTGCCCTGGCTGTAGTCGGGGCCGGGCCGGTACTCCCCGCCGCTCTCGAAGGCGTGGCTGGTGGCCAGCTCGCCGTGCAGCTCCCACAGCAGGTCGGAGAACTCGCCTCGCGTCGTCACCCGCTCCACCAGCGGCAGATAGCGCTCGTAGACGGCCTGCCAGTCGATGCCCGCCATGTCCTCGCTCCAGAAGTTCTCCAGTTGCAGCCGCCACGCCTCCCTGAACATCTGCCGCCACTCCGCCTCCGGGCCCACCGACACCTTGATCCGCGACAGGTCGATCCAGCCGCTCTCGCGGCCCGGCGCGTCCTCGTCGCTCTCGGGCACCTCGGCCGCCTTGACCACCCGCAGCCTGGACCCGGCCCGGTACAGCAGCGTCTTGTGGTCGCGGCCCAGCTCGAACTCGCTCACGCCGTCCGCGAACGTCTCGCTCCTGCCCTTGGCGAAGTCGAACAGGTGCAGCGTGTTCTCGCCCTCCAGCGGGCTGGTCAGGATCAGCGCCTTGTCCTTCAGCCCGGCGACCTGCTCGTAGCGGCCCTCGGGCAGCGGGAAGGCCGTGACACGGCTGGTCAGCCCGTCCAGGTCCACGCGCAGGCGCTCCGGCTCGTCCTCCTCCTCTTCGCCGTCGTCCTCGTTCTCCTCCAGCGGGCGCTGGCGGGGCACGAACGGGTCGGGCACGTCCGCGCGCAGCGCCACCGCGTACGGCCGGGTGCCCAGCGGGAACCCCAGGTCGAACTGGAGCTGGTCGTAGACGGGAGAGAAGACCCGCTGGCCGATGAAGTACAGGTAGCGGCCCTGCGGATCGAAGGCCGGCATGAAGTCCTTCAGCACCGGCTCGCTGGCCTGCGTGGTGCGGCCGCTCTCCGCGTCGTACAGCTTGATCGCGCTGGACTTGGCGCTGAGCGGGCTCGCGTAGGCCAGCCACGTCCCGTCAGGGGACCAGGCCGGATCCTCCGGCGGACCGTGCGGGTTGGCCTCGACCAGCGTGGCCCGCCCCGTCTCCAGATCGAGCAGATGCAGCTCGTCGCGGTGGTTGACGACGGCCACGCGGTCGTGCGCCGGGTCGGGCGCCAGCTCGTTGACCCGCCCCAGCCTGGCCACCTCCCTGCCCGCGCCGCCCTCGCGGCCTTGGAGGATCACCAGCCTCTCCTCGTCGCCGTCGTCGCTGGCCGCCGCGATCAGCCGTTCGCCGTCGTTGAGCCAGGTCAGGAAGCGGTAGCGGACGCCGTCGGGGGAGCCGTGCTGGCGTACGGGGCCCTCCCAGTGGGCCATCGCGTACGCCTTGCCGCGCGAGGTGACGGCCAGCGCGCTGCCGTCGGGGCCGAGCCGGGCGCTGTCGAGGTAGTCGGCGGCCTCGACGAACCTGCGGTTGCGCTGCGTCCTGGAGCTGGCCAGCCGCACCTCCAGCCGGCGCGGCCGCTCGCCGGGCTCCAGCAGGTACAGGTCCGCGCCCGCGTGGTAGACCAGCCGGTGGCCGTCTCCCGACAGGTTGCGGGCGTAGTAGTCGTCGTGGTGGGTGAGCTTGCGCAGGTCCTGGCCGTCCGGGGTGCAGGAGTAGACGTTGCCGACGCCCTCGTGGTCGGAGATGAAGCACACCCGCTCGCCGCTCCAGCACGGCGAGGCCAGGTTGCCCGGCAGCGCGATCAGCCGCCTGAAGGCGCCGTCGCCTTGGGGATCGATCCACAGGTCGCCGACCGTCCCGCCGCGGTAGCGCTTCCAGCGCGCCGGGTCGGCGGTGTTGCGGCCGAGCACGATCATCCCGTCGGGCCCATAGGCGATCGAGTTCGCCGGCCCGTACGGCAGCCGCTCGGGGACGCCGCCCGGCTTGACCCGGTGCAGCCATTTGCTGCCCTCGAACGGCTGGGACTGGTCGCTGGCATACAGGATGCGCCCGTCGGGGTCCCAGCCGGTGACCGTGCAGCGCGCCCCGTGGAAGGTCACGCGGCGCGCGGCCCCGCCGTCGGCCGGCATCACGTAGACCTCTTCCGGGCCCTCCTCCCTGCCGACGAACGCGAGTTGGTCGCCCGGCGGGGAGATCCTCGGGTATCCCGCCTCGGCGAGCCCGGCGGTCAGCCGGAAGGCCCGGCCGCCCTGGGCGGAGACCATCCACAGATCGTCCTCGGCCGCGAAGACGACCACGTCCTGGAAGACGGCGGGAAAGCGGAGGTAGGCCGACATGAGAGCAACTCCATGGTCGATCTGACAGCCGGGGTCGGGCCCCTCGGCTGTCAGATCATGTCACCCGGATCAGGTCTCTTCCGTCGTCGGCTTCCTGTTTTCCCGCTTTGCCTCCTTGGCCTGCCTGCTGCTCTTGAGGGCCTGCTTCTTGGATTTACCGGACTTGGCGGCGGGTTTCTTCTTCGTGTCTCCCATGGAGATCCCCCCCTGAACGGATGAGATGCGCTGCTGATTAGCACATCGACCCACTTACTACCCATATTCCCCCGAAACCCGACATATCGCCTAGCGGGTCGGCCGGTCGCCGGACGACTCCGACCACCACGCGCCCTCGCCGTGCGACAGGCCCGGCAGCCGCCGCTCGAACTCGTGCACCGAGGCCGCAGGCAGCTCCCCCTCCAGCAGCCAGGTGTCCTGCGCCCTGCGGGTCTCGCGCAGCATGCCGCCCAGGCCCGCCAGGCCGGCCGTGACCGCGCCGAACGTCTCCAGCGGCACCTCCAGCTCGAAGCGGTGGCACGGCTCGTACACCGTGGTGCCCGCCAGCCGCAGCGCCCGCATGAGCACGACGGGCACGCGCCCGCGGAAGTCGGCCGCCACCGTGACAGGGGCCACGTAGCCGGTTCTGGTCAGCGTGACCATGACGTCGGTGACCGGCCAGCCCCGCGGGCCCTCGCCCAGCGTCAGCCGGACGCTCTCCTCGATCGCCCGGTGGTAGGCCAGCGGCAGCGACCCCAGATCCACCTCCAGCCGGTAGCCCACCCCCGTGCCCTTGGCGGCCGGCTCGACGCGCAGACCCACGGTCGCCATGAACTCGTTGGGGCCGTGACGCTCGATGGCCTCCACCGCCTCGGCGGCGCGGCTGGGGCGCTCGAAGCAGGCAGGGCGGCTCGGCTCGAACTCGGCCTCCACCCCGAACTCCCTGGCCAGGGTCTCGCCGATGACCTCCTTCTGCACCTCCCCGTAGAGCAGGACGCAGGTCTGGCCGCCGGACAGCGTGCGCGTGCCGATCAGCGGATCCTGCTCGGCCAGGGCCAGCAGGGCGGCGTGCAGGCGGGGCTCCTGGCCCCTGACGCGGGGCCGGACGACGGTCTCCAGACTGGGCGGCGTGAAGTGCGCCTGACCGGCCTTGCCGGGCTCGCCCACGTGATCGCCGACGCGGATCTCCGGAACACCCCAGACCTTGACGATGTCGCCGGCCGCCCCCTCGCGCCGGCCGGGGGAGCCGGCGACCGACAGGGCCGTCAGGCGGCCCTCGTAGGAGCCCTGGAGGCCGTCGCGGTGGAAGGTCAGGTGCTCGCGGGCGCGCAGGACGCCCTCGCGAACCCGCAGGTAGGCCGCCTTCTCGCCGGAGGGCGCCCGCTCGATCGCGAACACCGAGGCCCGCGCCGCCCCGTCGTCGTCGCCGGGCCGCACCGAGGGCAGCAGCCGGATGCCGTCGAGCAGCGCGGCCACGCCCTCGCCGGTCAACGCCGAGCCGAACAACACCGGATGCGCGACCCCGCCGGCGCACAGCCGCGCCAGCGCCTCGCGTATCCGGTCGAATCCGGGCGTCCCGCCCTCGACGAGCTGTTCCAGCAGCCCGTCGTCGTGCTCGGCGAGCACTTCGGCCGCCTCCCGCACCCCGGAGGCGCCGACCGGCTGGACGCAGGCCCGCGCGGTGCCGAGGTCGCGCACGGTGTTCAGCGCGACACTGCACGGCGACAGCCGCCGCCGGATGTCGGCGAGGAGCTCCCGCTCCCTGGCCCCCGCCCGGTCGATCTTGTTCACGAAGATCAGCGTGGGCAGCCGCAGCCTGCGCAGAGTCTTCATCAGGACCCGCGTGTGCGGCTGGACGCCCTCGACGGCCGACAGCACCAGCACGGCGCCGTCGAGCACGCCGAGCGCCCGCTCCACCTCGGCCACGAAATCGGCGTGGCCGGGCGTGTCCACCAGGTTGACCCGCAGGTCACCCAGCGTGAAGGAGGCGACGGCCGCGCGGATCGTGATGCCGCGGCGGCGTTCGATCTCGCCGGTGTCGGTCTGTGTGCTGCCCGCATCTACGCTGCCGAGCCGGTCGATGACCCCGGTCTCGAACAGCAGCCGCTCAGTGAGGCTGGTCTTGCCCGCGTCTACGTGCGCGAGAATGCCGATGTTCAGGATGTGCATGCGTGGTCGAGCCCTCGAGAACTCTCGTGCCAATGGGGCGCTGGGATGTTCCGAGGCGACGCCGCATCGCATGCTCCTGATCGTCGGCGGACTGGTGCCCGCCCATCCTGCCAGCGGCCGCCGGGCACGGGCCAGCCATTTTTGAAGCGCTCCCCATGACTAAAGTCGGGGGATTCCAGCCAGCTCAGGCTCCGTCTGTGCGGTGGCCTGGGCTGCTGTTGCTTGGCGGTTCGCCTTGCGGCCCACGCGGTTGCGTGGTTTGCGCGCCCCAGCTCGCACACCCGGACTGGGCTGCACGAACTCCGCCCTCCCGGCGGTGAGGATGTTCT